>CANQTT010000016.1 GCA_947626855.1 uncultured Bacilli bacterium
TATCAAACTTATGTCTTTTTATAAAATAAAACAGTGTCAGTGATTTTTCTCACCAACACTATTTATAATACAACCGAAAGTAGAACCAGTTTTCTACTTTTTTCTGTGTAAAGAACATTTCTATAAAGCTAAAAAAAAGAATCTACGATAGATTCTTCTTTAGAACTTTTACTATTTGTTCTTGTTCCTCTTTACTACTAGCTTGCCAAAGAATTTCAAAAAATACACCAAGGCCTGGAAGAGTAATTTCTTCCTTGTCCTGAATAGAACTCTCTATGGCTTCTTCAATTTCTTGTTCTTCTGAGTGATTAAAATTAGCCATAATGCTTTTTCGAATATCGATATTCATTTGCTTCATCCTTTCTAGAGATAGTATGAATCTTTTTTTCGAAAACTATAACATATAGTAATTAGAATCACTATATTTATTCGTATAATTATTCGTAGTAACAGATTTTCCCTCTAATTTACTGACACGACTGTCTAACATATTGATTTGTTGTTGCATGTTATTGAGCTGTTGTTCAACATTGTTATAAGTATTTAAATATCCATTGGAATTAGAAGAAGATGTCGTTGTATAAGTTGGTGTTGAATAGGTTGGATTTGGATACATCATTCCCTGCATCATTGGAGGAGCAGGGGGTACCGGTAGTGGAACACCAACTCCATAACTAACCATTGGCATATTCATAGTATTTCCTGAACAATTTCTATCTTTTTTCATAAACCCTCCTAGTCTAATTCATTATATGTGAGATAGAAAAAAATGTGCTATAATGGAGTTGGTGATGATATGCGACTTAGAAATGTTCCTGGGGCGAATGAAAAGATTCTCTCTTCTCCCTATATGATTTTAAATTATCAAGACTATCGTGGAAAATATCACACTCTGTTTCAAAATCAACATCCGATTCATCTTGAAATAGGGATGGGAAAGGGTGCTTTTTTGATTGAGAAAGCTAAGAGATATCCCGATATTAATTTTATTGGTATTGAAAAATATGATAGTGTAATCGTTAGAGCTTTAGAAAAAGTAGAGGAAGAAAATCTTCCTAATTTACGGTTTATTCGGATGGATGCAGAAAAAATTGAAGAAGCTTTTTGGCATGAGATTGATACTATTTATTTAAACTTTTCTGATCCATGGCCTAAAAATCGTCATGAACATAGGAGACTTACTAGTGCTTATTTTTTAAAAAAATATGACTCTTTATTTACAGAGAATCCTAAAATTATCATGAAGACGGATAATCGTCACTTATTTGAATTCTCTATTAAGTCTTTTGTTGATGCTGGATATTCTATTGAAAATATTTGTCTAAACGTCTATGAAGAAGGACTTGCGTTTAATATTCCAACCGAGTATGAAACAAAATTTCATACCCTAGGATTTCCCATTTATCAGATAGAAGTGAAAAAAGAATGTCGGAAAGAACGAAAAGGCTAGAATTTATGTATTATTTTTGGTATAATAAGAGTAGAGGTGGGGTATGAAAAGAATATTGACCATATCGCTCATCCTTTTAATTACTGGTTGTACCGTTGTTAGAATTGATACTACCAGTATAGATACCATTGTAAATGTTGTTCTTTCTAAAGATAATACTTTATATAATCGAGTTGGAAAGGGTTATAAATATTATGTTCCAAGAGGAGTTACTTACTTGGATACAGATGATTTGAATGATAAACTTTATTCGAAGGGAAATTATTACTACTTGTATGTAGATGCTATTGGATATTATAATGATACAGAACAACAGTATCAAGAAGATAGTTCTCTTTATTATTCAAAGAAAATATCAAAAGAAGATGGGTTTGAGTGGTCTGGCTATCTGGAAATCGAATTAAAGGATGATTTGTATTATATAGAATTTGTATACAATCATGCCAAGATTGAAACAGTTGTTTCGAAAGATGATATAAATGATGCCGTATTGAATGCTGCATATATATTATCTACCATTCAATTCAATTCTGACGTTATTAATTTGATGCTGGATGAAGAATATTTTACTAACCGTGAAGAAAAATATGATGTATTTGCAAAGAATGAAAACAGTGAAAATAGTTTTGATTTGCAAGTAACTGATGAGGATTAAAAAGGAAAAGGTGGATTATGGGATTAGTAGATAAGATACGAAATATTTTCACAGAAGAAGTAGAAGATGACGAAGAAGTAAAAGTCGAACAAATTAAGAAAGAAGTAAGAAGTGTTCCAATTGAATCACCAAGAATGGATCGTGTACCTCCAACTAGGGAAGATTATAAAAGATCAACAGAAGAAGTAAGGGAAGACACTTATGTAGAAGAAAAACCAAAAAGTCCTGTCTTTTTTACAGATAGAGATTTTGAGGATTTGGTATCTCCAAAGAGAAGTAGAGAGGTCGTAAAACCAGAAAAAGTAGAAGAGCCAAAAAAGGAGGAGCCAGCTCCAAAACCTTATGGTGGAAACTACAATACGACGACCATTATTCATCAAGAAAAACAAATCTTTAAACCAACTCCTATTATTTCTCCTGTTTATGGTGTTCTAGATAAAAATTATCATAAAGAGGATATTGTGGATCGAAAAGAGCAAACGACTAAAAATTCTATAGATGGACTTAGCGTAGATAGTATTCGTAAAAAAGCTTATGGAACTTTAGAAGACGATTTAGAGGATTCTATGTTGGCCTCTTCTCCTTCTAAACAAACAGAGGATATTCAGGATGATTTATTCGATGAATTAGAAAGAGAAGAAGAAAAAGAAGACGTTTCTGCTAAGATTACAGAGCAAGAGAAAAATATTCGAGAATTAGAAGAAATTACCATGGATTTAACAAAAGAACTAGATAATTTGTTACTTCAAAAGGAAAAAGATAAACGAAAAGTAACTCCTAGAAGAATAATACCAGAGGAAAAGGAAGAAGATTTATCAGACAGTGATTTATTTAATTTAATTGATTCTATGTATGATGAAGGAGAGGATAAATAATGACAGTCGATTTAGAAAAAGTACTTCCTATTGCGATTTACGTAGCTTTACTTGTTCTTATCATAGTAATTATAGTACTTGTCATAAGATTAATGAAGACATTGGGTAAAGTTGACCTAATGTTGGATGATGTCAATCGTAAAATGAAACGTGTTGATGGACTTTTTGATCTTATTGATAAGGCTACGGATTATGTAGCTACGATAGGTGATAAAATCGTCGGTGGAATTACCAATGCGATTCATTTTATAACGAGAAGAAAGAAAGGAAAGAAAAAAAATGAGTAAGAAAAAAGGCGGAGTAGGAAAATTTATTGCCGGTTTAGCAATCGGTGCTGGCTTAGGTGTTTTATTCGCACCAAAGAAAGGTTCAGAGACAAGAGCAGAATTGAAAGCAAAATTAGAAGAATTATATAAAAAGGCTAAATCTTTAGATGTTCAAGAGGTAAAAGAAACCATCCAAGCAAAGATTACAGAAATTAAAGAGAGTATGGAAGATTTGGATAAAGAAAAAGTTTTATCTATTGCAAAAGAAAAAGCTAAAAAACTTCAAGCAAAATGTGAAGAATTAGTAAAATATGTAGTAGAAAAGGGAACTCCTGTAATGGAGAAAACGGCTACTGTAATTCGGGAAAAAGCAACTGTTTTAACGCAAGAAGTTCTAGAAAAATTACAGTCAAAAAACCCAAAAGTGGCAGAAGAGGAATAATCCTCTTTTTTTTGCCATTCTGTATTATTTACTAAAATAGGAAAATATAGTATAATGGAACATGAGGTGGATTATGAAAAAATTTCAATCCTTTGTAAAAACACATAAAAAGAAATTAATTATTTTGACAGTAGTTCTTGTCATTCTTATTGTTTTTTTAGTCTCTATTTATCAGATTTTTAAATATCTTACACCTGATCAAAAACAGAGTGTATATGGGGATAGATGTGAGCCAACGAAGGACCTTCCTATTACGAGTGAACGAAAAAAGCAAGTAAAAGAAATTGTCGAAAGCTATGAAAATATGACTTTATCTACGGTGGATGTAAAGTGTAATTTGATTGATATCATTGTTAAAGTGGAAGATGAAGTTCCTGTTGATACTTCAAAAGAAATGGCTAATAAACTTCTTACTGTTTTTTCAGAAGAAGAATTAAAGAATTATGAATTTGAAGTATGGATTGATAGTAAGAAGAAAGAGAGTGAAAACTATCCAATCATAGGAAAAAGACATAAAGTAATTAATGGCGAAGCCAATGATTATTTTGTTTGGTAGTTGGGAGTATATATGAAAAAGAAATTAATTGGTTTAATAGTCCTGTTAGCAGTTATAGGATTGGGAGTAGGGGGCTATTTCATTTTAAGAGACGAAGAGACAAGTTCTTTTACGTCTGCAGAACAACGTTGGTTGGATACGAATAAAAATGATGTAGTAAACATTTATTTACCAAGGAACATTGCTGCTTTTACTTATATGGGAAAGGGCGTTTTCTTTGATTTTATCGATTATTTAGAAACTCGTACAGAATTATCTTTTAAGGAGTATTCTTATGATGATAGTCAGGATAAAGAATATGTAATTGAATTAGTAGATTTCTTAAATGACAATCAAGTTCCTATTTTTAGTGATAGTTATGTTATTTTGACAAAAGAGAAAACGGATTATGCCGCTCCAGAAGAAATTGAAGGATTTACCTTAGGAGTACTTGCTAGTGATCAAGAAAATGCTAGTAAATATTTAGAAAATGCTTCTATTGAATATGTAACTTTTGAAACGGAAGAAGCTATGTTGGAAGATTTCCAAAAGGAAGATACCACTCTTAATGGTATTCTTGGCTTAAAGAGTCTTTATCTAGATGAGATATTAACTTATGATTATCACATTGGTTACCATCTCTTAGATATGACGAAAACTTATGCATTAACGTTAAATGGAGATACCACTTTAAATGATATTGTGAAAAAAACGTTTGAGACGTGGAAACATGATTTCTTTGAAGAATCTTATCGTACGCAATTATTAAATACCTACTTTGAGTTTAAAGAAATTACGGAAAAAGAAAAAATCAAATTAAGAGAAAAAACGTATGTCTATGCTTTTTCAGAAAGTGGAATTTATGATAGATTATTAAGTGGAAATTTAAAGGGAATGAATTATCATTTGATTAAATCATTTGCCGAATTTGCTAATATTGATATGGAATATGAAAAATCTTATAAATCTAAAAAAGATTTAGTAGAGGCTTTTCAATCCGACCAGGTAGATTTTTTCTTCCATGATTATTCTGGAGAAATGAAGAAAGTACATTATACAGGAACGCCTATTTCTTCTAATATTGTCATTCTTTCTTCCATTCGGGAAAATGTACCAATTTCTTCTTTAGCATCCTTATCCAATTATAAGGTTTCTACTGTTAAAAACAGTAAAATCGAACAGTATTTATTAGACAATGGTATTTCTGTATCTTCTTATGATTCTATGAATGAATTGTTAAAAAATAAGAAAGATAGCAGTATTATTGCGATGAATTTAGAGGATTATGAGTATTTCCATGCTAGAGATTTGTCAAAGTTTAAGATTAGTTATGTTTTTCCTAATAAAATACATTATGGGTATGCTATCCAAGAAAAAGATGAGTTGTTTGCGGCTTTATTCGATTTCTACTTAGAATATATGCCTGTTCAAACACTTGTTAAAGATAGTTATCAAGATATCTATCGTGTGGATAATAGGGAAGGATACTATTTAATCGCTATTGCTGTATTGGCGTTCTTAGTAGTTGTTCAACTTTTCTATAATATTAAGAGAATTATCATTTTCTTTAAGAATAAGAAACGGAAAAAGCTTACGAAAAACGAGAAAATTCGTTATGTAGATGCTTTAACTTCTCTTAAGAATCGTTCTTATTTAAATGATAATATAGAAAAATGGGATAATTCTGAAGTTTATCCACAAATAATTATTATTGTAGATTTAAATAATATTGCTTATATTAATGATAACTTTGGTCATGAAGAGGGCGATAAAGTTATTACGGAAGCTGCTAATATTTTGATTCAAACACAGATGCCTCGTTCAGAAATTATTCGTACAGATGGGAATGAATTCTTAATTTATCTTGTACAATATGAAGAAAAACAAGCAACTGCTTATATTCGTAAATTGAATAAAGAATTTAAAGAATTAAGTCATGGTTTTGGAGCTGCTATTGGTTATAGTATCATTAATGATGCTATCAAAACAATTGATGATGCAGTTAATGAAGCTACACTCGATATGCGGACTAATAAAGAAGCTATGATGGAAGAAGAAAAATAGGAAATTTACAGGAAGTATCTCTTTGGGATACTTCTTTTTTTGTAATTTTATCTCTATAAAAAAGCCTCATTTCTAAAGAAATGGGGCTTTTATACAATTAAGTTGTTTTCTTTTCATTAGGGACATATTCAACTAGGTCTTCTAGCGTACAGTCAAAGTAATCACAAAGTCTTGCAAATACAGTAATATCCATGCGTACTAATTCTCCTTTAAGAATTCTTTCTAGTACTTTAAAATCTGTGTTGGTCTCTCTCATTAACTTATTTTTACTAATGCAATCTTGTTCTAATAGATCATCTAATTTAAATAGATAATATCCATTTTCTATGTCTATCTTTACCATCGTTTTAATCCCTCTATAGTCTTATCATAACAACTTTAGGGTTTGCTTGACTATTGGTTATATAACCATTATAATGATAGAAGATGGAGGATGAGAATGATATCAAAGATTGAAGAATATGCATTAGATATGAGGGAAAAAATTGAAAAACCGAGAAATGAGCTTCGTGAAAAAGTTTACGGGGAAGGAAAGATGGAATATCAACCTTTATTAGAAAAATATGAAGAAGAATATTTAGACTCTTGCTTAAAAATTGAAGAAATGATAGAAGAGGAATATAATCGTAGAAAAAACGGTTAAAAAAAAGGAAATAGACTTGTAAACCAAACTTTTGTTTGCTATAATGAAATAGGTGATAGCATGAGAGTAGGAGAAATTAAGAAACTTCCTTCAGGAAAATATAAAATCAAAATAGGTGATCAGTTTATTACCACTTATGATGATGTCATTTTGAAAAATCATTTATTATTTCAAAAAGAAATAGGGGAAGCAGCCTATCAAAAATTAGAAATAGATAATCTCTATGCGGATGTATATCACAAGATGCTACAATATGTAACCAAAAAAATAAGAAGTCATTATGAAGTAAATCTTTATTTAGAAAAGTTTGATATTCCTAGTACAGAAAAAGAAAAAATAAAAGAACATCTTGAAACCATTGGCTTGTTATCAGATCGTTCTTATGTAAAAGCTTATCTATCGGATTCTTTATATCTTAGTAATGATGGACCGAATAAAATTCAAAATTATTTGTTAGCTCAAGAGATAGATGAAAATTTAATCGCGGAAGAGATGGAGAAAATAGATGTTTCTTATGTAGAAGAAAAACTCACCAAGTTGATTCAAAAGAGAATTCTTCATGATCATAAGCATTCTAATTATCAGTTACAACAAAAAATTATTTTGGATATGGTAAATTTGGGATATAGTAAGGACATGATTTTACAAATTCTTTCTACTTGTTCTTTTCAAGATACAGAAAAGTTAGAGAAGGAATATGAAATACAATACAATCGCTTAAGAAGAAAATATAGTGATAAAGATTTAACACGTAAAATAAAAGAAAAACTCTATAGTAAAGGTTTTGATATCAATCAAATCGAAGAATTATTGCAGAAAAAAAGTTAGGAGAACTTTATCTTCTAACTTTTTTATTCCTCTGCATTTTCTTTTTGTTCTTTTAAATTATCGAGATATTCATTATAAGAATCTTTTAAATCTTTATCAAGAATAGAAAGTTTATATTTATCTCTAAGAGCATTCATGGCATCGTATTGTAATAATGCATCTTCTTCTAATTTTTTGTTAGCTAATTCTTTTTTGATATCTTCTTTAGAATCCTCTAAAGATGGTTTTTTACTATCAGATACTCTGTAGATAATGTGATATCCATAAGTAGTTTTGATAGGTTCTTTTGTGTATTCTCCATTTTTTAATTTAGAAGAAGCTTCCCAGAACTCGTTTACAACAGTTCCTCTCATGAAGTCAGATATCAAACCACCATCACTAGCAGAACCATCATCAGAATATTCTTTAGCGAGTTCAATAAATTTATCCTCTACTTTATCAGCATCTGTATCATTAAGTTCTTCAATTCTAGCTTTGGCATCTGCTAAAGCCTTTTCTCCGTTTTCGTCACTTTCTTCTATTTCAAATAAGATGTGACGAACCGTTAATTTCTCTGAATAATTTTCATTATAATATTCTTCAATCTCCTCATCTGTTAAGGTAGACATTACTTGTTTTTCAATTGCCATAGAAACTTTTTGAATGGTAATCATGTAATCTAAAAATTCATCTTTTGTCTCAATTCCTGAAACTCCTACATAATTAGCTAAGAATTCACCAAGCTCTACTCCGTAAGATTGTGCTAAACTATCATAATAATCTACATATTCTTGAGCAGATTCTTTAATCTCATCAGTTGTTTCAATTTCTTGTTCTGCAATATAGTTATCAATTAACGTAAGCATTGTATTATATCCATACTGCGTTTTTAATTCCTCATATAGATCCTCTGCTGTAAAGTCTTTTCCTTTTAGAGAAGCAACAACTTCTTTTCCATCTTTTAATTTAGGATTACTACCACAAGCTGTGGAAACGAATAAGGCTACACAGCACAATAACATTAAAACCTTTCTTTTCATATATTCTCCTTTCAAGTGTACTCCATGATTTCAACGTACAAAATTATAATATCAAATCCAACAATAAAATTCAACGATTTCTTTCACATCTTCACAAAATATTCATAAAATAACTGTGAAAAGACAAAAAGGAGGAATGATTTTATGTGTTGTAATTCTGGAGTATCATCTGCAGCAATCGTATTAGTATTATTTATTCTTTTAATTATTATACTTGGAGCTTGGATTTAAGGAGGTTTTTATGGCTTGCGGAGATTCATGCAATAAAGAGACAACAACCCCTAAAACTTGTACTAATAATGGAGCAGGGAGTTCATTTGTAATTATTATTGTTCTCTATATTTTACTCGCCATTATTATCGGGTCTTGTCTATTATAAAAGAGGTGTTTCCTCTTTTTCTTTTGACAAATTCTGTTCATAATTTTTGATAAAATCTAGAAAAAGTATTTACAAAAAAAACATTTTATGAGTATAATAGTGGTAAACAGTGGATGAAAGTGGTTAAAAGTGGGGTGATTTTTATGTTTATGGGTGAATTTCGTCATGCCATAGATACAAAAGGTCGGCTCATTGTGCCTTCTAAGCTAAGAGAAGATTTGGGGGATGAATTTATTGTCACCCGAGGTTTGGAAGGATGTTTGTTTATTTATCCTAAAGCTGAATGGGATACGATTATTCAAAAATATAAACAATTACCTGACACAAAAGACCGCCGTTATTTTATGAGAATTTTTCTATCTGGAGCAACGATGTGTGAATTGGACAAGCAGGGGCGAGTAAATATTCCTGCTCCTCTTATTGAATATGCACATTTAGAAAAAGAATGCATCATCATTGGTGTAGATGAAAGATTAGAAGTTTGGAGTAAAGATCGCTGGGAAGGCTTTATCGATGAGAATGAAGCAAATTTATCAGAGATAGCCGATAATTTATTTGCTACGAGTTTCAATAACTAGGAGGACTTATGCATAAAAGTGTATTACTAGAGGAGAGTATCCACTATTTAAATCTCCAAGAAGATAGTGTAGTTGTCGATTGTACTTTAGGTTATGCTGGACATAGTAGCGAAATTTTAAAAAGAATTAAAAAGGGGTTCCTATTCGCTTTTGACCAAGATCAGGAAGCGATTGTAGCAAGCAAATCTCGCCTCGAGAAAATTGCTTCTAATTTCACTATTATTTCTAGTAATTTCTGTCATTTGGAAGAGGAACTAAAAAAAAGAAATCAAAAAGAAGTAGATGCCATTCTCTATGATTTAGGTGTTTCTAGTCCTCAACTCGATGAAGGGGATAGGGGATTTAGTTTTCATCAAGATGCCGTCTTAGATATGAGAATGGATCAAACCCAATTTTTAACAGCCTATGAGGTTGTAAATCATTACGATTATGATACATTAGTAGATATTTTTCATCGATATGGTGAAGAAAAATATGCTTCTTCAATTGCTCGAGGAATTGTGGAAAATAGACCCATTGAAACAACTCTTGCTTTAGTAGAAGTCATTAAAAATCACGTTCCTGAGAAATATCGTCGTGAAAAACATCCCGCTAGACGGGTATTTCAAGCCATTCGAATTGAAGTCAACAATGAGTTAGAGGTTTTTCAGGATAGTCTAAGACAAGCTCTATCGATGTTATCGATAGGGGGAAGAATCTGTGTCATTACATTTCATTCCTTAGAAGATAAAATTTGTAAGGACATATTTAAAGAAGTAACGGAATTACCGAAGGAATTAAAGAATTTACCAATCGTTCCAGAAGAATATTTACCAAAATATAAAGTAATTAAGACGGTTTTACCGACAGAAGAAGAAATTGAACAAAATCCACGAGCTAGAAGTGCGAAATTAAGAGTAATAGAGAGGTTGCGATAGAGTGGCGAAGAAGAAACAGAGAAAAGTAAAATTTACCAAAAAGGAAAAACTGATTTATGCGGTAGGTGTTTTATCTTTTGGAGCTTTATTTGCCAGTAAAATCTTTTTTGGGGCTCAAATTAGTAATATTAAAATGAATATTGAGAAAATTCATTTTGAAATAGAAAATCAGGAAAAGAAAAATGAATCTTTGACGATGCAAGTAAATGAGCTTACTTCTTATGAGAATGTAAGTTCTGTTATCAAAGATTTAGGACTAGCTTATAACAATGAAAACATCGTTGTTATAAACAAATAAAATATGCTATAATAGTTATGGTGATGGTATGAAAAAAGGAAATGATACAGTTGTAAAAAATTGGCGTGGACCAAAGTATGTACTGTTGATTTTCCTTTTTCTTATATTGGGATTGATGGTACAGTTTACGTACCTTTCTTTGTCTAAAACTGTTTATGGCAAAGATTTAAAAGAATTCGCGAATAAAAGAATCACAGTAACGAGGGATTTGATCGCCAATCGAGGGACAATCTATGACAGTGAAGGAAATGTATTAGCGATTAATGTTGCTTCTTACACTTTAATTGCTTATTTGGATTCTTCCAGAACAACCGATCCAGAAAATCCTAGGCATGTGGTGGATAAGGAAGCAACCGCTCAAGCTTTATCAGAAGTTTTAAATGCTCCTTATGATTATATTTTAGGACGATTACAAAAAGAGGGCGTTTATCAAGTAGAGTTTGGTTCTTATGGTTCTAAACTTACAGAACTTACAAAGCTTTCTATTGAAGAGTTAGAGCTTCCAGGAATTGACTTTATAGAATCTAGTAAGAGATTTTATCCAAATGGTACTTTTGCTTCTTATATTGTTGGATATGCAAAGAATGTTCCTCAGGAAGAGAATGGGGAAATTCAAGAAGTTATTACAGGAGAATTGGGAGTAGAAAAAGGATATAATGATATTCTTTCTGGTAAAAATGGAAGTTTGACTTATCAAAAGGATTTATCCGGTTATCAGATTCCAGATACTCCAGAAATTCGTATTGATGCCGAAGATGGCTATGATATTTATCTTACAATAGATTCTAGTATTCAGAGATTTTTGGAAACTGCTGTGGCCGAAACGGTAGCAAAGTATACACCAGAATGGATGATTATGGCTGTTTTGGATGCAAAGACAGGAGAACTTTTAGGAAGTGCTACTAGTCCTTCCTTTGATCCTAATAATTTATCTAGTGATATGTCTTATCAAAATCCTTTGGTTTCTTATGGATATGAACCAGGATCTGTTATGAAGACCTATACCTATTTATGTGCCTTAGATACTGGTTTATATGATGGAGAGAAGACTTATCATTCCGGTGGTTATACAATTGGACCAAACACGGTTCACGATTGGAATCCATCTGGTTGGGGAGATATCAGTTACGATACAGGATATCAATATTCTAGTAATGTTGGTTCTATGACAGTAGCTAAAGAATATCTATCCGCTGGAAAGTTAAGAGAGTGTTTAAGTAAATATGGTTTTGGAGAGAAAACAGGAATTGAATTGAGTGGGGAATTAGCTGGTAATATCAATTTCAATGGTCGTATTGAATTGGATTGGTTATCTGTAAGTTTTGGTCAAGGACTTTCGACAACGGCTATTCAACAACTTCAAGCTTTGACGATTATTGCCAATGACGGAGTAATGTTAAAACCTCATGTTATTAAAAAAATAGTCAATACCAAAACAGGAGAAGTAACGGAAACTAAAGTGGAAAAGACAGGACAGATTGTTAAAAAGGAAAGTGTGGCTCACATGAAAGAACTCATGTATGGAGCAATTAATAATTCTTGGGCACCAGGACATACTTATGCTATGGAAGGTTTTGATGTTATCGGAAAGACTGGTACTGCTCAGATTTATGAAAATGGGCACTATTTAACAGGTGATGGCAATTATTTAATTTCCTTTGCAGGAATTTATCCAGGCGATGATCCACAAATCATTGTTTATGCCGCTATGAAAAAACCTTATACATGGTGGGCAAGTTCTTTAGCACCAGCTGTTAAATCGGTTATTCAAAATACTTCTAAATACTTAAATATTAATGCCGAAAATAGTAATCCTACGATTGCTCAATCAAGTGTTCTTTCTTCTTATTTAAATGCAGAGGTAGAAAGAGCTGCTAAAGCCTTAGAGGCAGAAGGATTAAAAGTCATTGTTATTGGAAATGGCGAAAAAGTCATTCGCCAATATCCAGAAAAAGGAACAACGGTAATCAGTGGAGATAAGGTTTTCTTAGTCACTAATGGTACTGAAAAAAAGTTAGTAGATGTTCGAGGATGGTCTAAAAATGAATTTGTAACATATATGAATCTTCTCGGTATGTCTTATCAGACGAATGGCTATGGATATGTCTCCCAGCAAAGTATTTCCGCAGATACGGTGATTACTCCTGATATGGTATTAGAAGTAGAATTACAAAATAAATACGAATTAGAATAAAAACCAGAGAAGTATGTATTTTCATACTTCTTTTTATTTGACAATTCTATAAAGTTAAGATACAATAGATACGCATTTAGGAGGGGTTGCCATGTTGAAGGAACAATGGGAGAAATATAAACAACAATTTAAAGAAGCGATTGCTGATTTAAAGACAAAAGGTAGAAGAAAATATCAAATTCCTAATATTTTAACTTCCATGCGTTTATTAGCTCCTTTTTTCATTTTACCAGCGGCTTTTACGGGAAATGTTCCTCTCGTATTTGTCTTTGTCGGTACCTTTTCTGTAACAGATCTATTAGATGGCTTTATTGCTCGTAAATTTCATCTAACGAGTGATTTAGGTAGAGATTTAGATGCTTTTTGTGATAAAATTTTTGCCGGGACTCTACTTTTAGGTTCTAGTTTTATGAATCCTACCTTACTTTTCAATTTTGGGTTAGAGGCATTAATTGCTGGAACGAATACGAAAGCTAAGTTAGAAGGAATGGATGTTAGATCTTTACTCATCGGCAAAGTAAAAACGTTTTTCTTATTTCCACTTATTGGCTTAGGCTTTGTTTCGAAAGAATTACCAATAGAAATGGTTGTACAATCTGGAGTAGTTGCCACAGCTCTTTTACAGATTGTAACTTTTCATTCTTATCAGCGAAAATATAAAGAATATAAAGAAGAGAAGGAAAGAATTCACGTAGAGCCTCCGCAAACAATCATTCCAGAAGAAGAAAAAGAGAAAGAAAAGTCTTCTGTTTTAGAAAAAAAAGAGACTATGGATTTTCGACCAACTGTTTTTGGGAAAAGAAAATCCCAACTTGAAAATCTTAGACAGATGAAAACTATCTTGATGGAAGAAGTGGGAATGGTTCCTCCTGAGAAGATAGAAGAAGAGAAAAAATATTTGAAGAAGAGAGAAGAGTAACTCTCTTTTAATTTTACGAATTTAGAAAAACATGATACAATGATTATGGAGAGTGAGAAAATGGAGAAACCAAAGTTTTATCGTTTGGTAAGACCTATTATCTCTGGTTTATTTAGAGTCCTTTATCGTCCAACTGTGATAGGGGTAGAGAATATTCCAAAAGAGGGAAGAGTAGTATTAGCAGGGAATCATACTAGCTACTTGGATTGTTTACTATTAATATCGTCAACGAAACGAACGATTCATTTTTTAGCGAAAAATTCTCTTGTCAAAGGTCCTAAAAAAATTATTTTTCAGTCTATGGGGATTATTCCTGTTGACCGTAGTAAAAAGGATCCCAATGCTTTAAATACAGCGATTTCTTATTTGAATAGGGAAAAAGTAATTGGTATTTTTCCAGAAGGCACTATTAACCATACGGAAGAAGTAACGATGCCATTTAAATTTGGAGCTGTTAAAATGAGTCAAGAGACAAAAGCTCCTCTTGTACCTTTTGTTATTAAAGGAAAGTATCGATTTTTTGGTAAGAAAGTTTCTATAGAATTTTTAGAAGCGATTTCTATCCAGGATGATTTAGAGATAGAAAACAATCGATTAAGAAAAATCATTAGTCAAAAATTGGAGGGATAGTCATGTCTATTTTTGCTTTTTTTCGAAAAAAGAAACCCATACCCCAACCTTGGGCGAAGTATTATACACAAGAAGAAAGAAATATTAAAATTCCAAATGTTAGTTTGTATGATCAAGTTGTCGCTAGTTATCAGAAATATCCCAAGAATAAAGCAATTGTCTATATGGGGCATACGATTACTTATCGGGAATTTGTGAAACTAATCGATAAGGCAAGTGCTTCTTTTTATAGCTTAGGAATCAAAAAAGGAGATATCGTAACCATCTGTATGCCCAATTTACCAGAAGCCTTAATCTGTTTTTATGCTTTGAATAAATTAGGGGCTATTGCGAATATGTTGCACCCTTTATCTGCTGAAGAAGAAATTAAACAGAGTTTGGTTTCGACAAATAGTAAATTATTGGTTATGGTGGATATGTTTTATGATAAGATAGAAAATATCATTGATGATACACCAGTTGAAAAAGTAATTTTTGTCTGTCCAGCCGATTCTTTAAATCTCTTTTTAAGAATTGGTTATCGCGTGAAACAACATGGAAAATATAAAAAATATCCAAAAAAAGAAAATTTTATGAATTTGAAGAAGTTTTATCGTCTTGGTAAAAAGGTAAAAAATCTTCCTCGAAAAAAATATGGAAGAAATACTCCTGCCGTGATTTTACATAGTGGAGGAACTAGTGGAACTCCTAAGAATGTTGTTATTCAAAATAGAGCTTTTATTTTAGAGGCTCGGCAAGAAAAAATTCAGATGAAAAGATTAAAAGCTGGGGATTGTTGTTTAGCGATTATGCCTAATTTTCATGGTTTTGGACTTAGTGTTTTGATGCATACTCCTCTATCTTTAGGATGTTATACGATCTTAGTGCCACAGTTTAATGCTAAAAAGTTTGATACGTTATTTAAGAAGACAAGACCTACTTGTGTGCTTGGGGTACCAACTTTGTATGAAGCTTTGATTCACTGTCATAATGAGAAAAATTTGGATTTATCCTTTTTAAAATATGTGGTAAGTGGAGGAGACATTTTACCAAAATCTTTAGAGGATGAAATTAATGCTTATTTTAAGAAGCATAATTCAACAGCAGTGGTTACACAGGGATATGGCTTATCCGAAGCTTTAGCGGCAGTAACCCTTGCTTGTGATGATATCAATAAAAGTGGATCTGTTGGTATTCCTCTTGCCGGTAATTATATTAAGATTATTGATCCTTCTACGCAAAAAACAATGCCTTATGGCGAAGTAGGGGAAATCGTTATTAATTCGAAAGCTTTAATGATGGGATATCTCAATAACGAAAATGAGACGAATGCTGCTTTACAGGTTCATAAAGATGGTCATGTATGGCTTCATACAGGAGACTTAGGATATATGGATACTGATGGATTTATCTTCTATAAGGGAAGACAGAAGAGAATGATTATCACGAGTGGTTATAATGTTTATCCTACCCATGTCGAGGAAGTCATTGAGTCTCATCCAGCTGTTTTACAATGTACAGTCATTGGAATTCCTCATCCTTATAAACAGGAAGTTGGAAAAGCTTTTATCGTTTTAAAAGAGGGATATCATGGTCTGTTTGTAAAATCAGATATTAAGAATTATTGTAAGAAGAATTTAGCGAAATATATGATTCCTTATGAATTCGTCTTTCGAAAACAATTACCAAAGACAAAATTAGGAAAAGTGGATTTTCAAAAATTAAAAAGTGATATAGGAGAAGATGATGACGATGAATAAGAAGGTTCCTGTTCTCTACAAGGTTGGTAAGTTTCTTTTAGGACCTATCTTCCGTTTTTATTATCATCCTCGGATTATTGGAAAAGAAAACATTCCCAAAGAGGGACCTATCTTAATTGTTGGAAATCATAAACATTTATATGATCAATGTCTTACCATTATTGCTACCAAAAGAGGAATTCATTATTTAGCTAAAAAAGAATATTTTGATGATAAGAAAGTATCTTGGTTTTTTAAAGGAACTGGTTGTATTTCAGTCGATCGTTCTAGGAAAGATGATCATGCTACTCAATTAGCTCTGGAAGTATTAAAAGATGATGGAGCCGTTGGATTATTTCCAGAAGGTACTAGAAATAAGACAGAAGCTTTCTTATTACCATTTAAGTTTGGAGCAGTTTCGATGGCCAAAAAGACAGGAGCGACAATTGTTCCTTTTGGAATTACGGGAGATTATTGTTTTCGTAGTAAAAATTTAACCATTCGTTATGGAACTCCTTGGAAAATAGGAGATATGTCTTTAGAAGAAGCAAATGATAAATTGTTTCATGAGGTAGAAACTCTTATGAAACAATCCTTAGAAGAACAAAAAAAATAGGAAGTGATACGGTGGGGATAGAAGATTATCTACAGATGGAGGTTAAGCAGTTAAGAGTGGTTCTTCGCCTCTTAAAGGAATTGCATCCAGAAATGTATGCAACCTTATTGGCAAACTCTGGTATAAAAAGGAAAATCATAGTAGAATCGGGAAGATATGATTTTATTTGGCTTGTTCAAGAAGAATCAGATGACATGATAGAACGCCTTTTAGATGAAGAGGGAATTTCTTATCTTTCTCAAGCCCCAGAATTAATCACGCGTTTAAATGGATTATTGACTTGTGACAAAAATGCTGTTAATCATTTTTTTAGGATTCCTTCCTTTTGTGATCTCATTTTTCAAAAAATTGATGCTTTAGATGGCTATCTTTATACTTTACAGGCAGAAGGGGCTATTTTATTTGTCAATTATGCGATGGAACAGAATTGTTCTACTTCTCAATTGAGGAGAATTATCTGTAACTTTTCTAGTGAAACAATGACAAAAGTAGTAGAAAAGGTATCTCTTCCTTTTGAATTGACAAAGTCTATTTTAATTTCTGGTAGTAAAAAATCTAGTGAATATATTCTAAAACACGATTCTCGAATTCAAGATTTATCTTTTTTATCTTTCCATGAATTATATATTTTAGCAGAGAAAGGTGTTTTTATTCCTCATTTTCTTTTGTCGAAAAAAACGTTTCAACAAAAAATTTCCCATCTTTCCAATATTAAAGCTTATCGTTTTTTAATGAATGCATTAGAAACAAGAAATGATGTGGAAGAAATTGAGGAACAAAGAAAAGGGTACTATGAAGAGGAATTACAGAGTTATCAATTAGAAGAAAGAATGTTAAAAAAACATCTTGTCCTTTTTCAAAAATTAGTTGAGGGAATGAAAAAGAAGACTCCTTTTTGGAAATTTCAAGATTTTTTAGCGGAATTTTGTCAATCCTCTGGAGAAAACTCTTGGAATCATCAAATCTGGTCAGCCTTGAGTGAGTTTTATAATCATCAAGATGTCGAAGGACTTCGAACCTATTTTCAAGAAGAGAGCAATTTAGAACTAACGAATCTTTTAATTGACTATCACTTCCGAGAAATATCTTATAATTTCTTTTTAAATTTACGTCAGTTATGCCAATTCCAAGCAACAGAGGGCAGAACTTTATCAGATGAGGAACTGGCTATTTATCAAAAAATTTTAGAATTAGATCAGTTACCTTATGAGGAGAAAATGAAACTTCATCAAGAACTCTTAAAAAAAGATTACGTTTCTAAATTCTATGATGATTATCGTACGGCAAAGGATAAAGCTTCAACTTTAATGCAACAACAGATGTTGACAAAAGAAAAGGCATCTATTTACTTGCGAGAGGATTTATCAAAAGAAGCAGGGGTTCCTATTTATGTTTTAGAGGGAGAGCCTTTTCTGGCTTTTGTAAAATCTTTATCCATTCCTAAATCTTATGTTTTGCATCACAAGGATATTGTGTATACGGTAGATGGAAGCTCTTATTCCTTAGATGGTAATTCCAAATTAAGTACTTTTCAAGATCCTAGGGAATTTTATAATGTTGCCTATACGACACTTCCTATCCATCAAATCATTCACGTTTATCCTGTTGATTCTTATTCGAAATACATAAGAAGTAGTAATTCTCCAGCGACGAATAGAGTTTATCGTTTATCGACCCCTAAGGAATTAGTGACTGAAAGCATGAATTATAGTGAAATTCTTGTAGCTCAACGAAATGATGCTAAAAAGGATGAATTAAACTTACGACTAGAGGTTCCAGAAATGTTTGCGATTTATTGTTATGATGAAATAACAGAAAATGATATTGAAAGTGCTAAAAATCTTGGTTTAGGGATTCTTTTGGTAAAGACAAAATCTTATCAAAGATCCTCTGGCGAAAATACTCTTAAACTTTTTGATACGACGGGTCCAGATGGTTATAAAAAGGAATTTGATTATATTGAAAGAATTGATCAAGATGAGATGTATGGAAGAAGAAAATAAGAGGGAAGGCAAAATGCCTTCTTTTTTTGCATACACTGAATTGGTGATAAGAATATGTTCGTAAAAAAGATGAATGCCCGTATGAAAGTTGTTTTAGTAGGAATTCTTTTTTTCTTTTTTTTAATTATTGGAAAGGTATTCTATATCCAAGTCATCAGTTATCAGAAATTAAATCAGTATGCAACTAGTCTTTGGAGTAGAAATCTTCCGCTAGAAGCTAATCGTGGTATCATTTATGATCGAAATGGGGTAGTACTTGCTGGAAATATTACTACGACCTCTTTAGTTTTAATCCCTAATCAAATTGAAGATAAAGAGACAACAGCTAAGCAGCTTGCAGATATTTTAGGGGTTTCTTATCAGGATATGTATGCTCATGTATCTAAAAAAACATCGATTGAAAGGGTTCATCCCGAGGGAAGAAGATTATCTAATGAGATAGCAGATCAGATATCGGCTTTGAAATTAGAAGGGGTATATTTAGTCAAAGAATCCAAACGAGAATATCCTTATGACACCTATCTATCTCATACGTTAGGATTTGTTGGTATCGATAATCAAGGATTGAGTGGCTTAGAACTCATTTATGATAAGTATTTAACGGGAAGTTATGGAGCTATTAAATATTTTAGTGATGCGAAAGGAAATCGCTTAGAATTAAGTCAAGTGTATGAAAAACCACAAGATGGTATGAATCTTACGTTAACCATTGATTTTGAATTACAAGAAGCCTTAGAAAGAGAATTAGATAATGTAATCTCTCTTTATCAAGCTGATCAAGCTTATGGAATTGCGATGGATCCTAATAGTGGGGCTATTTTAGCAATTTCTTCTCGCCCAAATTTTTCGCCAACGCATTATCAAGACTATACCGAGGAAGAGATTAATCGTAACCTTCCCATTTGGATGACTTATGAACCGGGTTCTACGTTTAAAAACGTAGATACCTTTTGGTGATGGAAGGAATGCTTGAGCGTGATTGATTTCACTAAAAAATGATGTTATAATGAAAATGTTTATAACAGTAGAGGGTAGTATTATGAGGAAGTATTTTTGTTTGATGCGTGTAAAACATTATATTAAAAATTTATTAATTTTTTCTGCTATTATTTTTAGTGTTAATCTTTTTCATCCTCAACTCTTTTTTACGAATCTTTTGAATTTTTTTTCTTTTTCCTTCATGTGCTCTACTATCTATATTTTTAATGATATATGCGATTGCAAATCTGATAAAAAACATCCTATTAAGAAAAATCGTCCTCTTCCTAGTGGTGCTATTAAACTTCATTGGGCCATTCTGTTAGCTTTCTTTTTATTTTTATTATCCTCTATTTTTAATGCTTTACCATGCCTTTTTAATAAACAGTATCCTCTTATTGATACTTATCTATTTTTGTATGGTTATTTTATTCTTAATGTTTTATATTCTCTTAAGTTAAAAACAATTCCTATTCTTGATGTTTTCCTTTTGACTATCGGTTTTGTTATTAGGATTGTTTATGGGGCAATTGCTATTCATGTTGCAGTATCTCACTTTCTATATCTAACGGTTTTCTCTTTTGCACTCTATATATCATTAGGAAAACGAAGAAATGAAATTTTAAGAAATGGAAATAAATCTAGAGCGGTTTTAACTTATTATAGACCCACATATCTTAAAAAAGGTATGCAATTCTTTCTTCTTTGCTTTCTCCTTTTTTATGTTTTATGGGCTCTTTCTATGAATTCTTTCTGGTTTTTCATTAGTATTTTTATCATTTTATGGATTGTGATGTTGTATGATGTTACGATTGAAAAATATGTTTTTGATGATCCGGTAGATATTATCCTAAATAATAGAATGATGATGTCATTAATTCTTTTCTATATGATATACATGGGAGGTTTGCTTTATGTCTTCTAACGTAAAACTAAATATTTATGATTTTGATGGAACCTTATATGATGGAGATAGTTCGTGGGACTTTTTTGTATTCGCCAGTAAGTGTAAGAAAAGAGTATTATGGTTATTACCTAAAATCATTGTTTCTTTTTTCTTATATTGTCTGCATGTAATTTCTAAAGAAAAGTTTAAATCTATTTGTTTTTCTTTTCTAAAATACTTTGATAATCCTGAAGAATTAGTTAATCGTTTTTGGATTAAACATCAATCAAAACTAAATAAGGCTTTAAAAGAGCTTATTCTGCAGGATGAGAATGCTGTTATTGTTAGTGCTTCCCCTGATTTTTTATTAAAACCGATTAGTGAAAAATTGTCCGTAAAAAAATTGATTGCTTCTAAGGTAGATAAAAAAACAGGTCGGTGGTTGGATGAAAATTGTAGTGGGATAAAAAAACTAAACTATCTGGATAAGAGTTTTAAAAATTATAGCATTCATAAATCCTATGCAGATTCTTATCAGGACTTTTATATAGCGGAGAAATCAGAAGAAGCTTATATGGTTGTGAAAAAGGAAATTCAAAGCTATGATAAAGAATTTCTTTATTTTCAAACTTGTAAAAGGCGTGCTTCTCTTGTTGCCATTTTCTTTTTTATTTTCTATTTACTTTTAGGAATGATTGTTAATAATATTTATGATTTAACAGGGAGTAACGATTATCTTTTTCAAGCCGATACGGCTAGAGTTTATACAAGTTATACTAGTATTTTTGGACAAGAAAGATTTGTTCATCCTCTTCTTATTTTTATTCAGCCCTTTCTTTTGCTTCTTACTGGAATAACGCATAATAGTGTTTTAACAGTTCTTCTCTTTCAATCTTTGATAGGGGCCTTCAGTATTAAATATTTATATCAAACTTTCTGTGTTTTGAATAAAGCAACAAAGACAAATTTTCTTCTCCTTCTCATTTATGGCTTTTCTTTTAGTTGCATGTTTTTTAGCTCCATTTTTGAAACCTATATTTTATCGGCATTTTCCTTGATTCTATTATGGTATCATATTGCTTGTGATATCAAATGGCAACGGAAGTTTTGTTTTGAAAAGTATATTGTATTAGGAATCGTAACAACTGGTATTTTATTAACAAATTATATAATCTTCTTTGTTGGCTGCCTCCTTTTTCTTATGTTGAAAAAGATAGATATTAAAGAATTAGTATTCACAAATGTCATGGTTTGGGGACTTATTCTCATTTTAAATGTTGCCCAACAATGCATTTGGCCCCAATCTGTGGTATCATTAGTTCAAGAAACTTCTTCTTATGCTAATTTTACTGTAGGTCGAGAGGATATTAGAAATCTCTCGAGTGATGTCTATGTTAGTGGAATTTTAGCGAAGAATTTTGTGATTCAAGAAAATATAGAAAGACTAAATTCTATTCCAGTTGTCAATTTTGGAAAACAAATCAGTTATCAAGATATCTGTATGCTTCTTTTTTATGTTCTTCTTATCTATCTAATTATCAAAAATATGAAAAAACAGTTAATCTTTAATTTAGGATTACTGCTTTGCTTGGCAGCTATGAGTTTCTTACATCTTTTGTATGGAAATGCGAATTGCTTTTTATATTCCCAAAATATTATTTATTTAATCTTTTTATTATTTGCTACTAATGTTCTAAAAGAGAATAAAGGGATACGGAATTTCTTTAAGATCTTTTTACTGATTGAAATTGCAAATAATCTGTATGCTTTTTCTTCTCTTTTAAAACTTATCAAAGAACATTTTCCAATGAGAATGAATTTTAATTTTGGTTTAGAAATCATGCTTTTTCTTCTCCTTATTTTTCTAATTTCATTCTTAATGGGCTCTATTATTTCCTTTTTAAAAAAGGGACTTGAAAAAGTTAATAAAAGAAGTTTCTTACAGTTTGGAATTATTTTATTCGTTACTTCTTGCTTCTTTGTTTTTTATAGTCGTCTAAATACGATTGTAAGTGAGTTCTTCTCTTCGCAAGTATTATATGTACCAATAGTTGATCAAGAACTTTCTCAACATTTTAAAAAGGATATAGAACAGTATTCTCTTTATGTAGAGCAATATAAATCTTTCCTTCGTGAAAAAAATGTCAGTTTAGAGAATGTTTTTAATAAGAATCAATTTTTCTTTTTTGGACTTGGTAATCGATCTAAATATGTATATCATGAGGGAGTTTTAAGAAAAGCCGATACAGAAGAAGTTTATCAAAGATTTAAGGTAAAAAGTGAACTTATTATTCCCAATGCCTATATGGTTTTAATAGAGACGGAGGATGGAAAATTTTATAAGATTGTAGAAGATGAACTAGGTGTCCACATTCTAAGTGATAAAACGGATGAAATTCTTCCAAATACAGGTATAGAAATGTCTTTGGCGGATTTTAAGGAACAAAAGTATAGTGAAATTTTAAAGGTATTATATCAGGAAATTCTTTTTAATATTAAAGATGGCATTATTTATCCTAATATTTTCGTTTATGATAAAGCTTGGTACCGGGATGCCGCATATGGAGCGATGGTTTTAGAAAAAACTCATAATATAGATCTCATTTCTGACTGGATTTTATCGATTGATGAAGTTTTTGATAAAGCTAACGGTGAGGAAGAAATGGATAATTTAGGGGAACTTTTATATCTCTTATCATTGGTAACAGATAAAAATAATAGTATGGTTCAAAAAATTCTTGTAAAAGTGAGTGAGATAACCAAAGAAGATGAATTTGGAAAATACATTATTGGAAAAACGGATGGCCGATTAATGCCAGATTATCAAACAGAGTGGTTAAAATTTGGGTTAGAATCGCTAGGAATCTCAAATGATTATAATTATTCTCAAACGGATGATTATTCTGCTCTTCTATGGTTCCGGCCAATCAAAAAGAAAACATCGGCAACCTCCTTTAATTTTAGTTATCCTTATTTATCCTTAGCTGAACGGCATTTATTAGGTGATAAAGTTCCTATATATATCAGTAATCAGTTATATCCTTTATCTTGGGAACAATATGCCTCTGAAGCCAACTATGAGAGCATGTCCGTTATTAATGAATATTTTGTTCATAAAAAAATTAGTCCTACCCATGTTTGGATGGCAGCAGAGTTCTTTTTGTTGCTCTATGAGTAAAAAATGTTAGAAATAACATTTTTTCTTTTTTCTCTTCATAGAATTTATTAAAAATAGGAGAAGGGATGAATGAAATGAAAATAAGTACTATCACAGAATTACAACTACAAATTATTATTAACAATCACTTATATAAAAGAAATATTATTGATGAGAATACCTTTACAAAAGCAAATGAAAAATTACTGAAGAGGATTAAAACATTACAATCAGTATAAATAAAACAATAGTCTAGCAAGGGGTGGTGGATATTATGAACTATTATGATGTTGTAAGTGCTATAACACGTGGCGAAAAGATATATCATCTTCCATTACGTGTTACTTATTATTGTCGGGTATCCACAGATAGTGATGTTCAACTGAATTCATTAGATAATCAATTGGATTATTATGATAACTATATCAAAAGTAAAAAAGAATGGACGTTTGTGGATGGCTACGTTGAGGAAGGTGTTACCGGTACAAGAGCAGATAAACGTCCATCCTTTATGCGAATGATTCAAGATGCTAAATTCAATAAGTTTGATTTAATTATTACAAAGGATGTATCAAGATTTGCTCGTGATTTAGAAGATAGTATTCACTACATTCGAAAATTAAAAGAATATGGTGTTGGTATTTTCTTTGAAAATCAATCTCTTAATACTTTTGATCCAAACTCTGAATTAACCCTTAATATCTTGTTTAATATCGCCCAAGAAGAATCTAAAAAAATTTCAGCGAGTGTTAAATTTGGATATCGTAAAGCAATCAGTCAAGGCCATGTACTAGGTTCATCCAATATAACTGGTTATCAAAAAGAAAACTGCAAACTAGTGATTGTGGAAGAAGAAGCAAAGATGATAAGAAAATTATTTGAACTATATGCTACTGGGGAATATGGATTTTATAAGTTAGCTAAGAAATTATCTGATGAGGGATATCTTAATAAAAAGGGAAGATTATATGATAAAGATTCTCTTAAAAGAATGATACAAAATCCAAAGTATAAAGGATTTTATCGGGCAAGAACATATGAGATATTGGATTATAGGACAAAGAAAAGAAAGAAAAATGAAAAAGATGAGCAAGTACTATATAAGTGTGAAGATGATAGTGTTCCAGCAATCGTATCGGAGGAATTATGGGATAAGGCAAATGAGGTTTTAGATGCTAGAACACAAGGCTATCAAAACAATAATTCTTGGTCTGGTGGCGTGAAGTATCCTTTTTCATCAAAGATATATTGTGGTGAGCATAATACAAATTTTCAAAGGTCACATGGTAGTAGAAGAAAAAATAGACCTACTTGGAGCTGTGGTCGTTATTTACAATATAGACTGGATGCTTGTGCTTCTCCCATTCTTGCAGAATCTGATTTATACAACCTATTTAAGCAGATAATGAGTAGTATTATGCCAAAGAAAAATAGAATGATAGATAGTATGCTTAAGTTATACGAAAGTATAGACAACACGAATCCATATGACTCTCTACTTCATGATATGGATGAACAGTTAAAACGATTGGAAAGCAAAAAGAGTATGGCTTTAGATTTGGTATTTACAGGTGAGTTAAGAAAAGAGGAATTGAAATTTCAATTTGAACAATTTGCAAAAGACATTAAGAATTTAACAAAAAAGCGTGAAAAAGTATTAGAGCAAAGGAATCTATTCAGTCAAAGTAAAAACAATATTGAAAAGATAACGAATTCTATTCAAGAGGAAATAGATGGTGGTTTTTTAGAAGATTTTATAAGAAAGTTTGTGGATGAGATTATTGTATACAAAATAGATGATGATAGATATCATATCCAATTAGATATATACCTTAACTTGCTTGGAAATGAATTACCAAAAAGGAAAGGTGCTAGACATATAGAGGGCAAAGCAGATAACGATGTTCTTTATTTATTCAATCAAGAATGTGTTAGTATAGAGACTTTAAGAGCAGATAGGAAATTAAATAAGTTCACTTACAATGTTTATGTTGAATCCTTGTAAGTTGACTTATTTTTTTACTACTTTATGGTAAAATAAATATGTACTTGAAACTTGAAATGATGAATGGAGATGATTATGTGGATTTTAATAAGTTAATTTTGCTTATCACTCAAATAAGATTGAGGGTGGAAAATTAACAGAAGATGAAACGGAAGAGATATTTGAAACTAATTCATTCCTTTCTAAAAGTGATGATTTAGTTAAGTTTGATGATTTAACGGAGATGAAAAATCATTTTAGACTATTTGACTATTGTCTTGATATTATAGATGAACCATTATCAAAAGATATGATGATTGAAATGAATAAGATTTTAAAAAGAAATACAACTGATGAAGAAAATCCAAGATATCATGTTGGTGGTTTCAAAATTGTACCTAATAAGATTGGACTTATCCATGTTATCAATACATCTGCTCCAGAGGATGTAGAAAATGCTTTAGATGAATTGCTTAAATGGTATCAGAGTTTAAATAAAATTACGTTAGAAGATATTATTGAATTTCATTATAGGTTTGAACGAATTCATCCATTTGGAGATGGCAATGGTCGTATAGGAAGAATGATCATGTTTAAGAAATGTTTAAAGAACAATATAATGCCATTTATTGTACTTGATGATGATAAACCATATTATAGGAGAGGGCTAAAGAACTATAAAGAAGATAAAATGTTCTTAATAGATACCATGAAACAGGAGCAAGATTTATATGAAAGTGTTACAAAGGAAATGTTAAATTTTGAATGAGAGGATAAGTAGATAGTGCTTATCCTTTTATGTGCCAAAATGGTAGGTACGTTCAAAATTATTACACTAGCAGCCTCTTTAGAAGAACATACTGTGGATTTAGAAAAAGAAACTTTTCAAGATACCGGTGCGATTACAGTCGAAGGAGCAACTCTTCACTGTTGGAAACATGGTGGTCATGGCCTAGAAACCTACTTAGAAGTCGTTGAGAATTCTTGTAATACGGGTTTTGTGAATTTAGGTCTTCGTTTAGGAAAAGAGACTTTATTTCAATATATTAAAAATTTTGGTTTTGGGAAAAAAACTGGGATTGAGTTATCCGGAGAATCTAGTGGCATTTTATTTGATGTTGAAAAAATTGGAGACTTAGAGTTAGCAACAACAGCCTTTGGACAGGGAGTATCGGTAACTGCTATTCAACAGGTAACTGCTGTAAGTGCAGCGATTAATGGTGGTATTTTATATCAACCCTATATTGTTCAGAGTATCAATGATCCAGAAACGAATCAAGTGATTCAATCCCATGAGACAAAAATTGTCCGGAAAGTCATTAGTGAAGCTACGAGTGAAAAAGTACGTTATGCTTTAGAAAGTGTGGTAGCAAAAGGAACAGGGCATAATGCTTATATTGCAGGTTATCGGGTAGGAGGGAAGACTGGTACCGCTCAAAAAGCCGTTAATGGAAGTTATTTAACGGGAAATTATATTACGTCTTTTATCGGCTTTATGCCTGCTAATGATCCCAAAATAGTCATCTATATTGCCGTTGATAATGCCAAAGGAGTTACACAATATGGTGGTACAGTAGCTGCTCCGGTTGCTAAAAATTTTTTAGAGTCGGCTATTCCTATTCTTCATTTAACTTATCAAAAGGAAGGCATAGAAAAGGAATTTGTCTATCTCGATCAAACCTATAGTGAGGTGGCAGATGTAACCGGTATGGAGTTAGAAGAAGCTATGAAAAATTTAAAAAACTTTAAAGTAGAATATGAAGGAAGTGGCAAAGTCCAATATCAATCTCCATCGGCAGGAATTCAAATAGCAGATGGTCAAACAGTTCGTCTTTATTTAGGATAAGAAGAACTTAAGCATAAGCCTTTTATTGACAATCTTTTCTTTCCAAGCGTATAATGGTCATAGTAGAAAATGGGTGATGAGATGGAATATTCTGATTATTCTTTAGAACAATTAAAAGGTGATTTTCCCAAGTATAAGTTTTTATGTAATGCTTTTTTCCAATTAGCGAGTGATGCAGACACTTTGGAAAAATTACAAAGTATTTTATATCATGGTGGCTGGCAGAATTATAGTGTTTCTACCGGTTTAGAGCGGAAAGATAATCCTCACATCGAAGCAGAAAGAAGACTCGGAATGGCAAGATTGCTATTGGCAGAACCAGAAACTTTTCAATTTTTTGTAGACCATCAAATAAATCTTTTCCATGGAACGAATGCAAATGCCTTACCTGGTATTTTACAGTATGGTTTGAATAGCGTAGATGCTTTAAACAATATGGGAATGTCTGTAGAAACAGGGGAGACTTGGAGTCGGATTGAGGGAAAAAGAGCTTTCGTTAGTTTCTCAGATGTGTATGATCTTTCTGAAGGCTATTCTCTTTTACCCCCTCAGAAAAGAAAACTTTTTTCTTCCTTTGAAGTAATGATTGGTATTTCGGAAGAAGAAGCTAGAAAGCAAAGGGTAGTGAATGTTAGATCCGATTTATCAGAGGTAGGAATCTATGGGGGAATTCCTCTCGAATCCATTCAATGTATCTGTGTTCCTGCTTCTCGTATAAATTTTGTAAAGCGAATGATGAAAGATAGTCAGATTCCTGTTTTAGCTATGCCGGATCCTTCAGAAAAATTTTATTTATGTGAAGAACTATTCTCTCAGGAGAAATATGAACGTTTTGCCCATAGACAAGAAAAGAGGGCTTCTAAAACGTTTGCTAGAGAAGAGGTCCAGCAAATGGCAATGTCTCGTTCTCTTCTTAAAATAAAAGAAGCCTTAGAGAAATATCAAAGTCTTTTTTGGGGAGGAGAAAATAAAATTGAACGAAGTATTTGATAACGATTTAGCGAAAGAACTTTTAACCGTTTTGGCTTGCTGTGAGGAGGACTTTCAACAAAAAATTCCAGATGATTTAATTGATCAATTAACTAGGTTAGCAGCAGATTCTAAAAAAGAATTTTATTTAGAAGAAGATAAGAGCTTGATGGAACAAAATCTATCAGAAGAATGCAAGGATATGCTTTCTATTCTTTATTATCAAAGTGTAGATAACGAGGAAAAAAATAATTTATTGCAGGATTGGGCGTCAAAAGATTAAAGCAATTTAATCTTTTTTTGAAAGCTAGCGAGGTATCAATCTTTCCCTATCCATGACATTCTAAGATTTGTCAATACTAAAATTTTATGATATTATAGCCACTACAAAAAGACACGAAATTTCTAAATT
>CANQTT010000017.1 GCA_947626855.1 uncultured Bacilli bacterium
ACATTTAAAAATCTCTCAAATCCTTATAAACAAAGGGCTTGGGAGATTTTGACTTTATAAAACTGATAAATTCAGGAAATTATATCACATCTATTCTTTTAAAAAAAAGAGAATTGTAATATTTTCATAAATGGGATAAAATAAGGTTGGTGATTATTCTATGGAAAAAGAAGAAAAAAAGCCCAGCAAAAAAAAGAAGAAGATTTCTAAAAAGAAACTTTCAAAATTATTAAGTAATATCATTATTTTAGGAATTCTCATAATCGGAATTATTTTATTTACTAGCTCTGCTATCAATTTATATCAATGGTATCGTGACTCTAAAAATATTGAAAAAGTAACAGACATGATTAATAGTAATGTCACAGTTCAAGAAGTTGTAGAAGAGGAAAATGTCGAAATCATTGAACAGCCTCAAGAAATTGAAGAAGAGAATCCTTATTGGGACTATATCAAAATGTCTCTTATCGATGTCGACTTTACAGAATTAGAAAATATTAATCCTGATACCAAAGGTTGGATTCAAGTAAATGGAACGAATATTAATTATCCATTTGTCCAAACAACAGATAATGATTATTATTTATTCCATGCTTTTGATAAATCCAAAAATAATGCTGGATGGGTATTCTTAGATTATCGAAATGATATTGAAAATTTACAGAAAAATACTATCCTATATGCTCATGGAAGATGGGACAAAACTATGTTTGGATCTCTAAAGGATCTATTAAAGAGTAATTGGTATAAAAATAGTGATAATCATATTATTAAACTATCTACCAAATCCCAAAATACTTTATGGCAAGTATTTAGTGTTTATCATATTCCAACAACCAGTGATTATATTCAAGTTTCCTTTAATACTCCACAAGAATTTGTAGATTTCGCTAAAATGTTACAAGATCGAAGCATTTATAAATTTCCCACAACCGTCAATGAAAATGACAAAATTTTAACTCTTTCTACCTGCTATGGAGAAAAAGAAAAAATGGTTATGCACGCAAAACTAATAAAAGTTCAAAACAAATAAAAAGAAGTAATCCTATAGATGTTTAAAAAACTCTATCCAGTACTTCTTTTTTTATAAATAAATTTTCTTGAAATTATCTATTTCTTTTCAATTTTCTCTTTTCCACCCATGTAAGGTCTTAAAACTTTTGGAATAAGAATAGAACCATCTTCTTGATAATTATTTTCCAAAAGAGCAATGAGCATTCTTGGAGGTGCAATTACAGTATTGTTTAAAGTGTGAACAAATTCTTTGTCCCCATTTTCTTTTTTATAGCGAATCGCTAAACGACGAGCTTGAGCATCTGTTAAATTAGAGCAAGAACAAACCTCAAAATACTTTTGTTGACGAGGACTCCAAGCTTCAATATCACAAGAACGATATTTTAAATCAGCTAAGTCTCCACTACAACACACTAACTTACGAACAGGAATATCTAAAGTCCTAAATAACTCTACAGAATAGTTCCACATCTTATCATACCAAGACTCACTATCCTCTGGTTTACAGAGAACAACCATTTCCTGTTTTTCAAATTGATGGATACGGTAAACTCCTCTTTCCTCAATACCATGAGCTCCTACTTCTTTTCGGAAACATGGAGAATAAGAAGTCATCGTAATTGGTAAATCACTTTCTTTTAAAATTTGATCTTTAAATTTAGCAATCATAGAGTGTTCACTAGTACCAATAAGATATAAATCTTCCCCTTCAATCTTATACATCATGTTATTTTTTTCTTCAAAAGACATAACACCATCTACCGCATCGCTTCGAATCATGTAAGGCGGAATACAATACGTAAATCCCTTATCAATCATAAAGTCACGAGCATATGCTAAAACAGCACTATGAAGACGAGCAATATCCCCTACTAAATAATAAAAGCCATTGCCACTTACGCGAGCGGCTGCTTCTTTATCCAATCCAGAAAAACTTTCCATAATATCAGAATGATAAGGAATTTCATATGGTGGAACAACTGGCTCTCCAAAACGTTTTTCTTCTACATTTTTACTATCGTCCTCACCAATTGGAACATCATCAGCAATAATATTGGGAATCATCATCATCTTTTCTTTAATCGTTTTTCCTAACTCATCCTCTTTAGCTGTTAACTGATCAATCTCTTTTCCCATTTCAGAAACTTGTTCTTTCACAGTCATTGCTTCTTCTTTTTTTCCTTCTCTCATAAGAGTACCAATTTGATCACTTAAACGATTTTTTAAAGCTCTTGCCTCATCCATTTGCTGCTTTGTCTCTCGATAAGTAACATCTAATTCATAGATTTCATCTACTAATGGCAATTTCTGATTTTGAAATTTTTTCTTAATATTTTCTTTTACTAAATCCCTATTCTCACGAATCAATTTAATATCAATCATATTCTTTCCTCCTTTTTCAAAAATTTCTAAAATTTTGGACAAATTAATAAAGAAAAAGACCTAAAGTATAGGAGTGTCTATGCACGGTGCCATCCTACTTTGGTCTTTCTTTTTTGATAACGGAATTACCCGAAAATGTTTTCATTTCTCTCAGAAGTAGATTCATAATATCTTAGTTATTCATTCTCACCAACCATGAACTCTCTTGAAACTCTTTCTATTATTACTAGTCTTCGTCCTCAATTTCTAGAGTTATTTTATCATGAATACATGACCTTGTCAATCACTTAACGAAGGCTCTATATGGATATGAATATACTGAATAGAATGACTAAATTTTTTAATCTTTTCTTCCAGAAGATCAGCTTTATCATGAGCTTCTTGTAAAGTAATCTTTCTATCCATGGTAATAATCAAATTTAAGGTAGAGGCTGGTCCATAACGTAAAAGGACCATTTTTTTGACTTCTAATACCCCTTCCGTCGATTCAATTACTTTCTTAAGATTGTCTAAATATTCTTTATTGTTTTCTTGTTTTCCCAGTAAAGCACTTATATTTTCTATCATAATACCCAATCCTGTTGATAAGATAAAAATTCCAATAATAATAGCAGCTACTTTTTCTGCATATAGGAAAATTCCTACTTTATCACTAAAATGTAAGAGAATGGAAGAAACAAGAACCACAATAGAACTAATAACATCACTTCTGCTCTCTTTTCCACTGGATAGTAAAATAGAATTTTGATACTTTTTTCCCTCATGAATAATAAAAGTTGATAAGAAAAATTTAGACAAAATAGTAAATAAGGTTACCACAATAACCAATATATTGGATAGTTGAGCTTTGCTCATGAGGGAATTATAAATAACACTTCCACCTACTCCTAATACTAGAAGTCCAATTCCTAAACTTGTTAAATATTCTAAATTTCCATGTCCAAAAGGATGTTCTAAATCAGCTGGTTTCCGAGCAAAATGACTTCCAATCATTGCAAAAACATCCGTAACTAAATCACTAAAGGAATGAATACCATCGGCAATTAATGCTGTAGAGGTAAAAAGAATTCCTGTAATGATTTTTAAAATAGACAAAAAGATATTTGTGATAGCACTCACAAACATCACTTGTATTACTTTATTAGTCTTCAATCACACCATCCCTTATTTTGCTTGATACCAATCGCTACCATATTCGATATCCACTTCTAGAGGAACATCAAGTTTCATAACATGTTCCATCTGCTCTTTGACGATTTCTTTCACACGATCAAATTCTTCTTCTAAGCAGTCAAAAACTAATTCATCATGTACTTGAACAATCATTTTAGATTGAATATGTTCTTGTCTAAATTCACGGTCAATCGCTACCATTGCTTTTTTTATAATATCGGCACTAGTTCCTTGAATAGGCGTATTTAAAGCCATTCTTTCAGCACCCATGCGAATCATATAGTTTTTATTTTCTAACTCAGGAATCGTTCTTTTACGATGAAACATTGTTCTTACATAACCTAACTGATGAGCTGATTCAATGGTATCATCCATATACTTTTGTACACCAGGATAGGTAGCCATATAATTATCAATAAAAGCTTGAGCTTCTTTGGGAGAAACACCAATATTTTCGGATAAACCATAACTACTAATTCCATAAATAATACCAAAGTTTACAGCTTTTGCCATCCTTCGCATATCTTTTGTTACTTCTTGTGGTTCTACTTTGAAAATGTCACTAGCCGTCTTTTGATGAATATCTTCCCCTCTTTGAAAAGCTTCAATCAATGGTTCAATATGTGCGACATGAGCTAAAATTCTTAATTCAATTTGCGAATAATCACTACTTACAATAAGAGAATGGGGACTAGGAACAAAGGCTTTTCGAATGAGTTTTCCATATTCATGACGAATAGGAATATTTTGAAGATTTGGTTCAATCGAAGAAAGTCTTCCTGTCCGAGTTAAAGTCTGCGTATAAATCGTATGAATTTTTCCATCATCCATTACCATTTGTAGTAATCCTTCAATGTACGTAGTATAGAGTTTACTGAGCATCCGATATTCCAATATCTCTGGAATAATCGGATGTTTATCTTTTAATTTTTCTAGTACATCCGCTGCGGTTGAGTATCCATTTTTCCCTTTTTTGCCATGAGGCAAATTTAATTTTTCAAATAAGATTTCCCCTAATTGAATAGGAGAAGAAATATTAAACTCTGCTCCCGCGTAATTATAAATCGTTTGTTTTATCAAATCCATTTTGATTTGAATTTCTTCTCCCATTTCTTTAAGAGTTTCTTTATTAACATATATACCATTATATTCCATAGTTGCTAAAACGTTCGCTAAAGGCATCTCTATTTCATAGAATAAATCCAATAATTCTTCCTTTTTTAAAGCAGATAATAAGTCTTTTTTTGTCTCATAAATAAATTTTGCTTTTTGCACACAAGAACTTTCTACTTTAGCAATATCAAATCCTAGTTTTTTATCGTAGTATTCTTCTCTAAAAGGAATCGCATATCCCAATTCATTGGCTAAATAAGCGATATCTTCCTTTTGATTATATTCTAATAGATAAGAAGCTATCATCGTATCATACTCTAGATTTTCAATTAAAATTCCATGCCATTTTAAAGCAACGATAACTCTTTTCGCATCATAAGTGCTTTTCTTTGCTTTGGTTAAAAACAAAGGATTTGTTTTTAAGAGATCATAGGAAACAAAATAACCCTTTTTGCCATCATAAACACCCATACCTAAAATATCGGTATGATGATAATTGGATTCCGAAGTTTCTACATAAATTGCACAATCCTCTAGAGAATCCAAGATAGAGGCATCCTTTACAATTTCATAAGAAACTTCTTCTGAGATTTTCTTTTTTTCTCTCTTTTTCAAAAAAGAATAGAATTCTAAGTCTTCATATAGAGCATTTAATTTTTCAGTATCTTCTTCTCGATAAAGAAGATCATCCATATTAATTTCCATAGGAACATTTCTTTCAATGGTAGCAATTTCATAGCTCATATAAGCATCGTCTTTACCGTTTACTAATTTATCATGAGTGGCTCCTTTTATTTCTTCAATATGAGCGTATAGATTATCCAAAGTTTCATATTGAACAAGAAGTTTCAAAGCGGTTTTCTCGCCAATACCTTTAACCCCAGGAATATTATCAGATGCATCTCCCATAAGAGCTTTTAAATCAATCATACGAATGGGTTCAATTCCATAATCCTCTTTGAAGGTTTTAGGGTTATAGCGAATATAATCTTTCTGTTTTAAAAGTTTTATATCCACCTGATCCGATAAGAGTTGTAATAAATCTTTATCACTACTAATAATGGTTCCCCTATAGTTTGGATCTTGATCACAAATACGAGCAAATGTTCCAATAATGTCATCTGCTTCATAATTTTCTATTTCATAATATTGAATTCCCATGTATCCTAACATTTCTTTAGCTACCGGAAATTGCATTTTTAACTCTTCGGGAGTTTCTATTCTTCCGCCCTTATAGAAATCATATTTCTCATGACGAAATGTTTTTCCTTTATCGAAAGCTACTAGAATACGAGTTGGTTGTTCTTCCTCAATAATTTTATTCATCATATTGGTAAAACCAAACAAAGCATTTGTTGGAAATCCTTTACTATTCTTCATAAAATTACCATTATAGGCAGTTGCATAATAACTTCTAAACAACAAATTATTTCCATCTACTAAGATAATTTTTTCCATCTTTTACCATCTCGCTTTTCATTCTTTCATTATATCATAAAAAGCTATTCTCTCCTATCCTTTTTCTTCACAAATGAGTTTCCACCATAGCTTCTAGAAGCTATGGTCGCATTATCAAAATCAGTATCATTGGTTACTTCCTTTTCTATCCAAAGACTTTCCGGTAGTTCAACAGAATTTTGCCTAGAAAGTGGATTCACTTCTAACAAGGCATAAGAAGAATTTTCTAGAATATCTAGTTTAAAATATTGTTTGTGAAAAACGAATGTATATCTTTGTTTCTTTACTGTTCCCAGTTGAGGAAGTTCTAACAGTTTTAGATAGTCTTTTTCAGACAGTTTCTTATCTGTTACAATTTTAGAAAGACCATCTTTTGCTTTTTTTTGAACGGTTAAATAATACGTACTATCTTGATGGAGAAGCCGTTTGCGAAGTCTTCTTTCATAATTTTTGTCTCCTGATTCTAAATAGGTCTGTTCAATTTCTATTTTGGTATAATCATTTTGTGAAAGAAAATCTAGGTGAGACCGATTTAAATCTACCAAATATTTCTTTTGATAACGGATCTGATAAGGTCGTTGTAAGAGTTGGTAAATAGCATCTAATACACGACTCATTTTATCCTCAAAATTCGTTGCGTTATCAATAATCACAAAACGATTATGTCCATTCCAAGCTCTCTGCGTTTTTCTATCTAAAGCAATAGCTTCTGGAATGGATTCTGAGCGAGCTTCATTATTCTCTAACGTATAATACTCAGGACATCCATCGGCAGCAGTCACTAGATGAAGAACCATATCATAACTATCTAACATAGGAAGTTCTTGAAAGCCCTTTTCCTGACAAATCGTAGAGAATTCTTGATCGGTAATATAGGCTTTATTATCCATCAGTCCTCTATCATAGAGAAGAACGCAAAGCTCTTCTTCGGGTAGAAAAGCAATGGCTTTTTCATAGACTGTTTCTTTATAAGATTGATATTCTAAAATTAATCTTTGAAAATCTATCATATCATAGGATTTCTCCCCAAAAGGGCGAATTCCACCCTTAATTAATTCTGTCGCACTCTCTCCTATAATGAATACTCGATATCCCATGTCATGTAATTCTTGTTCGATTCTAGAAAGAGCGGTCGTCTTTCCCGCACAAGGTCCTCCCGTTAATACGATTTTGGCAACAATTTGTCCCATTTTATCCAATTCTCCTTATCTTCTTTTTTTCGGAATCCCAGGCATGAACCGAAGCATGTGTTACTTGAAATTGACGCTTATCCATGTCTGGAAGACGATTCTCCATCAAGAAATAAATCATATTGATAACTCCCCTATGGGTTACTATTAAAACTTGATCCCACCCTTCTATTTCCTTTAAGAGTTCCTTTATCCGCTCATATAAATCCATCATAGACTCTCCATTTGGATATTTTTGATCAACGGGTACTCCTGATTGAAAATCGGGATATAAGCGATTCGCTTCTTCTTTTTTGAGTCCTGTTAGAAGACCTTTATCCAATTCTCGAAAAGAAGAAGAATATTCTACTGGTAAATTTAAATATTCTCCTACAATCGAAGCAGTCATTCTTGCCCGTTTGATATCACTAGAAACAATTCTTCGAATCGGTAATTTTCCTAGAAAAGTACAAATTTCCTGAACTTGTTTTCTTCCCGTTTCCGTTAATTCAGCATTGCTCCATCCCCCTACATATCCTTCATCATCTTCTCCATGTCTTAAAAAATAAATCATCTTTTCCTCCTAAGTGTAATTTTATACACATATTTTGTAATGATAAAAATGTATTAAAATACATTTTTGTCTTCCTGATTTTCTTTAAAAATATAAATTCTGGCAGGTTTATTGCCTCCAAATTTTTCTGTTTTTTCAGTTTCCTCAATCATTCCTGTACACAATAACTTTTTTCGAAAATTTCTTCGATCAAATTGTTTTCCTAAAATACTTTCATAAATTTTTTGAATTTCTGGCATCGTAAATCCCTTAGGATAAAGAGACTTTAAAAGATTCGTATTCTTTATCCGTTCTTTTAAAGTTTCATAAGCCTTCTCAAGAATTAGATTGTGATCAAAAGCAAGAGGTGGAACTTCTTCAAGGGAAACCCATTTAGCATCTGTCGTCTTTAGGGTTTCTTTTAAAATTTTATACTTTTCTTTATCTACAATACCTAAAAACGCTAAACCAACCATTCGCATGGTAGGAGAACGATCTACCCTGCTAAAAACATCAAATAGTTCAAGGGGAATTCCTTCAAGACCTGTTTTCTCTAAAATTTCTCTTTTTAAACCGTCCATTACTTCCTCATCATTATACAAGGCTCCAGAAGTCAAAGACCACATTCCCTGATACGGATCATATTTTCTTTTAATGATTAATACTTTTGTGATTCCTTTATCGACTGTGAATATCGCACTGATTACGTGGATTCCCTGATTTCGATACCGAGGATTTTTTTTGTCCATGTCTCTCACCTACCTGACACTATTATTATATGTGTATTTACATACACTTGTCAAGTACTTTCCTAAAAAATATAAAATTCAACAAAAAAGTAACTCTATAGAGAGCTACTTTCCATTTATAAGAAGAAAATTAAAAATAAAACCCAAAGAAAACAAGAAAGTGGAACAAGAAATAAAAACTTTTTCTTTTTATTTTTATGATGAAAGTAAAACATTCCAAATAAGGAACCAAAACTACCACCCAAAAAAGTAACAAGAAATAAAACTTTTTCAGGAATTCGATACTGTTTTCTTTTACTTTTCCTCTTATCTAAACCAAATAGAAAAAAAGCAAAAACATTCACCAGTAAAAAATAATATTCCATATGCCCTACTTTAAAAAGATTACTTTCCCTGTAGTACCGAAAGAAGCTTTTCTTCTATTTTTTTAATAATAATTTCTTTACAATCTGGTCTGGATAAGAGTGGTAAAGACAAGCATTCTGTATCATAAGAATCGGATGATTGCTGATAAATACTGATAAATACTTGATTCATACTTCCCTGTTTATTGTTTGGATCTTCACGATTGATTTTTCCTGTTACCCCTACTCCATAGGTAGAATGAGCAAAAAGACTAATTTGTTTGCTCATTTCTCGTGCTACTTCTTCGCTATAAACACTATAGGTATCAATGGTCTTACTTTGAACACCCATTTTTATTTTATATTCATTAGAATACGTAACCGCACTAAATAATAAAACAGAACTTGCTCCCTCTATATTGGTAATAGCATTGGCAACACCACCACCCGTACAAGACTCCATGGTAGCAATCGTCTCTTGTCTTTCTTTTAATAATTCTACTACTTCTTTCATATTCTATCTCCTTACTTCCTAATTAGCACTTGCCAATAATTCCCCTATTTGTTTTGTTTTTTTAGGACCCATCGTAATGATTAAGTCATTATCCTGTACGAAATTTGCCATATAAGCTAATATTTCTTTTGGTTCACTCATATGAATACAGTCTTTTCCTAACAATTTACATTCATGAATTAAATCTTCTTCACTAATATCAAAGGTATTTATCTCTCGAGATGCAAAAATATCTGAAATGATCACATGATCAAAGGATGTCAAAGACTCGGCAAATTCCTTTTTATGATTTTTTAATCGTGAATAAGTTAATGGCTCAAAAATAATCCAAGATTCATGATACCGTTTGTTTTTAATAGCTTCACTTACCGCTTTAATTTCTGTGGGATGATGACCATAATCATCATAAATATTAGCATTTTTATATTTTCCTTTAAACTCAAATCTTCTCGCAGCTCCTTGATAATGCTTCAATGCTTTTTTGATGGAATCCATCCCTAAATGATAAGAATCACATAGAGCAATACAAGCTAAACTATTAGAAATATTATGTTTTCCAATAATAGAGAGCGTTATTCTCGTCATCCACTTTCCATCTTTGTAAAGGTCATAACTGCCATATCCATTTTCATCATAACGAATGTTAGAAGCTCTATAAATAGCTTTTTCATCAAAACCATACGTGACTACGTTAGCTTTCGTATATTCTTTTAAAGCCAATACTCTTTTATCATCTGCATTTAAAACAAGAATTCCATCAGAAGGAAGATTACTGACATATTTTTGAAAAGACGCTTGAATATTTTCAACATTCTTAAAGTAATCTAAATGATCGGCATCGATATTCAGAACAATCGCACTTTTTTGATGAAAATGTAAAAAGGAATCACAATACTCACAGGCTTCGATAATAAAATGTTCACTCTTGCCAATTCTGTAGTTTCCTTGAATACTTTTTAACACCGAACCAACTTGAACGGATGGATCTAAATGAGCCTGTAAAAAACACTCTGTTACCATAGAGGTTGTAGTCGTTTTTCCATGAGTACCCGCTATCCCAATCGTATCCTTAAAAAGTTTCGTTAATTCCCCTAAAAAGGCTCCCCTTTCTAGTGTTGGAATTTTCAATTGTCTAGCATGGACTAACTCTGGATTTTCCTTTTTAATAGCGGAAGAATAAACAACAAGATCGATATCGGATGTTATATTTTCATAACATTGTCCAATATGAACGGGGATACCATCTCTTTCTAACTTATCAGTCATATCAGAAGGTCTAGAATCGCTTCCCCTTACCTGAAACCCCCAATTTTTTAAAATATAGGCAAGTCCACTCATACTGATACCACCTATTCCCATCATATAGATTTGCTTATAATCTTGTAAACGAAACATATCTTGCCTCCTTCCAAATATTTGATGTACTTCTTTTACAGCCTAACAAAAACATGTTTCCTACAACAATTACCTATAACAATTGGAGATTTCCACTAACAATTTATTCTTACTTCAAAATTTTTTTCCTATTTTTTTATAAATCTAGCTTTCGTTGAATCTTAGCAAGGATTTCTTTGGTACCATTCTGTAAAATGGCAATAGATTCCCCTTTATGAAGGGTATCGATAATTCTAGCAATAAAATTAGAACAATCGACTTCTCTATACCATTCTAATGTTTTAATTTCTTCTGGTACATAAGATAAATTTGTCGAATATAGCCGATCGAATAATCCTTCCTCATATGCTTTTTGAAAAGATTCAATGCCATCCGTGAATAAGGAGAAAGTAACCACTAAATATACTTTTTTAGCCCCTCTTTTTTTCAACTCGGATGCTACTTCTAAAATAGAACCTCCTGAAGCAATCATATCATCCACAACTAGAATATTCTTGTCTTTTACATCCGCACCCATATAAATATGATCTACAATAGGATTCTTTCCATTTACTACTTTACTTAAATCTCTTCTCTTATAAAAAACACCAACATCACAACCCAAAAGTTCAGCGTAATAACGAGACCGTTCCATTGCTCCCATATCTGGACTGACAACTAATAAATTTTCTAATTCTTCCCTCTCTAATAAATTTTCTAGAATAATATGAGTTGGATAAAAATTTTCAAATGGTAAGTTAGGAATCGCATTAGCAACATTCGGATCATGAGCATCAAAAGTCACAATATCATCTACCCCTAAAGATTTTAATTCTTGTAGTGCTACCGCACAATCTAGAGATTCTCTACCTTTTCTTTTATGCTGCCTAGATTGATAAAGCAATGGCATGATAAGAGTAATATGATCACTTCGTCCACTAGTTGCTGAAATAACTCTTTTGATATCTTGAAAATGTTCATCGGGAGACATATAATGTACTCTTCCATGAAGAGGATAAGCGGTATCATAATTTCCAATATCACTTAAAATAAATAAATCTTGATGTCTTACAGATTCCTCAATACGAACTTTTCCCTCTCCATTAGAAAAACGGTTATTACAAATCTTAGTTAAATACGATTTCTTTTTTTTCTGAATTCTTTGTAATTCCCGATCTACTTTCTCTCCTACTTCCTTAAAATTTTCTAACACGATTAATTTTATATTATTTTCCATTTCTACTCCTTATATTTCACTAATAAAATCTAAATTTTCTCTTGAACAAGTGTTCCAATTTTTTCTCCTTGGATAATTTTTAAAAGATTATCTTTCACATTCATATTATAAACTTGAATAGGAATACCATTATCCATACATAGAGTTGTCGCTGTTGAATCCATAACATTTAATTTTCTGTTCAACACATCAATATAAGTGATATCTTCTATTAACGTTGCCTTGGCATCCTTTTTCGGATCTGCTGTATAGATGCCATCTACATTCGTAGCCTTTAAAACGATTTCGGCATTAATTTCGGCTGCCCTTAAAGCGGCAGCAGTATCTGTTGAAAAGAAAGGATTTCCAGTTCCACAACCAAAGACAACAATTCTTCCTTTCTGCAAATGCCTATCCGCTCTCGCTCGAATATAGAATTCGGCAACCTGTCGCATCTCAATTCCCGTTTGAACACGAGAGGCAAATCCTAATTGTCTAAAAGCATCATTGATTGCTAAAGCATTCATCGTTGTCCCTAACATACCAATATAATCCGAAGTCGCCCGATCCATGTGTTGATTAGACCTTCCTCGCCAGAAATTACCTCCTCCTACAACAATAGCAATCTCTACTCCTGTTTCTTCTACCACCTCTTTAATCTCCCTACAAATATCTAAGACTTTCTCAAAATCAATCCCTACTCCTTTGGAACCTGCTAAAGATTCTCCACTCAATTTTAAAAGTACTCGACTATATTTCCTCAACATACCATCCTCCTAGTATAAGTATATCATATCTTTTCAAAAGGAAATCCAGAAATGAAAAAATTCTTTCAAAACAAAAAGACACCGAAGTGTCTATTCTGTTCTTAAAGCCTCCACAGGATCTTTTCGAGATGCCATTCTAGCTGGGAATAATCCTGCAATAACAGTAAGTAATACGCTAATAACGACTAAAATAATACCACCCATCATTGGAAGACTAGAGATATTCGAAATACCTGTTAAATTTTTAATGATCATATTTACGGGAATATTTAAAACAACGGTAATAGCAATTCCAAAAATTCCAGCTGCTAATCCTTCAATAATCGTTTCTGCTCTAAATACTCTTGAAATATCTTTTTTACTAGCTCCAATTGCTCTTAAAATTCCTATTTCTTTTGTTCTTTCAAGAACAGAAATATAAGTAATAATACCAATCATAATACTAGATACTACTAAAGAAATCGATACGAAAGCAATTAATACATAACTAATGATATCGATAATTGTTGTGATACCAGACATCATTACTCTAACCATATCCGTATATTGAATGACATCTTCTTCTCTACCATCTTTCGTTACCATATCATTATATTCTTCTATAATAGTCGTAATCTCTTCTTTAGAATCAAAATCTTTTGGATAGATTAAAATTGATTTTGGACTCTTTAAGTCAACAATTCCTAACGTTGTTAAATTTCCACTATAAGTAGCATATTGAGCACTGAAAGCAGCTTGAGCTTCTGGTGTTAACGTGGCTAGATACTGAGTGAGCTGTTGTTCTTCTTCTAAAGTAAGTTCTTGGAATTTTTCACCACTAAATACATTGATATCAGGATTGTTTAATTGTTCTTGAGCAATCTCAGAAGATAAAATATGATTTACTACATATTCTGTCAATTCTTTCGTATAACCAATCTCTCCTGGGGTAGATGCCAAAATAGCTTCTTCATTTGGACGAACAATTCCTACAATTTCAATCTCTTCAGCATTCTCTAAAACTTGGTTCATAAATTCAGGATCGTTACGCATATCCATCCATCCCTTTGGAGCTTTTTGATAATAGTCAGTATTTAAAACAAGCTTAAATTTTCTTCCGACAATCTCATCAAATTCATAAGAAGTTGGTTCAAAAGCAAACTCCTCTCCCTCTTTAATTCGATTGAATAGATTTATCATTTCTCGCTGATCTTTTAACCCTAAAGTATAAAGAGTATAATCACTAATATTATTGTTTTCATCTACCATGAGAACTACTTCATTATATTTCGTTGGCCAATGTCCAGAGACAATATCATATTGACTCTCTAAAAGTTCCCTATTATCCATCAATTCTGTAAATACATCATAAACATTCATAGAAGTAGTTAAGTCATTAGAAAAACCAATCTCTCCCATAACAGGACTTGGATTTACCTGAACAGTACCATTTTCAGGATCTACATGATAGAGTTGTAAAGTTAAATCATACGTATATTGAATAGCATTGGTATAAAGATCAATATCTGTTTTATCACTCTCAATATATTCTTTGAATTCTTCTAAGTGATTAACACTCATCTGAGAACTGATAGAACTTACGACATTTCCAATAATATCATTAGAATAAATTTTATCGAGATCATGATCTTTTTGTGTGCTATTTCCCATCATTGCTTCCATCATAGAATTCATATCCACAGTTTGTTGTTGAATCGTGATAGGATAAGAAGATAACGTATCCTCTTCTACTTTTCTGATATATCCTCGAACTCCACTAGATAAGGATAAAATAAGAGCAATTCCAATAATTCCAATAGAGCCTGCAAAGGCAGTCAAAATAGTTCTTCCTTTTTTGGTCATTAAATTATTTAAACTAAGAGATAAAGCTGTCCAAAAAGACATATAAGTCTTTTTAACATTACTAAAACTATTTTTTTCTTTTTCCTTTTTTCTATCATAAGGATTAGAATCATCTGTTACTTTTCCATCTAATAATTTAATAACACGCGTTGCATAATCATCTGCTAAATCAGGATTATGCGTAACCATAATAACTAATTTTTCAGAAGCGATTTCTTTTAAGATTTCCATAATTTGGATACTAGTTTCAGAATCTAGTGCTCCCGTTGGTTCATCGGCCAATACAATATCCGGATCATTTACAAGAGCTCTTGCAATTGCTACCCTTTGCATCTGTCCACCAGACATTTGATTTGGCTTTTTGTTAATTTGATCCTCTAAGCCTACTCTTTTTAATACTTCGATAGCTCTCCTACGTCTTTCTGATTTAGAAACCCCAGAAAGAGTTAAAGCTAATTCTACATTGGATAAAACAGTTTGATGAGGAATCAAATTATAATTTTGAAAAACAAAGCCAATGGAATGATTACGATAAGTATCCCAATCTCTATCTTTAAACTCCTTTGTTGATTTATCGTTGATTGTTAAATCTCCTGAAGTATATCGATCTAACCCGCCAATAATATTTAAAAGAGTTGTTTTACCACACCCAGATGGTCCTAAAATAGCAACGAATTCACTTTTTCTAAATGATAAATCAATTCCTTTTAATGCTTCTACTTTAGAATCACCGGTTACATATGTTTTTTTGATATCTTCTAACTTTAGCATATTTTTCATCCTTTCTATACTTTTTCACATAAAAATTCTACGAATTATCATACTTTTTTAGTATAACATTCCTTATTCTTACTGTCAATTATCTTCCTAAAAAATCATTGAGGAACTTTCGAATCTATCAATCATTATGTATGCATATTTATAAACATAAGATATGCATTTTTATGATATAATTATCTTGCTAAGAGGTATTTTAAAATATTAATTCAAATAATAAAATGTCACATCAAGAACTGGCTGATAAAGTTGGAATAGATAGACTAACTATTTCAACAATTTAAAAACTATAGAAAGGAATATGAGTTATTGGTTTACTAAAAAAGGATATTGACAATCACATCAATTAGTAGTATTATTAGCGTGTAAGTGATCTTCGGTATCCTGTATGGACCGAAGACTTTTTTTGTATTATGAAAGAATTTAAAAGTATAGAGGAACAAGTCAATTTATTAAAAAGTAGAAGTGTATTATTTAATGATGAGGAAAATGCAAAAAAAATATTATTGAATAATAATTATTATAATATTATAAATGGGTATAAAGATTTGTTTATAGATCAAACAACTACGAACTACAAGCAAGGAACAACATTTGAAGAAATATATGCACTGTATGAATTTGATAGACAAATTAGAAATATTTTTCTGGAATATATCTTAAAGATAGAAAATTCTTTGAGGTCTCTAATAGCATACTTTTTTTCTCAGCAATATGGGAATGATAATTATTTAAAATTAGAAAACTTTGAAATATTTGAAAATACAAATGTTTCTTTAGATAAAAAGAAGCAAAATATAAAATTTATTCAAATGTTAATTGGTAATATTAATAAAAATATTGCCAATAGCATTGACAATAATTATATTAAACATTATATTGTAACATACGGTTTCATACCTCCATGGGTATTAGTTAATATTTTATCTTTTGGGGAGATATGCAACTTTTACAGATTAATGGAACAAAGAGAGAGAGTCAAAGTTGCTATCGAGCTAAATATTAATGAAATTGAATTATGTAGCTTATTAAATATTTTAGCAAAAACAAGAAATTTATGTGCTCATGATGAAAGATTATATAATTATGAATTTCCTACATATACTAGCATAACAGATACAGCATATCATAGTTCATTAAATTTACCTATTATCAATGGCAGATACAATATTGGTAAAAATGATTTATTTGCCGTGATAATTGCCTTAAAATTATTATTACCTAAGGAAGATTATGATAAATTTCATCATAAGTTATTTAGTAGAATTATGAGCATACAATCAAAGCTTCACACAATAACGCTAAATGATGTTTTAAAAGCTATGAATTTTCCAACAAATTGGCACGATATTTCAAAAATGTCCTAAGTCCACACGGGATACTTAGGATCATTATTTATTATATTCAAAAAATCATAATTATACATTAAAATAGAAAGACTTCGATTTGCTAGAATTGACAACAACACATTGTTTCAAGGAAAAATAGTACTTAAATAGTACCTAAAAACTTAAAGCAAAATAAAAACCCTTTAAAATAAAGGGATTATAGGTAAAATGGTCTCCCCAGTAGGATTCGAACCTACCTTCCACCCTTAGGAGGGGTGTGCACTATCCTAATATGCTATGAGGAGATAAAGAATCTGCATTTCTTCAGATTCTTTAATAACATTATAATTTTTTTTTATAAATTTGTAAAGAAAAAGAGTAGAAATCTACCCTATTTTCATGGAATGTAAGAAAAATATAACATAAAAGTTTACGATATACATCAACTGGTGTCCAAACTTATGGCTAAACTCAGAAGTAGAAACTCCCTTATCAACCAAATTTACAACCCAACTTTCAGCATATTTGGGAACCCTTACATCTAATGGGAACATATGCGTCCTAATAATATCCTCTTCTTTGTCTGTTAATGAAAATAACTCTTTCGCATTTTCAACAGCAACAGCTGGATGTCTTGTTGTATATAAAAGGAACTTATCTTTTACAGTTTCTTGTTCATACACACTATCTAAATAAAAATCATGTAAAAGCCCGGCACGAGCTACTTGTTCATAATCTAATCTTAAATATTTGGCTATCTTATAAGAATAATAAGATACTTTTAGTGAGTGATTTAAACGTGTACTATCATGATGTTTAATTTTTCCCATTTTTCCACTAAATTCATCTTTTGATAAGATGGAAGAAACAATAGCATTGTATTCTTCATCATGAATTATTTTATCCATTTTCTCTCCCCTCAAACACATACCATTATACCATATTTTCATAAAATATCAAATTGAGGTACCTGCTCCCTTTTATTCCAATATGGCTTTATTTTATCAATAGAATCCTGATTCCATCTATTTTAATATACGCAAAAAGGAGAAAATTCAACACTTCGAATGCCATGAAAAAAAGAAAGCTTATCTTTTTAGCTTTCCTTTCACACCTTTCAATCCTTTCGTACCAGTAACATAACCGCTTAAAATATTGGTATTAAAAGAATAAATCTTCTTACTCTTATCTTTATAATCTTTAATCGCTAGTGTTAATAAGTTATCTAATAACTCGCGGTAACTCTTACCAACAGGTTCCCATAAATAAAACGCTAAACTTCCAGGAATGGTATTCGGTTCATTGATATAAATTTTTTTAGTTTCCTTATCAATTAAGAAATCTACCCTACAAACACCACTTAAATTAAGAGCCCGAAAAGCTGCCATTGCTAAATCTTTTACTTCTTTTTCCATATTTTGATCAATTCGAGCTGGAATCATTCTACTAGCACTCGCCATACCTTTACTAGCTTTTCCTTTGCCTCCACCAATATACTTATCTTGGTAAGTTAAAAATTCATCTGTTGTTAATACCTCTTCAATCGCACTAGTATCCTGATGATCATAATTTCCTAAAACACTACAATTTACCTCGACCAAATTAGAGACTGCTTTTTCAACGATAATTTTTTGATCATATTGCATAGCTGTATCAATAGCAGATCCAAGACCTTGTTCATTTTTTACAAAGGTAATTCCTACACTACTTCCAAGCGTTGCTGGTTTTACGATAACAGGATATCCTAAAGCACTAATCTTTTTATGAATTTCTTCGTAAGATTCCATATACTCGGTATCATAAAACCAAACATAATCAACAATTGGTAAATGCATAGAAGAAAAAACTTGTTTCATGACTACCTTATCTTGTCCAAGGGCAGATCCTAATACATTACTTCCTACAAAAGGAATTCCAACAGTCCGTAAATAGCCTTGTAAAGTACCGTCTTCTACATTATTTCCATGAACGATAGGAAACATGATATCTACATCTGTTATATTTTTTCGAAAGATTCCTTTCGTTTTTTGGAGATAAAACTTTCCATTTTTAGGAACAAGAGTACAAGGCGTTGCATACTTCTTTAAATCCTTAAAATCTTTATAAACCTCAATATCAAAAAGCATATGACCCGTATACCATGTACGATCTTTTGCTATATAGATGGGAATAATATCGTATTTCTCACGATTGATATTTTCAATTGCCTGTAAGGCTGAAATAATACTTACTTCATGTTCTACGGTTTCTCCCCCAAAGATTACACCAACTTTTATTTTCACATTATCACTCCTATTCATTAAACAAATCTGGTAGATCATTTTCTAATAGCACATAGGCCTCTTCTCTCTTTAAACGTTGTATAAGAGGAAAAGCATCCTTAACATCATTCAAGATAAATATCTTATCGGTATCAAACTTTGCTTCTAAAAGTCCATCATAAATAGGTGCCGTCTGTTCTTTTCCAATTAAAATAGCATAATCAGAAGAAGAAGCTATTTTTTTGCCAAAAAGTTTATTCTCTTCATATTGTTTATCCCCTAATTCAATCATACCAGGTGTTACTACAAATTTTTCTCCTGGCATCATAGAAAGGACTTCTAAAGCAGACTTCGCACCTACTGGATTAGAGTTATACGCATCATCAATAATATTTAAATTTCCTACTTTCTTTAATTCCAATCGATGTTCAATAGGACGAATATGACTAACCGCTCTTTGCATATCAAAAATCTGCATACCCAATTTATATCCTAACAAAAGACCAGATAAAATATTATAGATATTGTGTTTTCCCAATAACTTTGTAAAGAAGGGATAACTCTTTCTCTCATCCTTAAAGAAAACATCAAAATGACTTCCTTCTCTGGAAAGAGAAATATTAGTAGCATAAACATCTACATCTTTATTTTCAATTCCCATCCAATATAATTGACAAGTATTTCGAACTTGATAATTTCGTTGATATGGATCATCCCCATTTAAAATACCAAAGCCATTCGGTGGAAGAGATTCAATCAATTCAAATTTTCCCTTTTGAATATTCTTTCTACTACCAAAACTCTCTAAATGAGCTTCTCCAATAACTGTTAAAATTCCATAAGTTGGTTTCATCAATTTACAAGTAGTAGCGATTTCCCCTCTTTTAAAAGCACCCATTTCAGCAATAAAATAATCCTCAAATTTATCTAAATAATTGTTGATAGATAGGATTAATCCATAAGGAGTATTATAATTTTTAGGGGTTACAAAGGTATTGTATTTCGCACTTAATATATCATTCACGATATTCTTACTACTCGTCTTTCCATAACTACCCGTAATTCCAATAACCGGAATATTCATTCTTTTTAATTTCTTTAAAGCTTTTTTCTTGTAATAATGATAAACCCATTTCTCAATAGGATAATTGATATGATTGACAAGTTTAATAACAAAGTAGCCTAAATAAGTCACACCTGCTAAAATGAGATAATAGATAACCTGATACTCAGAATGATACCAAATACACATTGGAAGAATAATCAAAAGATAAAAAAGAAAAGTAGTTACCATAAGTCTTTTTACTCTAGAAGTGATTACTAAAGGCTTTTTTACTTGTTCTTGTAGTCTCTTCGTATGAGCATCAGCTGCTAATAAAATATAAAAGATAGCAAATCCAATGGCTGGAAGATATCCCTTGGTAAAACTTAAAAGAGCTAACACAGGAAAGAAGATATCTAATTCCAACCAAACTTTTTTAGGATTCTTCCAAATCCATAAGAAATATCTCTGTGACTCATCATAGTAATTCTGTTGCAACATATGAATGGCTTTTTTTAACTTAAAAAGAGTAAAAAACAAAAATGGCAACAGAGATAGAAGAAATAAGCCCATACAACACCTAACTTTCTAAAAATATTTTTACAACATTAATCGTTTTCTTCAAACATTCCAAATAGGCATAATGACTACATCCTGGATAGATTACTACCCCAGCATCGCGAATATACTTTTCTAATTCGTAAGCCCTTTCAACAGGGACTTCAGCATCCTGATCTCCCCAAATAATTAAAGTAGAGGCTTTTATTTTTTTGATTTCTTCCACGATATCGAAATTCACATGCTCTACTAAAATATCTCTCATAATCGGAGTTGCATTCTTGTAATCCCTAGAACCAATATATTTTTTCGCTTTTTCTGCAACAGAATTTAATCCAGGAACTTTTTTTAATTTTTTTAACATCTTCGTTTTCAAAGAAAGATTTTCAATTTCCTTTCGATAAGGACTTCCACAAACAATTAATTTCTCAGTAGGATACATACTTGCATACAACAAAGCAATTTTACCACCAAAGGAATGACCAAATAGAATTGGTTTTTCTATTTTTAAATGATTCATTAAATCGTGAATACACTCTACAAAGTCATTTAAATTCCAAACAGAAGTTGGTTCTTCACTCTGTCCAAATCCTGGTAAATCTACAATCACAATACGATAATCTTTTTGAAACGCATCAGCAACAGGTTTCATCATATCAATATTTTGTCCCCAACCATGCAAAAACAAAAGTGTCTTTTTGAAAGAATTTCCATAATCTACATAATGAACGCTAATGCCCTTAATCTGTTCAAACATATTATCACCATAACTTTATTATAACATAAAAGAAAAAGAAAAATCATTTTTTCTTTTTCTTCTTACGGTTTCTCGCTTTTTTATCGTTTTGTTTTTTAGGATTTTCTACCCTTTTTTCAGTCACAGATGATGACTCTTCTTTGGAGTGTTCCACTTCCTTTTTTCTTTTTTTAGACAACCACTTTAGAAAATGAGGTCTTACAACTAAAATGAGAAAACTACCTACCAATAAAAACACAATTACTTGAACGGTATATTGTTGTGTCTTTTCTATTTTTTTAAGATTTTCAAATTTTGCTAAAAAACAACTAATCGTTGCACTAATTGCGAAACAAATTGCTGTAAAATTTTTAGACATATATTCTATTAGCAGTAAAGAAATAATGACCCCTAACCAAATCCAAACCATGTGTCTCACCTACCACCATTATACTAAACTATCCTTTGAAATTCAACTTTTAATCATATTTTTTAGAAATATTGTTATTTACTAAAGAAGCTTTTTTAATAATATTAGAACCGTATTGTTCTTTTAGCTTATCTACCACTTTATCTAATTCTGTATTTTCTAAAGGAGCTTCTTCCTCAAATAAAGATAATTGCTTTTGACCACTACTCGTCAGTCCTCCTAAACTTACCGCTAAAAGACGGATAGGCTCCTCATCCCAAATTTCAAAAAAGAGTTCTTTTACTACTTTAAAAATTTCATCACTACTACAAATAGCATTTAATACCTTTTTCTGATGAGAGTAATTTCTAAAATTCTTATCACGAATAGTAACTCCTATCACATGAGCATAGCGATTAGACTTTCGAAGAGAAGCCGATACATTCTCTACTAATGCCTGAAGATTTTTTAAAATGCTTTCCTTCTCAATTAAATTATAAGAGAATGTTTGAGAATTACTAATGCCCTTGCTTTCCGAAACATCAGCTACTACCTCTGAATAATCAATTCCTTGAGCTTTTTGAATCAAAACAGATGCTTGATTTTTAAAATACTTTTTTAAAAATTCTTCTGAAGTGTTCGCTAACTGACCAATCGTTAGAATGTTTAACTCTTGCAATTTTTGAGCTGTTTTTTTGCCAATGCCATAGAGTTCTATGACTGGTAAATCATATATTTTTAAAGGAACTTCTTCCTCCCAAAGAGTGTGAATCTTATTTGGCTTTTCAAAATCTGAAGCCATTTTAGCACATAATTTGTTGTTAGCAATCCCAATATTAACGGTAAAACCAAGTTTTTGAAAAATCTCTTCTTTTAAATGATAAGCAAACTTTAAAGGATCTCCATACAAATTAAAAACTTTTGTATAATCGATAAAACATTCATCAATCGATAGTATTTCAAAGTCAGGTGTATATTTTGAGATGATGGCAAACATAGCTTTCGACATTTTTTGATACCAGGAATAATCAGGAGGATAAACTTTTAAATTTTTACATTTCCGTCTCGCTTCGCGGAGGGTCTCTGCCGTTTTCACTCCCCTCTTTTTGGCAATAGGAGATTTTGCAAGAACGATGCCATGTCGTATAGTTTCATCCCCACCGATAACAGATTCAATCGTTCGAATATCAACAGGATAACCTTTTTTGAGAAGAAGGACAGCTGTCCAAGACAAAAAAGCATTATTTACATCAATATGCATAATTACTCTCTTCATGTTATCACCACTATTATTATAACACAAACAAATGTTTCTACAAAAAAAAGAAAGTTTTTTTCTTTCTTTTAAGACATAAAGATACTGAGGAAGAAAAGGAAAATACCAGTAATCACTCCCACAACATTTACCTTTTTATTTTCACTGTGTAAGATTTGACCAAGCAATTCTACAAAAGCAATATAAATAAGCATTCCAATCGTTAAAGAAATTAAAGATCCTACCACAAAATCACTAATTCCCCCACTAATAAAATGCATCATTAATCCACCAACAAAACTAGAAAAAATTAAACACAAACTAGTAACAATCGTTTCTTTCCTAGTATGTAAAGTTCCAGCAATTAAAATTCCTAATGGAATATTGTGTAGACCAATTCCAACACATAATAAGTAACCCGCACTTAGTTCTGCATGAGCGGTAATGTATAAAGTCATTCCTTCTATTAGATTGTGAAGAGCTAAAGCAACGGTTGCTAAAATACCGATATGATTTAAATGAGCATTATGGCAGGTATCATCCTTATGCTTGTGGTGATGGGTACTTTCATGTTCATGATGAGGAACAAAACTGTCTAAAATATTCATCAATAAAATACCAATAATCGCCGTAATCATCAAAATGACAATAGACTTCCAAGGAATCCCCATCGATAATTTCTCATAGGCCTCTGGTACTAATTCACAAAAAATTAAGGCAACAATAACACCAAGAGCTAAACCAATTGTGAAATGAATGGTTTTCGCATTATCTTTTACATAAATTCCTAATAATGTTCCTCCTAAAATGAACATTCCTACTAATAAAGTTAATAATAATGGTTGCATACTATCTTACAATCCTTTCTTGATATTTAAATATTTTCTTTTCACAAAGAAGGGTTAAACTTTTGAATAAAGGAATATCTAAAAGACATAAAATACCTGTAAACAAAAGCATAGAAGGTGTCAAACGAACCAAATCAAAAAGTTTACCAAGTCCAATAAAACTACCGAAAAAGATTCCTAATAAACCACCATACATAACAGCTCGAAGATAATTAAATGGATAACAAATTTTAAATAGCAATAAAAATCCTGAAAAAGCTAGTAAAAATAAAGACATCGTCGAAGCATATTCCGGTGAAAAGTGAAAAAGAGAACGGAAAACCATAACACTAATAATATTCACAATAATTGTCAAAGCTGCTGGAATGGATTTTCGAATGACATTGATAATAAAAACACCTTGAATGCGATCATGATTAGGTTCCAACGCTAAAATAAAAGATGGAATACCAATCGTTACAAGACTATTAAGACTTAATTGAATCGGCTGAAAAGGATAATCCATTTCAATAAAAACAAAGAGAATAGCAAGTAAAGTCGAATAAATCGTTTTGGTCAAAAATAAGGATGCTGATCTCTCTAGATTGTTAATAGATCTTCTACCCTCGTTAACAATTTTAGGAATTGCATTAAAATTAGACTCTAAAAGGACTAATTGGCTAACACTTCTAGCTGCATCACTTCCGCTAGCCATCGCCAAACTACAATCTGCTTCTTTCAAAGCTAAAACATCATTAACGCCATCCCCTGTCATCGCAACCGTATGACCATTCGCTTTTAAGGCCAATAATAAATCCTTTTTTCCACTTGGCGTTACTCGTCCAAATAAATTATATTGCTCTACGACTTCTTTCAAATTTGTTTCTTTCGTAACCTGTGACATATCAAATGCTTTTAGATTACGCATTCCTACTCTTTTCGCAATTCGTTCAATGGTTCCAATGCCATCACCCGATATAATTTTGACATCCACCCCTTGATTTTTAAAATAAGTAAGTGTTTTGGATGCACTCTTTCGTATTTTATCACGAATTAATAAAATAGCAAGAGGTTTCGCATTCTCAATTTTCTCATGACAATTTTTATGACTACTTGCTAGTAGAAGAACCCGATATTCGTTATGTTTTTTAACCTCTTCTAATACTTTCACATCTCTGGTAAGAAGTTCCGGTGCTCCCAAAAAATAAGTTCCTTTTCCTTGAAACGTATATCCAGAATATTTTCTTTGTGATGAAAAAGGAATGGAATCTGTCATAACATAGTCTGTCTTTTGATTAAATTTTTCTCGAATAGCTAGGGAAGTTGCATTTTTATCTTGGTTATAAGAAGAAATGGCTGTAAAAATATCTAATAAAGGAGCTTCTTCATCCAAAACAATCATATCAATAACTTCCATTTTGCCCTCAGTAATCGTACCTGTTTTATCCAAACAAATGGTATCTACGCGAGCTAGAGTTTCAATGCAGTAAAGTTCTTGTACTAACACCTTTTTTCTAGCTAGACGAATAGAGCTTACCGCCAAAACAGTACTAGTCAATAGTATCAATCCCTCTGGTATCATTCCTATTAAAGCTGCTACCGTATGAATAATACTATCATTTAAAGTATTTCCATCAATCTGTAGTTGTTGCATAAATAAAAAGAAGCCAAGTGGGAAAATAACAATCGATATCGTCTTAATAATTTTGTGCATCGTTGTCATAATCTCGGAATTAATTTTTTTAATATATTTTGCTTCTTTTGAGATTTTATTAATATAATTTTCATCGCCTATGTGTTCTACGGAAGCAAGACAAGAACCACCAACGATAAAACTTCCTGATAAGAGCATCTCTCCTTTTTGCTTGATAACACTATCTTCTTCTCCTGTAATAAAAGATTCATTTACCTCTACAGAGCCTTCTTGAATTTTAGAATCTACCACTATTTGATCACCAATGGCATAAGAAATGATATCATCTAAAACAATATCCGTTAGGTGTTTTTTCTCCTCTTTTCCATTTCGAATTAAAGTCACTTTTTTACTAGAGACGAGAGCCAATTTATCAATAATTCTTTTTGCCCTGATTTCTTGATACATACTAATTACAGTATTACAACCAACAACTCCTAAAAATAATAAATTTTTATAAGAACCCGTAAAAACGATAAAGCAGGCTAAAAGAATATTAACCATATTAAATAAAGTAAAAATGTTAGAAAGTAAAATTTGCTTAATACTTTTGGTTGTAACGGTGGTATCTTTATGATTTAAATTTTGTTTTTTTCTACTTTCCACTTGTTCATTATTCAATCCAATATGAATATTTGGTTCAAAACGCTCTATCATACTCTTATCCCTCTTATTAAGTATAACACGTTTTCCTCAAAAGGAGAAGACAATTTCTAGGTCGTGTTTGTGGTAATGGCTATTCAGCCAATAGTTATTGGAAATAGAAAATTGTTATCATATTTATATAAGGATACGGGTGTTTGATAATGGTAAAAATTGACGTAGAAAATGGCTATTATCTCTTCAAACTGGATGATTTGTTAACGACTACAAAAACCAGTAAAAATAAATTAATGCGAGATACCAATACCGATTTTAAAGTATTACAAAGAATTATCCGTGGCGAACTTACGAAAATAGATATCTCTGTTTTTGCTAGATTATGTGATTATTTTGATTGTAATTTAGATAACATTGTAGAATATATTCCTAATGATGAACATTAGGTTTTTTTTACGGATTTTTTGTAGATTTTCCAAAATAGGAAAAAGTTTTTGAAAAATCACAAAAAAGTTTTTTCAAAAAGACTTTTTTTCTTTTTTGTACAAATTTCTTTCTAGTGCTATATTGTCATCATGAAAGAATTTAATTCCTACTTTCTGGGAGATGACTTTTTATCCAATCAAACTCTCCTTTTTCTAAAAGAAACTTACTGGAAAGACTATTTAAAAATTAAAAAAAGAAAATATTTCCTCTTCCTACCACATAAATGGAAATTTTTTTGGCAATATAAAAATATAGACAAATTAAAGATAAAAAACAACGAACGATATCTGCAAAGAAAACTAATAGAAACCCAAACTAGATTTCAAAATGTTAAAGGATATTCTCTAGATTTAGAACAGAGAATTTGCATTCTAAGAGAAGAAGATTCTACATTAGTCATTGCTGGTGCAGGAAGTGGAAAAAGCTTAACAATCCTAGGAAAAGTTTGTTATCTAATCGAAGAAAGAGGATTGAAAGAAACCGAAATTCTATGTCTTTCTTTTACTAAAGCATCTTCCAAAGCCTTAGAAAACAGTATTTTCCAATCTTCAGGATATCATGTCCCTGTTTTAACGTTTCATAAACTCGCACTTTCTCTTTTGCAATCCGAAGAATTAACAATAGCTACTCCCAATTTACTAGAGTGGATTATAGAAGAATTTTATCAAAGTATGATTTACAGTCTACCCATTTTATTAAAAATGACTATGCAATATTTTAAACCAAATAGTCAAGGAACAGAGGAAGAATATCAAGGAATGCTTCATCAAAAACAATTTCAATTATTTCAAAAAAAAATTTCTCAATTCATCCATTTATTTAAAGCTAATAAAGAAAATGAGGAACTTTTATTAGAGTATTTAAAAAAAACGAATTCTAAAAAAGAATATACCTTCCTTTTAAACGTTATCATCATTTGGCATATCTATAAAATGGAACTAACTTCTACAGGAGAAATGGATTTTGATGATATGATTCAAAAAGCAACCACTCTATTAAAAGAAAAAGAGTTAAGGCTTCCCTATCGATATCTTATTATTGATGAATATCAAGATAGTTCTCTATTGCGATGTCGACTTATCCAGCAAATTATAAAACAAACGCATGCTAAAATAATGGCTGTTGGAGATGACTTTCAATCGATTTATCGTTTCTCGGGATGTGATCTTGAAATTTTTTTAAACTTTCCTAACTACTTTCCGCATCCTGATATCTTAAAAATTACCAATACCTATCGTAATAGCCAAGAACTAATCGATGTAGCGGGTAAATTCGTCATGAAGAATAAAAGACAATTGAAAAAAAATTTAATCAGTAAAAAGAATTTAGAAAAGCCTTTTAAATTAATATATTATGAAAAAGAAAAAGAAACATTTTTAGGATTCCTAGAGTACTTACAAACTTGTGGAAAAAAAGAATTCTTAGTCCTTGGAAGAAATCGAAAAGATATTTATTCTTTACTTTCCCCTGCTATCTTTTTTAAAGACTCTTACTACTATTATAAAAATCTAAAATTTCAATATATGACTATTCATCAATCAAAAGGATTAGAAGCAGAATTTACCGTTCTCATCCATTTAGAAAATTCTATCATGGGCTTTCCCAACAAATTAGAAGAAGATCCTGTTTTTCGCTTTTTACATTTCGAAAAAGAGGCAATTGCCTATGAAGAAGAAAGAAGGCTGTTTTACGTAGCTATTACTAGAACGAAAAATGAAAACTACCTTTTTATTCCTAAAAATAAAGAATCCCTATTTATTAAAGAATTAAAAAGAGATTATTCCTCTAAAATAGAAATCCTATGTATAGATTAAAAAAGATTGGTAACACTATTAGTAATAGGAGGTAAAATATGGAAATATTACAAAAAATTGCCCTCATTTTTACTATTATAGGTGCAGTAAACTGGGGACTTATAGGATTATTTGACTTTAATTTGGTAACATTTCTAACAGGCGATATGGTAACTATACGTAATCTTATTTATATCATTGTAGGAATTACTGGATTAGTCAATATAGGTATTTTCTTTCAACATTTTGATGGAGAATAGAAAAAATGAAAGTGTAAGTAGCACTTTCATTTCAGACTGTTGACAAATAGGTAAATATTTTTATCTATTTGTCTTTTTTTTCATAAAAAATGAAAATCTAGGATAT
>CANQTT010000018.1 GCA_947626855.1 uncultured Bacilli bacterium
ATATTCTTAGTTAAGGGCATTATAAAAGGATGACTTTCATCATCCTCTATAATTAGATTCATTTATCAAATTTATTGACTACCAACACTATTTGACAAAGAACCGAAAAAGCGATTAGAAAATTCTATCTTTGCTTGTTTGGCATTTTTCTTCTTCATACTGATCTCTCCTAACTTGTATTTTTTTTATTTATATTTTAAGATTTCAATATCTAAATTTCCCTTTTTATTACGATATAGAATATCCTTAAAAATATATTTTCCATATCCTCTAATAGAAAAAATATCTTGAAGATTTAAAAGATAATCTTTTTTGCTTATGACCTGATAGTTAACCAATACTTCTTTCTTCAGAATTTTTTCTTCCACCTTAGATCGACTAACCATCATAATTTTAGACAAAATCGTATCTAACCTGAAACTGGATACATGAAGAATAAGAGACTCCCATTGGGGATGAAAGTTTTCTAAAACGTTCCGATCTCTTTTTACGATTTGAACAGAATATTTTCCAATTTCTCGAACATGATCTTTTAAATACGTAGCAACCGGTTTTAACGCAACGAGATAACAAGTATTATCCATAATCATAAGATCGCTATAAAAATAAGGAAGAATTTGATGAGCAAATAAAACCCCTAATATAGAACGATGCTCTAATGGTTCTTTCGATAGAATTTCTAAGACTTCCATGGGAGGTAACTTTCCAGAGTAGAATAAAACTTTCTCTGCTAAAGCATATGGTTTAAAAACATCATAACGGATACCTCTCTTTTTTAAAGCATGAGCAACTTCCTGTTGTTCTTTGGGATCCAGAAAGAAACTACTTTTTCCTCGTTCTAATTTTTCCACCATATTTTCTAAAAAAAACTTATTCTCCATACTTTTTTAAATATTCCTCATAAGACATTTCTTTATCCGAATAGGTTCCATCCTCCTGAATGACAAGAATCCTAGTAGCAAGAGAATAAAGAAGATGTTGATCGTAAGTAGAAAAAACGATACATCCATTAAATTTTTTTAGGCCTTCATCTAATGAAGTAATGGATTCCATATCTAAATGATTGGTAGGTTCATCCAATAACAATACATTTCCATGTTCTAACATCATTTTCGATAACATACATCTTACTTTTTCTCCCCCTGATAAAACACTTACCTTTTTTAAAGCCTCTTCGCCACTAAAAAGCATTCTGCCTAAAAAACCTCTTACAAAGGTATCTTCTTTAATAGGAGAATATTCCCTTAACCATTCTACCATATTGACATCCTGGTTAAAATACTCTTCTCTTTTTTTAGGATAATAAGAAGAAATAACAGTTGTACCAATTTTTACCGTTCCACTATCTGGTTCCATTTTACCAGCTAAGATTTCTAAAAGAGCTGTTTTTCCTGCGTCTTGATTCCCTAAAATCGCAATACGATCCCCTGGATGAATCGTTAGGCGAATATTTTTTAAAACTTCTCGTCCATCAATAACTTTAGAGACATGATCGAGATGAATGACTTCTTTTCCTAAATATCTATCTGGTTCAAACTGAATAAAAGGATATTTTCGACTGGATGGTTTGATATCTTCTAACACAATCTTTTCTAAGGATTTCTTTCTACTCGTCGCTTGCTTAGACTTAGAGGCATTCGCACTAAATCTACGAATAAAATCCTGAAGTTCCGCTATTTTCTCTTCTTTTTTCTTATTAGATTCTCTCATCTGTTTTTGAAGAAGTTGACTAGATTGATACCAAAAATCATAATTTCCTGCGTATAACGTCATCTTTTCATAATCGATATCAATCATATGTGTACATACTTTATTTAAAAAGTAACGGTCATGAGAAACGACAATAATGGTATTCTTAAATTCTAAGAGAAATTCCTCTAACCAAGTCTTACTCTCTAAATCAAGGCCATTAGTAGGTTCATCTAGTAGTAAAATATCTGGTTCTCCAAAAAGAGCCCTAGCAAGCATTACTTTTACTTTATCAGATTCTTTAAGATCTTTCATTTGATAAGTATGCCACTTAGTTTCAACTCCTAAACCTGTTAACAGAATAGCGGCATCTGCTTCGGCTTGCCAACCGTTTTTCTTCAAAAATAGATCTTCTAAAATACCAGCTCGAATCCCATCCTCATTGGTAAAATTCTCTTTACTATAAAGTTCTTCTTTTTCTGTTTTAATGTCGTAGAGTTCTTGATCCCCCATAATGACCGTATCTAAAACTGTATAGTCATCATAAGCATTATGATTTTGAACAAGCGTAGACATTCTCTCCCCTTTTCCTAAAATGACTTCTCCACTTGTAGATTCTATTTCTCCACTTAATATTTTTAAAAAAGTTGTTTTCCCCGCTCCATTCGCCCCAATGAGTCCATAACAGTTATTTTTTTCAAATTTCAAATTAACATTCTCAAAGAGAACTCTTTTTCCATATCGTAAACCAATATTTTCAGCAATTAACATTCTCTCACATCCCAGCTATTTCATAATAGCATAAAACTTTCTTTCTGGCAATGAAAAAAGAAGAATAGAACCCTATTCTTCTTCCCATCTCGCTACTAATTTCATATTCTGCGATACTTTCTTAGAAAAGTCAAATTGGGTATCTCCATAGAACCATCCTACAAAAGTATATCCTTCTTTAACAGGATCGGTTGGTTGTCTAATAGTTTGTCCTGGAGCAATGTACTGATCAGGAACAAAAGTACCCCCATCGGTTTCAAAAGATACCTCATAACTGATATCTGCTGCGGTGATGATTTTTCGCCAAGATGCGACTAGAGTAACCTTCCCTCTTACCGGAGTAGAAAAATCATAATCTTTGCCATCCTTTTTCCAGCCCATAAACTCATAACCTGATCGAGTGGGATTGATTGGCTTTTCAATCGTATTTCCTGCTTTTACATAAATACTTTCTATAGCTGTTCCTCCCCTAGAATCAAAAGTAACCTGATATTCATTTCCAAAAAAAAGACAATATCCAATCAACCCAATCGTCAAGATAATGGTTGCTACCAATAAATCTACTGCATTTTGTTTTTTCATAAAGCCTCCTTATGATTATCACTTTCTTTCATTATACAAATGCTTTCTTCTCGTTGTCAATAAAAAAGAGGAAAATTTCATCTATTTTCCTTTTTCACTTATATAAGAATTTTAAACGATTAATCACTTTTTTCTCAATTCTAGAAATATAAGATTGACTAATTCCTAAAGCTTCTGCCACCTCCTTTTGGGTCATTTCTTCATGATTGTTTAATCCATATCGTAAAATCATAATTTCTTTGTCACGAGCTTTTAATCTCTCAATTTCTTCATACATTAGTTTTTTTTCGGTTTCTCGTTCTAACCCCCTCGTTACAATATCTTCATCGGTTCCTAAAATATCTTCTAAACGAAGTTCATTTCCCTCACTATCAAAACTTAAACTATCTTCAAAACTCACTTCACTTCTCCGCTTTTTATTTTTCCGAAGAAACATTAAAATCTCATTATCAATACACCTCGAAGCATAGGTCGCTAATTTAATATTTTTATCTAAATTATAAGTATTGATTCCTTTAATTAAACCAATCGTTCCGATACTTACTAAATCCTCTAAATCAATTCCTGTGTTCTCATATTTTTTTGCTAAAAAAACCACTAACCGTAAATTGTGTTCAATCAATTTGGCTTTAGAATTCTTATCTCCTTTTTGAATATAAGCTAATTCTTCTTCCTTCGATAATGGTTCTGGTAATTTATCTAAACTACCAACAAAATAAACAGGCTTACAAAAAAGTTTTTTCAGGTACTGCCAGAGTTTTTTAATCATAACATTCTCCTATCATAGATCTTGGTAATAAAAAGTCAATTCCATCCATTTGAATCTCCTCCTCTAGAATACCAACATATACATTTTTATAGGATGTTTTACCAACAATAACCTTAGATACAGGATAACATTTTAGTAATCCCATACCAGAAGCAGTTTGATAAGGAAGAAAAAAGAAAGAAGTTGAAAAAGAAATCTTTTTAGGACTTGTTAAAATAACAGGTCTTTTTTTATAGGTTAGTACATTTCCACTATCTAAATACCCAACTCCTACAATAGAAAAATCATTTACTTCTAAAAAGACAGATTGATAAAAAGAATATTGTTCTTTCATCCCTTTCATCTTCCGAATATAATAAGCAATACAAATTGGTGATAAGAGTAAAAGACCTAGAAAGTTTAATTGATAGCTATTCGTAATAAAAGAGTTTTGAACGCCTTCAAAAGAAAAAGTAGCATTCCAAAGATAGATAGCCCCTCCTAATAGAATACTGGCGAAATAAAAATAACCAAGATTTTTTAAAAAATAAGAAATTTGCCGGAAGTGAAAAGTAAGTACTATCATCGCTACACTAATAAAAAATTTCATCATTAGTAAAGAAAGATTAGAAAGGGGTAGAAAAAGGATAAAAACACTAAGGCCACCTAGAAAAGCACCCATACAAAGTCGATAGAAACTGACTTTCCGTTTTAAAAGATAAGCGGTACTACTAAGGAGTAAAAGATCGATTAAAAAATTAAAAATCAGTAATAAATCTAGATAAACTTTCATGTTATCACCAGTTTCATTATAGTAGTCTCTACCCTCGAAATCTGTCAAAACATAATTTTGGAACATAAAAAAGAGGACTAGAATCCTCTCTTCTTCAAGAATGATGGAATGATGTCGTCGTCAGAGCCATCAGAATCATCATCTATATCCACACTATGACGGGTTGGAGTCGTAGAATCTGGCTTTGCATAAGAATGATATAAAGGTTCTGTTTCATCATCAAAACCAGTTGCAATGACCGTTACAATGATTTCATCTGTAAGGTTTTCATTGATAACAGCTCCAAAAATGGTATTCATATCTGTATTAGCACTCGTCCGAATTACTTCATTTGCTTCTTCTACTTCAAATAATGTTAAATTGTTGCCACCAGTTACATTGATAATAGCATCGGTTGCTCCATTAATACTAGTTTCAAGAAGTGGACTAGAAACGGCTTGACGAGCAGCCTCTGTAGCACGGTTTTCACCAACACCAATTCCAATTCCAATTAAAGCACTACCACGCTTTTCCATAACGGTTTTAACATCCGCAAAATCCAAGTTAATCAATCCTGCTACAGCAATCAAATCAGAAATAGATTGTACACCTCTTCGAAGTACGTTATCAACTTCTTTGAAAGAATCAAGAAGTGGTGTTTGCTTATCAATAATCTCTCTTAATCGGTCATTAGGAATAACAATGAGCGTATCTACATTTTTCTTTAGCTCTTCCAATCCAGCTACGGCTTGTTCCATTCTTTTCTTTCCTTCAAAAGAGAATGGTTTCGTAACAATTCCGACTGTTAAAGCTCCTAATTCTTGAGCGATTTGGGCAACAACAGGAGCAGCTCCTGTACCAGTTCCGCCTCCCATACCACAAGTAACAAATACCATATCTGCTCCACGGAGAGCTTCCTCTATCTCTTTTTTACTCTCTAAAGCAGCTTCTCTTCCGATATCTGGTTTTGCTCCAGCTCCTCTTCCCCCTGTTAAACTTTCACCAATTTGAATCTTAACAGGAGCCTTTGAGCAGTTCAATACTTGTAAATCTGTATTGGCTACAATAAACTCTACGCCCTTGACACCAGAATCAATCATACGATTAACGGCATTGTTTCCACCACCACCAATTCCTATGACTTTGATTTTAGCAATCTGATCCATTTCTAATCCAAACATATATTAATCCTCCTATTATTCGTTAAAAAAATATCCAAATACTTTTCCTAATCGGCTATCAAAAGATGATTCTACGGAACTTTTTCTAACGGTTGCGAGTTTTGAAGCATCCTCGTTATTCACCATCGAGTAGTCTTGACCTTTTAATTTCAGTCTACTAATAAAGTAAACAATATTCCCAACACATGATGAATATTTATTGTTTCGTATACCTAGTAATTTGATATTTCCGATACTAACATTCTTGCCTAATACCTCTGATGCGATATACTCAATATCCGCCATATTGCTAGTACCACCTGTTATTATCATATAATCAATTTGCTTGCTTGTCAATATATTCATCTCTTTTTTTGCTAGATTCAAAATTTCCTCTAGCCTTGATGAAACAACTTCTGAAATCTCAAATTGATTGACTTTTAAAGACTTATCGATGGAAGTAGAAATCTCATAAGTATCAGCAGTATTCGCATTTCGTTTATGTCCTAAAGCGAATTTATGTTTCAACTCTCTTGAGGTTTCAGCATTGGTTTTATACATATAGGAAATATCATTGTCGACATTCTTTCCCCCCATTGGAATCATGGAGCTTCGAACAACTACTCCACGATTATAAAGAGAAACTGTTGTTGTCTCACTTCCTATGTTCACAATGGTTCCAACTTTATCTTCAATATCTTTATTTTTAAAAGCATAGAAATCGCCGATATTATTTAGCGTAATATCCACTACTTCAATGCCAATACTTTCTAATAGACCAATAACAGAATAAACATTTTTCTTAGGCGTAGAAACTAATACCCCTCTTACACCCAAAGTTGTACCTACTCGGTTTAAAGGATCCCTTATTCCACCTTGTTCATCGACTTTATAATCGACTGGTAACATGGTAACAAATTCTCGATTCTCCAAGGTTTTAGAAGCTGTAGCTTCTGCTATCACACGAGCGATATCTTCATGATTCACAGTACCACTTTCGGCATTAATAGGAGTAGATGCTTTCACAATAGAATACTCCGCAAAGTAAGAAGGAACAGAAGCAATGACACTTTTAATAGGGATTCCTATCATTTCTTCTACTTCAAAAATTGCCTTTCGAACACAATTACTTGCCTCATGGACATCCGTAATCAAACCTTTTTTTATTCCTTGAGATGGACAAGAAGAGGCTGCTAATAAATTTAGCTTATTTTGGTAGAGTTCACAAACCACTACTTTTATACTATCGGAACCAATATCCAAGCTAGTATAAATATGCCTCATATTATCATCTCCTACAGTCTATACTTATTATACTATAATTTTCCCGAAATAGAAAATAAAAAAAGAAAATTTTTTTCTTTTTTTATTCATTAAATAAATCTGGTAAATCATTTTCCAGTAGCACATAGGTAGCTTCTTCTTTTAATTCTTCCAGGAGAGAAAAAGCAGATTTCACGTCCTGTAAGATATGAATAGAAACCGAAGGATACTGTTTTTTCTTCAATCCTTCTAAAATAGGTTTTGTCTGTTTTTTCCCTATTAAAATCACTTCATCACAAACATCCGCTATTTGTTCTCCCCATTGAAAATTAAAGGCGTATTGCCTATTCCCTAATTCAATCATTCCAGGTGTTACCACAATTTTTTTACCAGGCATCATCTTTAAGACATCCAAAGCCATTTTCGAACCAACTGGATTAGAATTAAAAGCATCATCTATTAAATAGAAATCTTTATATTTTCTCAATTCTAAACGGTGTTCACTCGGTCGCAAAGAGGAAATGGCTCTTTGCATGGAAGAAATAGGGACTTGGAATTCTTGTCCTAAAGCAATTCCCTCTAAGATATTATAGATATTGTGATATCCTAATAATTTCGTTGTAAAAAGATATTTTCGGTGATCTCCTTTGAATTGAACAAAGAATCTAGTTCCTTGATAAGAAAGTTGAATATTCTTTGCCATCACATCGGCATCTTCTTGAATCCCAATCCATTTTACGCGGCACTTGGATAAAAGAGGATAACTTCTCTGCTTGGGATCATCTCGGTTTAAAATAGCCAAACCCTCTTCTGGTAGAGATTCTACCAATTCAAATTTAGTCTTTTGAATGGCTTCCTCTGTTTTAAATGTCTCTAAATGGGCAACTCCTATCGTACTAATCATGCCGTATTGTGGTTTTACTAAATCACATAAAAGGCGAATATCTTTTCGTTTACATGCCCCCATTTCGGCAATAAAAACATCATCAAATTTGTCTAATCCACGATTGATGGCTGTCATAAGTCCATAAGGTGTATTCAAACTTTTAGGAGTCGGATAAGAATTCAAAGTAGTACTTAAAATGGCATGTAAAATATTTTTACAACTCGTCTTGCCATAACTTCCTGTAATGCCTACTACTTTTAGATAAGGCATATTTTTTAATTTCTTTTTCGCTTTTTGGCGATAATAACAATATACAACTTTCTCAACTGGAAAATTGAGAATATTGGCGATATCCGTTAGGATATAAGAAAAATAGCCAAAGGTCAAAAAGAAGGAAGAGAAGAAAAACAAGTCTCCAGTTTCTCTTAAAAGAAAAAGAATACCGAGACTAAAAAGAAAAAAGAGGGTCAAACACAATCGCTTCACCCTACTTGTTAATCCAAATTTCTTTTTTTGTTGTTCTCTTTTCTTCTCTTGCAGTTCTTTTTCAAAAGAAAGGAAAAAACTAATCACCATGAGAAGAAAGCCAATAGAAGAATCTACTAGGAAAAGAATTCCTAATGGAAAAAGAAGAAAAAGTTCATACGTGAAAAATACTTTTCTTCGGTTTCTCCATAACCATTTTCGATAACGATTACTCACATTATAAGAGTTTTGCTGGAGCATATAAATTGCTTTTCGATACTTCAAAACCATATAAGGAATAACAGACATCGTCAATAGCCAAGTTTGCATAGTAGCACCCCATATCTTTATGAAATCTCTTCTAGTACTTCTAGATAATCTCCACTATCTAAATGCAAAATGCCTCTTTTATTATTAGAACCTTCTACATAGTTCAAATAATTATATAACCTTTTAAAATTAACAATATTGACATACACATAATTGCCATCATTCATCGAGATATAGAATAATTCTGGATCTACATCATTTGGATAATAGCGAATTTCTGACATTCGAATCAAAACGTCTTCTGGGACATCTTTCATCTTTTCTAAAAATTTTTGATAGACATCCTCTGGAATTTGATTTAAGACAATCGGAAGATTTTGATTCCCTTCCACTGCCGTACCATCCTGCAAAATCATTTTATTTCTAGGTTGATAATAAAATAAAGGACGATTTTCTAAAACGGTAATCTTAACGGTTCGATACCAATTTTTCTTTTCCACTTTAGCTGAGAGAATAAAGTCGTTTTGTTCTAACTTTTTTTCCATAGCCTTACTAGAATTTTTAAAAGTACTTGGATACTCTCTAATTCCTGCTAAATCAATAATTTCCTGATCGGATAAATACGTATTTCCTTCAATCAAAATAGACTGAATAGGAACTTGCAAAAGAGAAAAGCCAAGAAGAAAAATTCCTAGAAAAAAGCAGAAAACAATCGCAATTTTTCCATATTGAATTTTTCTTTTTTTTACTGGTTTTGGTGGAACTTTTAAGTTCGTTTTTCTTTCCCTTTGCATCTTTTGTTTCTTAGAAAGGCTTTCCTCTCTCGTCTTAGGAGGAGAGACTTTAGCCTCTTTCTTTTTCATAGTATCACCTATTCTACAAATTCTTGTTCAATTTTTAGTTCAACCCCATATGCTTCTTTTACTTTTTCTTGAATTTCTAATATTAATTTCTTAATATCATTTCCTTTTGCACTACCTCTATTAATAATAAAGTTAGCGTGTTTAGTACTCACCTCGGCATCTCCAATTGCATATCCTTTATATCCTATTTCTTCAATCATGCGACCTGCATAATCTCCTTCGGGATTTCGAAAAACAGAGCCAGCAGATGGATACTCTAATGGTTGAGTTTCCATTCGTCGTTGTTTTCGATCTTCTATGAGTTGCATAATTTCTTCTGGATTACCCTTTTGAAGAATCAAAGTTGCTCCCAAGCAGATATACTCGGGATTACTCTGTAAGAAAGAACTACGATAGTGAAAATGCATATCGTAATTCGTCATTTCTACTACGCGATAACGAGGAGTTAAGACTTTTACGCTTTTTACCACATATCCCATATCACTTTTATAGGCACCAGCATTCATGTAGACGGCTCCGCCAACACTTCCAGGAATACCAGTTGCAAATTCAAGACCAGTATATCCCAAACGAGAGAGTCTGGTTGCTAATTTGATAAGAGAATATCCGGCCCCTACATAAATCTCAGAATCTTTCACTTCTAACTCATCTAATCGATCTAACTTAATTAGAATACCGTTATAGAGACCGTCGCCAAAGATTAAATTAGAGCCTCTCCCTAAAATTTTATGTTTTATTTGATTTTCTCGTAAATACTTTAAAAGAATAATGAGGCCTTCCACATCTTTTGGAAAGACGATTCCTAAAGCCCTTCCTCCTGCTCGATAGGTTGTATATTCTCGCATATCCACATCGGCAAGAACCTCTCCTACTTCTAAATTTTGAATATTCTCGATTAGATTCATAACATCTTTCCTTCTATTAATTTTTGAATAGCTTCATAGATCAGAGTCGCACTGTTAGGGATACCCATTTTAGACAAATTTTTCCTCATCGTCTCCTGAGTACTACTAGAAAGCATAATTTCATCGATTCGCTCTAATAGGCTCTCTGGTGTTAAATCCTTTTCTTCCAGAAGCGAAGCAGCTCCTTCTTTGACTAAATCCATGGCATTTTTATATTGATGATTATTGGGAACATAAGGACTTGGAATTAAAATAGAGGGTACTGCTAAAGCCATAATTTCACTCAAGGTAGAAGCTCCTGCTCTCGTTACCATTAAATCCGTTTGCTTCATAATTCGTGTTAAATTATCGATATAAGGAACTACCTTTACATTTCTTGGAAAAGATAATTTTGCAATTTCTTCATAATCCTGTTTTCCTGTTACAAATAAAAATTGATAAGGCTTTTTTCCCACTTGAGGAAGAGCATTCACCAAAACGTCATTAACCCCACTAGCTCCTAAAGAACCCATGACAATTAAAACTAGTTTCTGATTTTCGGAAAGTCCCAACTCACTTTTTCTCATCGGTGTCTTTTTTAAAGCATCCTCGCTACAAGGGTTTCCAGTAAAGATTGTTTTTCCCTTTGGAAAACTAGCCATGGTAGAAGCAAAAGAAACACCAATTAAATTCGTTTTTCTAGCAAGAGATAAATTGGCTTTTCCTGGAACACTGTTCTGCTCATGGAGAAAAGTTTTGATTCCTAACTTATGAGCGGCGGATAGAACAGGAACTGTTACATATCCCCCTACACCAATTACAATATCTGGTTTAAATTCTTTCAACCATTTTACACAAGTCCTTTTCGCTCGGCATAAACAGAAAAGGACTTTTCCGTTCTTCCATAGTTTTTTACGATTAAAGCCATACATTTCAATGGCTCGAAAGGGAATTCCCTCTTGAGGGATAATATCTTTCTCCATGCGATTATGAGTGCCTATGTAGAGGAACTCACTATTCGGTTCTTTTTCTTGAATTTTACGAATAATCGCTAAAGCTGGGTAAATATGTCCTCCGGTTCCTCCGGCACTGATTACGACCCTCACACAATCACTCCCTTATGTTCATTATATCATAATTATATGTAAAAGCCTAGGGAAAATATATCCAAAAAAAAGGATAAAATTTCTTTTATCCTTGATACTTTTTTACCTTACCTTCCATTCTTGGAAAGTAAGTACTTAAGTATGCTTCTTCTTCGCCCATACGAATTAAGAATTCAATATCATTCATAATACTAGGCTTTCTTTTTTCTCGTCTGGTAAAGAAACAAGAAATCATATTGCTTTCTGAACATAATTTACGACATTCTAAGTACATAGAAGATCCCTGAGAAGAAGGTATTTTCTCTATCTGCAAACCCAAAGCTTGTAAAACTCTTGTCATAACAATTTGAGATTGATTCTCTAAATATTCAATCATTCTAGTTTCTTCACTCTGAGCAACGGCCAAGATTTCTAACTCTTCGTTCATCATTTTCTTTCTATCCTCATAAACAGGAAAGAAAGCATAAATTCCTCTTTGATCTTTCTTGTTTTGAAGCTTTGTCCTATCCTTTTGATAAGATGCATAATTCTTCTTTCGTTCCTCAGAAAACCAACTGAATACGCCTGTCATAAGCATCAATTCAGAAATCGTAAAATTCTCTTTTAGACAACGATTTCCTTTTTCATCTAAGTATAAATTGGCATAATAAGAAATAAATAAATCCCGAGCTGATATATGATCTCCAAACAAATAAGCTCTTCCTTCTTTTTCCCTTTCCTGAATAACTGCTTTATCATGATCTAAGAGAGCTTTCGCTTCGTCTACATTTTGCGTTAAACGAAGCACAAGAAGAGAGAGTAAATTAGAATATCTATTTCTATCTGCTTCCCTGATATTCTCCTTTTGCAATTCTACTAATTGAGCACTAATAGCCCTATTTTTCAACATAAATTGGGTTCCTCCTTGTGAATAGCCGTATTATAGCATATTTTTCTTAATTTGGAAAATTATTTTTCATAATTTTGCAAATACTGATAGAGATTTTGAGCGACTTTCTCTGGTAGTAGAGTAGCTAACTCTTCTACACTTAACTTTTGCATCTGGGAAATCGTCTTATACTTTCGAATGAGTTCCGCTTTTCTCTTCTCCCCAATACCAGAAACAGGATCTAAAAGACTAGCTAGGGTTCCTTTACTACGAATCTGTTTGTGATAATGGATGGTAAATTCATGAACTTCATCTTGCATTCTTTCTAGTAGATAGAAAACATTACTTTTTTTATCAATATCATAAGCACAATCTGCAGTCAGTAATTGATTTGTACTATGTTTATCATCTTTTTTAAGACCGGCAACAGGAATATTCATCGCTAAACTATCGATTACTTCTTTTGCCACATGAATCTGACCTAAACCACCATCTACAATAATCAAATCTGGTTTCTCTAGTCCATCCTTTAAAACACGAAAATATCTTCGATAGATGACTTCTCTCATCGTATTGTAGTCGTCATTTTTATCCATTGATATTTTAAATTTTCGATATTCATTTTTAGCAGGTCGACCATTTTTAAAGACCACCATACCAGAAACATTATAAGTTCCAAAAAGATGAGCATTATCAAAAATTTCAATGCAATCTAACTTTGGAAGCCCTAAAATCTGTTGTAACTCTTCATTGGCTTTCATCGTCCGTTCTTCATCTTTTTCAATGAGATCAAAATGTTCCTCTAAAGCAATTTTAGCGTTTTCATTCGCCATATCAATCAATTTTAGTTTTTCCCCTTTTTGTGGTCGTTTTACTTCCACTTCTAAATATTCTGATAACACTTCATTTTCAACGATTTCAGGTACTAAAATTTCTTTTGGTTTTAAAATATTTTGATAGAATTCAGCGATATATCTACTCAATTCTTCTGAAGCCGATTCTATCATAGGAATAAACTTGGAATGTCTCCCTACAATTTTAGAACCTCGGATAAAGAAAACTTGAATACTGAGATAACCTTTTTTCTCATAATATCCAAAAATATCTCGATCAATACCATCTTTTACTTCTACTTGTTGATGCGTTAAGGTAATGGAGATATAATCCAATAATTTTTTCATTTCCAATGCTTTTTCATATTTCATCTCTTCACTATAGCGTTGCATTTCTTCTTGAATACGATTCGAAATAAACGAATGATCTCCCTTTAGGAAACGAATGATTTCCTCTTTCATTTGCTCTATTTCTTCTTTAGGAACTTCTTCCGTACAATATCCTAAACATTGATGAATGTGATAATAAAGGCAAGGCTTAGGGGGATACGTATTGCATTTTCGAATCGGATACATCCGATTTAATAAGTTCACTACTCCACGAGCTGCTGTAACATTGGGATATGGTCCATATAAATATTTCTGACTCTTTTTCCGAGTTAAAGATCGTACTACTTTTAAACGAGGAATCTCTTCATTCGTAAGTTCAATATAAGGATAGCTTTTATCATCCTTAAGTAAGATATTGTATTTGGGATTATACTTCTTAATTAAATTGTTTTCTAGAATAAAAGACTCTACTTCACTATTAACCGCTATATATTCGAAATCAACAATTTCACTCACTAATTTTGCTGTTTTCCCTGTATGCGTACCTCGAAAATAGGAACTGACACGGTTCTTTAAATTTTTAGCTTTTCCAACATAAATGATGATACCATCTTTATTTTTCATGAGATAACATCCCGGACTTGTCGTCAATAGCGAAAGCTTTTGCTTGATATAATCCATACTATTCCTCCTTTATGATTTCATAAATTCGCTTATTATACTCTTTTCTTCTTTCAAAGAACAACTGATTTTCTCGGGTTGGATGAACTCGATTGGAAAGAAGGATGAAAATCCATTGCTTTTTTCGATCAATTAAAAATTCACAGCCACTAAAACCCGTGTGAAAAATAGCATCCTCGCTTACAATTTCTTTGGTATCACGATAAGTATTCGCAATCATCCAAGAACGACTCCTACAAACACCTGTAGAAGCTGTAACAGTTTTTAAAAACCACTTATCAATACTTTCTTTCTTTAAAAAACTTCCATCATTCGCAAGAATCATCTTGCCAAAAAGGAGAAGATCTGATGGAGTACTAAAAACACCGGCATGCCCTGCTACACCACCTAAAAAATAGGCTTTTTCATCATGAACCTGTCCTTGCAATAATCCTCTATCCAATGTATCTTCAGTAGGTGCACAATCCTCTTTTTTAGGGTGATAACTCGTATGAGTCATGTGAAGGGGTTTAAATATTTTTTTCTCAGCTAAAGAATCCAATGGTTCTTGGTAAATCTTCTCTAATAGAAAGCCTAGTAGCAAATAATTTAAATCGGAATAAATCACATCTTTTCCTGGTTCATTTTTCTGACTGATTTTTGTAAAGAATTCCTCTTTTCCGTTTAAGTGATATTTATCATACTTAGGAACTAATCCCGAAGAATGATTCAACAAATGAAGAAGTTGAACATTCGCATACGGAAAAGTAGGAAAATACGTTTGAAACGTATCTGTAGAAGAGAGATATCCTTCCTCTTCTGCCATAGAAAATAATGTATTCGTAACCAATACTTTCGTCAAAGAAGCAATATCATAAAGGGTTTGAATGGTTGTCTTTTCTTCTTTTGGAAGAAGCGATTTATTACCAGTACAATCAATTATCGTTTTTCCCTGATAAAAAACGGCATAACTAGCCCCTGGAAAAATTCCTTCTTCCACTAATTCTTGAAAATAATTTTTTAACTTCTCTTTCATACTACCACGATATCATTGTAACACAATTTACCATGAAAAAAAAGGGATTTCCCTTTTATATCTTTTTTTGATAAGGCTTAGACTTATCTGGTTCTTCCCTTTTATAATCCGTTAATAGAGTAACTCTAGAACTAGCGATTTCACTATCATATCCGCTTTGATATCTAATTTTCAATTTTTCAATATTTTGACGAGCAATCTCTTCCATGGATACCCCTAATTCATAATAAACAAGGGTAGATAGAGAAACCAAAAAGTCTCCAATTTCCTCTAAAAGTTCTTCTTTCTTACTCGCATAAAGAATCCGACAAGCGATTGCGACAAGGCTCTTCCATTCTTTCGCGAATTGATAAGTGGAAGAGATAATTGTATCTAACTTAGCAAGTGGAATTTCTTTTGATGCTGTTTGAAAAAGGCATTCTGGATCTCTACTCTTCGCACAAGCCTCTAATAAAGAATCTGAGAAATGTTTCTTTTGCAAAGATTCTTTGGAAAATAAGGAACTACCAACTTCTGCAAAGGAAACGCCATAAGAAGTACCGAGAGAAGCTGGAAGATACCAAAGAATATCTCCTGCTTCCATGACCAAATTCTTCTTTAATTTTTCTTTACTCTCTTCATCAATTCCATGTGTTTTATATTTTTTAAAAGAATCGATAAACTCTCCAAGTTCTCCTACTAGCCCAAGTTCGCCATTCATCCGTTGCATCTCTCTAGAAGAAAAATCTCTCATCGTTCGAATAGCCTGTTCTCCGTAAGAGCGAAAGGTTATATGAGAAGTATCCATAAAAGATACCATCTTTTGGCCTAGACAACCACCTTTACAAATCGTGGATTGAGGACAAAGAGAACAATCTTCTAAAAGAAGTTCTTTACTCGCCCGAACTTTTTCAAAATAAGGAGACTGATAGATTTCCTCTAAGGAATGTTCATAAATATTGCCACCAGACCCTAAATAATCAAAATACTTCATCGCATCACAAGGATAAACACTACCATCAAAACCAACAATCATGGTATCTGTTGCCGCCGTACAAGGGGTATGAGAAATTCCTAAATAATTCCAAGGACTTCCCAATCGTATTTTCTCTCCATATTGTTTTTTCCACTTTTCTATTTTTCGTCTTAGAAGAAGAGTATCTTCATAACTTAACAATAAAGAAGAATCTCCTCTACCATGTGGAATATATCGTAAAAGAGAAAAATGACTCGTTCGATTTTGCGGAAGCGAAAAGAAAAGTTGTAACGAAGAGTCTACATCTTTCATCGTCTCTTTCGTAACAACGTGATGAACTCCTAAAGTAACAGAAGTTTTCTCCAGTAAAAGTGGAAAAAATGTTTCTAAAGCATTTTTCGTAACGACTTGATCTCTCGTCAACCGATAAGATGTAGAATAAATGACTTCTGAAAGGCCATAAAAAGTAAGAGCTTGAATTTGAGAAAGAGATGCCTCATCAGGAGTCATCATCGTATACAATTTACTTTCTAATCCTACTTCTTGAGCTTTCGCAAAAACTTTTTCAAGATTTGGATATAAAGTTGCCTCTCCTCCCGTAAAAGCAACAGAAGTTGCTCCTAATTCTCTTGCTTGCCATAAGATTTTTTCAACCATTTCGAAAGGAAGCGAAAGATAGTGAAGTTTTTTAGCATCACTGGAACAATGAATACACATCCTATTACACTGTTCTGTCAATTCTATTTTCACTTCTTTTAACATGTTACCACCTACTAGCTTTTTATTATAACACTTCCCTAAAACCTTGTAAATTCTTTTTTCTCTCGTCATTGCCATCCCACCAAATTATTGCTATAATTTTGCTAGGTGATAGTATGAATTCCATTGCAAAAAAAGTGGTAGAAGAGATTGTAATTCAAAAATCGCGATTTATTGCCATTCTTCTCCCCCTTTCAAAAGAAGAAGAAATTTCTCTGTTTCTAAAAGACATCCAAAAAGAATATAAAGAGGCAACGCATTATTGCTATGCCTATATTTTTAATAACCAGAAACGCTTTTCCGATGATGGAGAACCAAATGGAAGTGCGGGAAGACCGATTTTAAATGTCCTAGAGCGACAAGACTATAATCACATTTTAGCAGTCGTTGTAAGATACTTTGGAGGAATTAAATTAGGAATTGGTGGTCTTTATAGGGCTTATACACAGAGTGTTACCAAAGCCTTCGAAAAAGCTTCTAGAATTTCTCTCATCCCTGGAAATCTTCTTCGCATATCCTTTCCTTATGAACAAGAAAAAAAACTGCTTTCTTTAATAGCACCTTATCCTGTTCTTCAAAAAGAATACCAAGAACAAGTCCGTTATGAGCTTTTTCTTCCAGATTCCTATCTAGCTACCCTTCAAGAGTTTTCTTATGAAATTCTTCAAAAAAATATCTTAGGACAAGAATTCAAGTCCTAAGATATTTTTATTTTTTAGGTTCCAAACATAAAGCAATAGAAGCAGAAAAAATTAAAATAATTCCTAATCCCGCTAAAAATAACTTCTTAAAGCCACAATCATCTGCTGTACAATATTGTACATTTTGATACTCTACAAAGCCTTTAATCGTTAATACAATCCCAATCACAATGAAAATAACCATAATGACTTTACCAACAGGAAACTGTTTTGGTGGAAGACCTTCTTCTTCCATTTCTTCTAAAGTTTCCTCTTCGGTAGGTTCTCTTTTTACGACTTGATGACAGACAGAGCAAGAAGTCTCTCCCCATTTAATAACAGTCCCACAATTTGGACACCGTAATTTTTTTTTCTTCATACTCTCATCCCTATTCTTTTATCATTGTACCATCATTAGAAAAAAAAAGAAAGTCCTCTTAGGAAACTATTCTTCCTTTAAATTTAAAATTTCTTCTTCTGTTAAACCGGTATATTTTGAGATAAGGGCAATATCCATATCATCTTTTAACATCTTGTTAGCAATTTTTTCTGACTTCTCTCGAATGCCTTCTTGCCTTCCTAAGTCTTTCATTGCCCATTCTTTGTCATAAGCTTCTATTAAATCCCATTCCTCACTACTTCTTTTGATATTCTCGCTAAATTCTTTCATTACAATATCATCTCCTACATATTCCAAAGCTTTCTTTCGATTCTCTTCAATCCCAATTAGTAAAAAACGTTCCATTTCGGTTAATTCTTCCCTTTCATTATAACATTTCCTACGAATATTTGGTAGATAGATATCGACAATCATCATTTTTTCTGTATAGATAAGTCCTTTCCCATTGGAAAGGCAAAAATCTTCTCTCGTATTTGTCTCTCCTTGATAACAAAAATTATTCAAATTCACTTGTATCACCGGTTGATACTCTTCTTTATGTTTTCTATCTTCCCTTAACCGAAATAAATAAGACAAATTTCTCTCCCGAACCATTTCATTTGGATTATTATTCATCTCAATATTGATGACCATACCATTTATCTCTACTACGAGGTCTTGCCGATAAGAAGGCTCCTCTTTTTTCTCTTTTCCCGTTTCATTCTTGGTGAAATGAAGATGTTCTAGCAATTCTTCATAAGAAAAATCGAGAATATAAGAAAGAAGCTTACAAGGAAATTGAATATTTTCTTCTCTTGAAAATAAAGTCTTAAACATTTCGTCATTAATAATTGGAATAATAGAACCATTCCTGAATTTTTCTATTCTACTTCCTTTTGCATAGGATACTTTTCTTATTTTCGTAAAATCTAACGTACTATCTTTTAGTCGAATACAGTCAGTCATAAATTCCTCCTTTTTATCCATTCTACTAAGAAGGAGAAAAAAGAGGAAATATCCCTTTCCTCCTTTTAGACATAAAAAAGAACCATTTTTAAAGAATTTGCTTTCTTCTTTTTCCTTTTGGTTCTTTTTTTAGTCTACTTTTTAAACTTTCGCTAGTAATAAGTTCTTCTTATTTTCCCTCTATTTGCTTAGCTACTTCTTCAGCAAAGTTTTCTTCTCTTTTTTCCATTCCTTCGCCTACTTCATAACGAATCATATCCACAATCTTTCCACCATTAGCAGCAACAAACTTTGCAACGGTTTCCTTATTTTCTGCTTTTACATAAATTTGATTCTCTAAGCAAACATCTTCATAATATTTGTTAACTTTTCCAACTAAAATTTGTTCAATTCTCTCTGCTGGTTTTCCTTCATTTAATAATTGTTCTCTCATAATATTCTTTTCTTTTTCAAGAACATCTGCAGGAACATCACTTGCTTTTACATAAGATGGTCTCATAGCAGCAGCATGCATAGCTACTTCTTTAGCAACTTCTCTAGTAGCACCTTCTAAAACTGTTAATACAGCAATCTTACCACCCATATGAATATAATCACCAAAAGATTCAGAGTCTTTCTTTAACACTCTAGCAAATCTTCTAAAGCTTAATTTTTCTCCAATCTTCGCTGTCTTAGCAACGATTAAATCAGAAACAGTTCCTTCCTCTGTTGGGAGTGCTAAAACATCTTCTTCTGTTTTTACATCATTGGCAACAATCGCACTTAAAATTTGATCTACCATAGAAGTAAATTCTTCATTTTTAGCAACAAAGTCAGTCTCTGAATTTACTTCAACAATAGCTGCTACATTGCCTTCTATTTTAATAGCTGCTATTCCTTCGGCAGCAATTCGATCTGCTTTTTTAGCAGCTTTAGAAATTCCTTTTTCTCTTAGCCAATCAGAAGCAGCATCAATATCTCCTCCTGTTGCTTCTAAAGCTTTCTTACAGTCAAGCATTCCTGCTCCTGTTTTTTCTCTTAGTTCTTTTACTAAACTAGCACTTATCATAATATCCTCCTTTTTACAAAATAAAGATGATTAAAAAATCATCTTCATCGTCTATTTTAAAGCATCTAACAATTCAGCTTTTTTCATTGTAGAATAACCTTTTACTTCTTTTGCTTTTGCCATTTCTCGAAGTTCAGAAACCGTTTTAGAAGTTAAATCTTCGCTCTCTTGGGCTTTTTCTTCTACTGGAGCAGAAGTCTTCTCTACTTTTTCTTTTGGCTCTTCTTTTGAATCTTTTTCTACTTTATTAAATGATTTTTTATTACGATCGAATGGTTTTTTCTCAAATGGTCTTTTTTCTTCTTTTCTTTTTACAGATTCTACAGCACGTTTCATAATGTCCGTACCATTTTCCTCTACTTTGCCACTAACATAATCGGTAACAACCCCACCATTAGCTTCTAAGATGGCATTGTTCATAACACCAATAATTAGCTTTACAGCACGAATCGCATCATCATTAGCAGGAATAACATAATCTACCATATCTGGATCACAGTTAGTATCTACAATACCAAATACAGGAATATTTAACTTTCTTGCCTCGCGAATAGCGATTTCTTCTTTAGATGGATCTACGATAAACATAGCTTGTGGTAATTTTTCCATAGTACGAATACCACATAATAATTTATCTAATTTCGCATACTCTTTCTTTAAACCAATTACTTCTTTCTTTGGTAATAAATCAAAAGTACCATTCTCTTCCATCTTTTCAATTTCTTCTAGACGTTTTACTCTCTTTCTAATCGTTTTAAAATTAGTAAGAGTTCCACCTAACCATCTTTCTGTGACATAATAAGACTCACTTTTGATAGCTTCTTCCTTGGTAGCTTCTTGAGCTTGTTTTCTGGTACCAACAAAGATAACCTTTCCACCATTTTTAGCTATTTCATAAAGAGCAGCATAAGCCTCCTCAATTTTCTTAGCCGTTTTTTGTAAATCAATAATATAGATATCATCTCTTGCTGTAAAAATATACTCTTTCATCTTTGGATTCCATCTTTTGGTTTGATGTCCAAAATGAACGCCAGCTTCTAGCAATAGATTCATTGACACTACTGTCATTTTTACACATCCTTTCGTTAATTCTTCCATTTATTTCGACTTAGCTAACCACCCGAAGGCACTAGGCCAACTAATCCATAAATGTGTTTTCTTTAAAAAGCCATTCTTATTATATCATAATATTTCTATTTTTCAAGAGAATTTGCAAAGAAAAAAATGCTGTAAAACAGCATTATCTAGACTTCGTATCCGTCATCTCTTCTTCATAGGAAAAAGTATTTTGATATTTCATTGCCTTTAACTTCAATTCGTATTCTAATACTTCAATCTTTTTATTCATCAACTCAATATATTTTTCTCCTAAATATTTTTGATAACGATACTTTAAAATATCCTGATACCGAGATAATTCTCCTAAAATCTCATTTAATCCACCACCGTCGTCTGGATCATCAGAATCAATCACATCAATGATATAATTCAAATAAAGCTCTAACTTCTTTTGAATTTTCCGCTTCAACACTTTCTCAATAAACGACGGCTTAATGATTACTAACTTTTGAACAGCAATACCACCATAAGAGAGTTGATTCTTAGGAGTAATATTAAACCCATTTTCTAACTGTTCATGGTCTAAAAAAATTGCTTCCCCTTCTTTTCCACTCTTCGTTATATAGTAACATTGTTCATGTGTCATAAAATCATCTCTTCTCTAATAAATCGGGACGTCTCTCTTTTGTCTTCTTCAACTGTTCTTCATAACGCCATTTTTGAATATTGGCATGATGACCAGATAATAAGACATCAGGGACTTTCATCCCACGGAAATCTACTGGTTTCGTATAAACCGGATAATCTAACAACTGATTATGAAAAGAATCTTGAATATGGGATTCTTCTTCAATAACCCCTGGCAGTAAACGAACAACACTATCCGTAATAACCATCGAAGGAATCTCTCCTCCTGTTAAAACATAATCACCAATACTGATTTCTTCATCTACAAAAGAACGAATTCGCTCATCAAAGCCCTCATAATGCCCACAGACAAGAATCAAATGAGAAGAACGTGCTAACTCGTAGGCATGACTTTGTTGGTAAGGAACTCCTTGAGGAGTTAAAAGAATCACTTTTGAATTCTCTGTCCTTACACTCTCAATTGCATCATAAACAGGTTCTGGCATTAAAACCATACCAGCTCCTCCACCAAAACCATAATCATCTACTTTCTTATGAGGATCTTTCGAAAAATCCCGAATGTTATGAAGATTGATTTCTACTTTAGAAGATTGAATCGCTCTTTTAATAATAGACTCTTCTAAGAAGCCTTTAAACATCTCGGGAAAAAGTGTTAAAATATCAATCTTCATTTAAAAGCCCTTTCATATAGCGAATTTCTAATCTTTTATTTTCTAAATCAACTTTCTTAATAAATTCATCTACATTAGGTATCATATGCTTGCTACCATTTTTTACCACTAAAATATCATGAGCATTCGTTTTCAAAATACTATCTACATGACCAATATGTTCTTCTTCACAGAAAACCTCTAAGCCGATTAAATCCTCATCTAAATAACCATCATATTCAATATCTGCTCGATTTACATACATCGGTTCATTCTTATAAATAATAACGTCATCGATATGCTTTTTATCTTGAAAAGTAACCATATCATAATTCTTATGAGTACGATAAGTGTCAATGATTTCTTCTTTGTGGTCTTTTCCAATATAACATTTTCGATTTTTTAAAAATACTGTATCCTTAAATTTAAAATCGCTAACAATACGAACTTCGCCTTTTAAACCATGCGTATTCACAATGTCTCCCACAAATATATAATCCATACTACACCTACTTATCTAAATCATGCATAAGAATACTTGCCGCTACTCCTACATTTAAACTCTCACATCGAGGATCCATATCAATATAAACGACCTCATCACAAAGTTCTAAAATTGCATCACTCATGCCTTTACCTTCATTTCCCATAATCAATGCGAAAGGCTGAATCTCTTTTAACTGTTTAATATTTTTACCATGTGTCACACGAGTCCCTATTATTTGATATTTCTTCTCTTTTAATGTTAAAATTGCTTCCTTTAAATCTTGCTGTAAAATATTAAGATGAAAATTTAGTCCCTGCGTAGCTCTTAAAACTTTTTCATTATAAGGGTCTACCGTAGATGGACTAAGAATAAGGGTATCGATATGAAAAGCTACAGCACTCCGAATGATTGTTCCTAAATTACCAGGATCTTGAATGTCTTCCAACATCATGACATTTCCCTGAATCTCTTCCTCTTTTTTCTTTCTACAAACACCCATAACAGGCTGTGCATGTTCTAATAAAGAAAGATGAGTTAAAATGGAAGACGAAACAGAAATCGTATCTATAGAAAGAGGATAAAAGGTATTTTCTTCTAAAATCAAAGTTTTTAAAAGACCAGCCTTATAAGCTTCTAAAACGAGATGTTCTCCTTCTACTAAAAAAAGGCCTGTAGCATCCCGATATTTCTTTTTTTGAAGTTTCTTCAATTCTTTTATTTTAGAATTCTCTAAAGAAGTATAGACCATCATAAATAAAGTTCTGACCTTCTTCTCTTTTTAGCCTCATTCCTCATATCTTCACCTAGTACCATTATAACATATCTCATTGCTTTTTCAATCCAATTTCATCAGAAAATCCTATTTTTCTGATGAAATTAGACAGGCTTTAGAAAGAATTTTTGAAAAAGAGAAAAAGAGAGTTTTTTTCAACTTTCTTTTTCCCCTTTATTCCCGATACTCAAATTCATAATCTAAAATCTTTACCGTATCTCCATTTTGAATGCCCATTTCTTTTAATTTATCATCGATGCCCAACTTTCTTAATTTATTTGAAAATCTTCGGAAAGCTTCATCCGTCACAAACCAAGTCATTTGATAAATTTTTTCAATTTCTTCTCCTTTTACAACATAGACTCCTTCTGATTCTTTATAAACCTTAAATGGTTGTTCTTTCTTAAATTTATAAAGAACATGACTTTCAAACTTTTCTTCTTCATAAAGAGGAACTTTTTCAATTGTATCTAATTTATCGGCAAGAGCGATAAGGACTTCCTCTAATCCTTCATTTTGAATAGCACTCACTTCATAAACAGGAACTTTTACTTTCTTTTTAAACTCTTCTAAGTTTTGCTTAGCAGATGGCATATCCATCTTATTCGCAATTACTACTTGTGGTTTCAAAGGAAGACTCGCATTGAAATTTTCTAATTCTTTATTAATCGTTACATAATCGTCATAAGGATTTCTTCCCTCAGAAGCACTCATATCAATGACATGAGCAATGACTCTTGTCCGTTCAATATGTTTTAAAAACTTATCTCCTAATCCTTCTCCTAGAGAAGCTCCTTCAATTAATCCTGGCAAATCGGCTACCACAAAAGAACGATGATCTTTAGTTCTCACTACCCCCAAATTAGGATGTAGGGTTGTAAAATGATAAGCAGCTATTTTTGGTTTAGCAGCTGAAATCTTAGAAATAATCGTTGATTTTCCCACACTAGGCATTCCCACCAAACCGACATCCGCTAATAACTTTAACTCTACTTTTAATTTTTTCTTTTCTCCTGGTTCTCCATTTTCAGCAAAATTAGGGGCCGAATTATGCTTTGTTACAAAAGCCATATTTCCTCTTCCCCCACGACCACCATATGCTACAATAACGCGGTCTTCTTTTTTCGTTAAATCTCCTAAAATGAAATTCGTTTCTAAATCTGTCACAATCGTTCCAGGAGGTACTTTGACGATGAGATCTGGAGCATTTTTTCCATTTTTTGCTTTGCCTTCACCATGTTCTCCATTTTTAGCTTTATAGTGTTTCGCATATCGTAAATCAATTAAAGTATTCAATCCTTCATCTACTTCAAAAATGATATTTCCTCCACGACCACCATTGCCGCCAAAAGGTCCTCCCATTTCTACATATTTTTCTCTCCGAAACGCTAAACAACCATTCCCACCGTTTCCAGCTTGAACTTCTATTTGAACTTCATCTACAAACATGATACTCCTCCTCATCTATTGCTACTATTATAACAAAAGAGATGGAATAAATCCATCTCTAAAATCTCTAATCGATTTTTTTCAATCTTATTCTACAGCGTACTCAATAGCAGAAAATAAATAACTACCATCTTCTTGTTTCTTAAAAACATACCGATACTTATCCATATAATTTAAATATTCTGAAACAGTTTCTGGAGTAATGACAACTTCTATATTGCCACTATGCGTAGTAGAAGTCACTAAATTAGCAGGATCTTTATAATCTGTATAAGCTACATATTCATAAATATATAATTCATTTTGATTATTTGCTACTTCTGTATAAGTTATCTTCTTTACCGAAGACGTTACCTTATCCTTAGCTTCCCAAACTTCATAGCGACCTTGAGCCTCATCATAGATATAGCGAATATTATCTAAGGTAATCGTTTTATGATAAATTGGTAAATCCCCAAAGAAACGAATCATAACCTCTTCTAATGGATCTACTAATATATACTTTCCACTGTAATAATAATTTCCATTCGCATTCTTAACAGCTTCACTTAAATTATAATTAGGCTCATTCGTTAAATATTTCGGATCTAAGTTTTTAAAACCAACATAGAGTTTAAACTCATCAGACATATTATAAAGAGACAACCGATTCTCTAAATAAGTTCTATCCATATCTGTTAAAACACTCTCTTCTTCTAACGACAAAGAAAATGCTCGATAGAGTTCTCCCCCAATTCTGGCTATCCTCTGTTCCTCTGTTTCCACAGGTTCATTAGAATTCGTTTCCAAAGGCTTCTCCTTATTTAAAATTGGTCTAAGTACAAAATGGTAAGCTACAAACAAAATCATTAAAACAAGCAAAATAACTAATCCAGTTTGACCATTCTTTTCTTGTGTTTGTTGCATAATCTTTCTACCCCTATTCCTACTATAATCATGTTACCACAAAATAAATAAAAAGAAAAGCCTGATTCTAAAAGTTAAATAGAACCAAGGCTGGTTTTACAATCCATAAGACCGCTACTACTAAGAAGAAAATAGCCACGAGAAGACAAACAATTCCTCCTTTTCTCTTCTTTTGATTTTCTCCTTTTCTAACCTTTAAGAAAAGAAGGAAAACAGTGAGAAGGAATCCTAAAAGATAAAGTCCTATCGAAAGCCAACTTTTCATCATCGAAAGTTCATTCATCGTCAATAACTGAGTGTAGACAAGAGATAACCCTGTCGAACCAAGAAGATTTAAAACCCCTAGGAAAAGAGTAAAAACAAACAGTAAGGTAAGAGCATAAGATAAGGTTTTCTCCTCCGTTAACTTCTCTAATTTTTGTTGTAACTTTTCTTTTCTATGAGAAGATAAAACTTCATAAGAACTTTCTTTCTTCCGTAATCGGAAAAATCTACTCAATTGATAAAGAGCAAGGAGAAGGAGAATTCCAGCTAATAAATACAAGAAATTTCTGTTTGCAAACATAGTAGCAACAATTGTCCAACACTCCATGAATAAGAAAGTAGAAAAAGTAAGAGCGACAAAGAAAGTAATCATAAAAGCAATTCGTCTTCCCTTTTTCTCCAGTTTACCAAAAGCAAGAGAGACTAATCCCAAAATGCCTAGCAACATTGGATTAAAAGCATCTAAAATTCCTAAAACAATCGCAAGAATAGGAAGAACAACATCTTTCAGCCTTGCCTCTCCTAGGAAAGGAAACTCTCGCCAATTGGAATTCGTATAAATGCCATCATTCTTTATCCGACAGCCAGATGTACTCTTTCCCTCTAAAACGAGAGGAACTAAATCACAAAAATCTTTTCCCTTGTAATGAGATAAAGCATCTAAAATATCTTCACCAATCGATTCATTATAACCAATAAAATAATCTGAACCAACTACAGTAAGAGGAATATATCCATTCTCTATATCCAAAGCTTTCCGAACTTTTTTTGTCAATTCTTCATTCTCATGAACTTCATAATATTGAACCCTAAGATCAGCTCGTTTCCCCACTAAAGAATTTAACCAAGCTTTTTCTCTTTGACAAAACTGGCAATCCTCACTATAAAACAAATAAATCGTCTGCAAATCCTCTGGATCATTTATATCCGCAATCGCAACTCCCGCATTTACCATCATCGGAGCAAATGATAAGAGTGCTAAAAAAACTATTATAAAAAACTTTTTCATCCAAACTACCCCCTTCTCAACGATAATAACCGTTGATAACAAGCATCAAAAACTTGTAAAAATACATTCAACTCTTCCATTGTCGTCAAATAAGATAAACTAATCCGAATACTAGAAGATGCCCTTTTTTCATCTTTGGTAAGGAAAAAGACTGGTTTAGAAGAAGAATGACTAGAAGAACAAGCACTCTGTGTCGAAATAAAAATATCTTTCTCTTCCAAAGCATGAAGCATCGTCTCAGGCTTTACTCCCAAAATACTAATATTTAAAATATGAGGAATCGCATCCTTTGGACTATTGATATAGACCTCATCATACTTTTCTAAACAATTTCGTAAATATTGATTTTTCTCTTCTACCATATGATATTTTTTATCAAGATCTAGACATGCCAATCGCAAAGCTTTCGCTAAAGAAACAATAAGAGGAAGAGCTGGTGTACCACTTCGATAAGAAGTTGTACTCTTACCACCATGAATTAAAGGTTCCAACTGAACTTTTTCTTTTTTAATCAGTACCCCTATTCCCTTTAAGCCATAAAACTTGTGAGCTGCAAAACTAGCTAAATCCACATTCTCTAAAGAAATAGACATTTTTCCAACTGCTTGCGTCATATCCACATGAAAATAACATTTCGGATAATCTCGTAAAATTTTTCCAATTTCTGAAATGGGCTGTATAATTCCTAACTCACTATTAACAGCATGAATACTAACCAATATCGTATCATCTCGTAATAAACTTTGCAACTGCTCTAAATCAACTTTACCATCTTCTTTAATATCTACATAACTTACTTCGTAGCCACAACGAATTAAAAATTCCATTGGTTCCCTTACGGAAGAATGTTCCAAATGCGTTGTAATAATATGTTTTCCACGATTTTGATACTGAAAAGCAATACCCTTTATTGCCAAATTATTTGACTCACTCGCTCCGCTCGTGTAAATGATTTCACTACCCTTACATCCTACTATCTTTGCAATTTGATTGGTTGCTTTCTCAATCATCTCTTGTGCCTCTACCCCTAATCGATGCAAAGAATTGGGATTTCCTGGGAATCTTCTTGCTGATTCCACAAAACTATTTAATACCTCTTCATTTACCGGTGTCGTTGCACTATAATCCAAATAAATCATAAAATCACCGACAACATTATATCATAATTGTCATAAATAAAAAAGCGATATTACGTTGGAGGCTAGATATTTAACTCTAAAAAAAGGATGACTTTCATCATCGGTTGTATTATAAATAGTGTTGGTGAGAAAAATCACTGACACTGTTTTATTTTATAAAAAGACATAAGTTTGATACAATGTAATCATCCAAAAAAAACATTGAAAGGATCAAAACTTATGTCTATAAATAATTATATCTTAAATTTGCTAAATATTGAAGATAAAAATATCTTTATTAATACAAATAATATTCAAACTAGATCTATTAAAGGCAAAAACTATAAAATCATGGAAGCTTTTCTAACGTATAGGCCTGAATTTTGTCCTCATTGTGGCGTTGTCAATAAATCTCCTGATGATATTATTAAATGGGG
>CANQTT010000019.1 GCA_947626855.1 uncultured Bacilli bacterium
GATGACTTTCATCATCCTCTATAATTAGATTCATTTATCAAATTTATTGTCTACCAACACTATTTGACAAAGAACCTTTTCTTTTTTATGAAAATAATTTTGGTAAAAATATCAAAAAACCAACGAAAATAGAAATAATAGCAGCAACCAATACAGCTCCGGCCGATAAATCTTTCGCTAATTTGGCTTTTAAATGTTTTTCAGGCATAGCTAAATCAACAGTTGTCTCAATTGCTGTATTCATAATTTCAAGGGATATCACAAGTCCAAACAATAATAGACATATCATCCATTCTAAGATAGATATCTGGAAAAGAAAACCACTGATAATGACTGTCAACATGATTAGAAAATGAATTTTCATATTTCTCTCTGAACGAAAAGCAGATAGAATGCCTTCCCACGCATATCGAATACTGTGACATAAGCTCTTTTCCTGCATACTATCCTCTTTCCATAAAATCCATAGAAGTGTGAATAGAAGTCCTAAAGCAAAACCTCCTAAAACATCTGTCATAAAATGAACCCCTAAATAAATTCTACTAAAGCCAATACTTAAAATAAAGAGGGATAGAAAAATAGTTGCAGCTACTTTTTTACCTTTCGACCATTTTTGTTTCCAAACTAAATATATAAAATAGCTATAAAAAGATATTCCTACCATAGAGTGACCAGATGGAAAACTATAACCAGTTTCTTCTACTAAACGATAGATAACAAAAGGTCTAGGTCTTGCAAGGAGATGTTTTAAAATTTGGCTAATTCCTACAGAACCCAATAAATTTCCTAAAAAATATTTTTTTTCTCTCTTCCCTTTTATAAAGAAAAAACTAAGCAAAGCCAAGAGAACAATACCAACCGTACTCGCAAAAAAAGTAATCGTTTTAAAAATAGGTGTTAAGGAAGAATTCCGAACATGATTTACAACGAATTCTAAAACCCTTTCATCCATTTGAAAAGAACCAACTCGCACTAGATGACTCATAAGAGAAAGCGAGAAAATTCCTAGTAAGAAACAAACTATCCCTGTCATTTTCTTTTTCACAACATCACCAAATCCATTATAACATATTCTTCTAAAAAGAAAAGAAGGAGTTCTTTCTACTCCTTTATCCTAAAATGATATCTAAATACATCATAAAACAAAAACCAATCATAAAAAAATTAACACCTGTTTTATCATTCTCCAACTTACTGCTTGGAATCAATTCATCAACTACAACATAGAACATCGTACCTGCTGCTAAAGAAAGGAAAAACGGCATAAGAGGAGAAAGCTGATAGGATAAAATGACCATTAAAAGTCCAAAAATAGGTTCCACTACTCCAGAAATAGCTCCATAAAGAAATGCTTCCCATCTTCCTTTTCCTTGTTCTAAAAGGGCAAAGGAAACAGCCATTCCTTCTGGAATATTTTGAACAGCAATGCCAATAGCTAAAGCGATAACCCCTGCCATGGTTACATTGGTATTATTCTGATAAGCTAAAGCACAAGCAAGTCCAACAATCATTCCTTCTGGAATATTGTGAAGAGTAACCGCTAAGAAAAAGTGCGATTTTTTTTGTCCTTTTTTCCACCAAGAACAAATAAAATCTAAAAGCCATAAGAAAAAGCCACCCAATAAAATACTAGCAACCACTAAAGTTGGATTTCCATCTTCTAAAGCTGGCAAAAGCAAAGAAAAAATGGAGGCAGCTATCATGATTCCACTCGCTAATCCCAAACAAATTTTTTCCAAAATAGGACTCATTTTTTTTATGAGAAAAACAAATAAAGAACCACATGTTGTTGCTAAAAACATCAGAAGAGTAGATATTAAAGCTAATATATAAACATTCATAATTCACCTACTACTTCTATTGTATGAAAATGTGTGAAAGAGGAAACTAGAAATCAAAAAAAGATTGAACATTTTGTTCAATCTCCTACTTTTCCTCACTTTTTTTATTTTTAGGCTTTGGACCAGGTTTTCTTCCTACATTCTTTTTAGGGCTTGTTTCTTCTTTTACATCCATTTTTGAAGTACTTGGAATAGAAACTACGCTTTCACTTTTTTTGGCTTCTAAAACAGTTTTTCCTTCGTCTTCTAAATCAATAAAAAACATAACTAGAGAAGCGAAAGCTGCTCCTACAAGTGGTCCAATAATGAAGACCCAAACCTGTGATAAATATTCCTCTCCCATAAAGATAGCAGGGCCTAAAGATCTAGCTGGATTTACAGAAGTACCAGTTAGACCAATTCCTAACAAATGTACTAGAACTAAAGCTAGCCCAATGACAATCGGTGCTACATTCTCTTTTTTACTATCACGAGTTACTCCTAAAACTGCTAAGACAAAGACAAAGGTTAAGACAATTTCCACTACCAATGCCCCCAGCATAGTAATATTAGAAGCTGATAAATTTCCAAAAGTATTAGCTCCTAGTGAACTACTTCCAATCATAGTAGAATCAAGAATCAATGACAAAAGTCCACTACCAGCTATAGCTCCCAATACTTGAGCAATCACATAGCCAATAAAATCTTTTGTTGAAATTTTTTTATCGATCCATACAGCAAAAGTAACTGCTGGATTTACATGGCATCCAGATACTTTTCCAATTGTATAAGCAACAGCAACAATAGAAAGTCCAAATGCTAAAGAAGTAGCAATTAAATTTCCCTCTGATACGATAGCTACTCCACAACCAAATAGAACCAAAATACAAGTTCCTAAAAACTCGCAAAGATATTTCTTCATATCTCCTTCTCCTTCCACGTTCATTGTAACATATTTTAAAAATGAAGTAAAGAATTCTCTTATTTTTAAAAGAAAAGCAACCATTTCTGGTCACTCATTTTTCATAATCGCAAGAACTACATTTTACTTTTGATTTTTTTTCTACTAACATCTCTCCGCAATTTGGACACTTTTCCCCTATTGGTTTATCCCAATAGGCTGTCTTACATTTTGGATAATTGCTACAACCGTAGAAAACCTTTCCCTTTTTACTTTTCTTCTCTACGATTTTAGAACCACAATTTGGACAATCACAGATTTCGACTCTCTCTTTCGGTTCAGATTTAATGTATTTACAAGTAGGATAATTGCTACAAGCTACAAATTGTCCATATTTTCCTTTTCGAACTACCAGTGGGCTACCACATTCAGGGCAATCTTCCCCTGTCTTCTCAGCCTCTTTTTTTGGCATTTCATGAAATGCATTCTGAACAGCAGGTTCAAATTCATTGTAGAATTCTCGTAAGGTAGATACCCAATCCATCTTTCCCTCTGCTATCTTATCCAAATCTGTTTCCATATTAGCTGTATACTCAACATTAATTAAATGACTAAAGCAATCTTGAAGACGATCTGTAATTTCAAAGCCAATCTCTGTCGGTACAAATTTTTTCTCTACCAAAGTGACATAATTTCTCTTCTTCAAAATATCAACTGTTGTAGCATATGTACTTGGTCTTCCAATCCCTAATTCTTCCATTTCTTTAATCAATTTTGCCTCTGTATAACGAGCAGGAGGATTCGTAAAATGTTGAGTTTTTTCAATTGTTTTAGCAACAACCACTTTAGAATTGTAAGTATCAAAAGGAGGAAGCTCTGTATCTTTGATATCTTCATAATCCTTAAATACTTTTAAATATCCATCGAAAACAATAACCTGCCCAGTAGCTTTAAATTGATAATTATTGTTGTCAAAAATAACCGTTGTATTCTCTGTTTGAGCATTTTTCATCAAAGAAGCTAGAGCACGATAATAAATCATTCGATAAAGTTTAAATTCATCATTACTTAAAAATGGTTTAACAGATTCTGGTGTTCGATGAATACTAGTTGGACGAATGGCTTCGTGAGCATCTTGGACATTTTCTTTCTTTTTCATAACTTTTACGCTTCCAACATACTCTTTTCCATATTTATCCTCTATAAAAGAATAAACACTTTCAATGAATGTCTGAGAAAGTCTTGTAGAATCTGTACGCATGTAACTAATCAAACCTACTGTTTCATCTGCTAATTCTACACCCTCGTATAACTTTTGAGCAAGCTGCATTGTCTTTCTAGCATTAAATCCTAATTTATTAGAAGCATCTTGTTGTAAAGTACTAGTTATAAAAGGTGGTTTGGATTGTTTCTGTTTGACCTTTTTATCTACTTTTTCAATTTGAAAAGAATTAGACAATTTATCTAGGATTTCATTAGCTTCTGCTTCTGTTTTTACCTCAATATCTTTATGATTATATTGAAACATCTCAGCTTCAAAACTTGGAAAGATTCCTGTAATAGTCCAGTACTCTTCTGCTTGGAAAGCTTCTATTTCCCTTTCCCTGTCAACAATTAATTTCAAAGCTACTGATTGAACTCTTCCGGCACTACTTCCCTCTGTTTTGGATTGAATCAATTTACTTAAACGGAAACCAATAATGCGATCTAATATTCTTCTAGTCTCTTGACTATTCACTAAATTTTTATCAATTTTACGAGTATTCTTGAAAGCATTTACAACAGCATCCTTCGTAATTTCGTTGAATACTACGCGATCATAATTCTCTTCTTTTAAACCTAGAGCATCGAAAAGATGCCAAGAAATCGCTTCTCCTTCACGGTCTGGATCGGTAGCAAGATAAACTCTATCAGCCTTTTTCGCTTCCTTCTTTAATTCATTGATAACAGACGTCTTTCCTTTCATAGGAACATAATCTGGTTTAAAGTCGTTTTCTACATCTACGCCAAAACCATATTTCCCCTTGGTAGAAAGATCTCTTACATGCCCCTTAGAAGATAATACTTTATATCCTGTTCCTAAATATTTTTCAATAGGTTTTGTCTTACTTGGAGACTCCACAATAACTAAATTTTTTGACATTTACACACGTCCTTTTTTCTTACTCATAATTTATACACTATAAACTATTTTTTGTCAACTACAGCTTTTTCCTTTCTCCAATAGGTATCAAACCATTTTTACGAAAGAGCGTCTATCTTTTTTAGAAAATGATAACCAAAAGAAACTATTTCTTATTTTTCAATCCTTTAATATTTTCCACATTTACTTCCCCAAGTATCAATAAGCTTGTCATCCTTATAAATTCTAACTAACTCACAGTTGTTAGAACAATCATGACATTCAGAACCATTCGTTACGAATTTAATATCTAATAAATTATTCTTGTAAACTCTTCCATCCGATTTTTTCTTAGCTAACAGGGCAACACCATAAGCTCCCATCAAATGACCATTTTCTAAAGCGATTACTTTTTTACCAAGAATTTCCTCAAAATATTTATGAACTCCTCTATTTTTAGATACTCCTCCTTGAAAAACAATAGGTTCTTCCAGCTTTTTTCCTTTACATACATTATTTAAATAGTTTAAAACAATTGATCTACAAAGTCCCGCAATAATATCATTTTTCGTATAACCAATCTGAGCTTTATGGACAAGGTCAGATTCTGCAAATACAGTACAACGAGCAGCAATTTTAACGGGTGTGTTACTAGCATGAGCAATATCCCCAAATTCTTCTACTCCTACTCCCAAGCGTTTCGCCTGACTCGATAAAAAAGAGCCCGTTCCTGCTGCACAAAGCGTATTCATCGCATAATCCGTAACTACCCCATTTCGAATTAAGATAATCTTGGAATCCTGACCTCCTATTTCAATAATTGTCCGAACTTCTGGATAAAGATGAATCGTTCCTACCGCATGAGCTGTAATTTCATTTTTAATAACATTGGCATTTAACATCAACCCAATAATCTTACGAGCACTTCCGGTTGTGCCAATTCCTCGAATGGCACAGTCTTCTGGAATGGATAACTGTTTTAATACTTTTCTACTAGCTTCAATAGGACTTCCATCTGTATTTAGATAAACCGAAGAAAGGATATTCCCATCTTCATCAATCATAACACCTTTTGTTGATATCGAACCAATGTCGATTCCTAAATAACAATTCATTTTTTTCTCCTCATCTCTAGCATATCGCAAAAGGCTTCCATACGTGTTAAAAAGCCTGTTTCCGAAGTATTCATATCCATACTTAAAAATAAAACAGGAACATCATATTCTTTCGCAACTTGTTCAATTATTGGCATAGCTCCTATTTCCGGAGTACAAAAAGAGGACTTCATATGAATAATACCATCATATCCCATTTCACATAATTCTTTTGTATGATAAATATTGTCAAGAGCATCCGCTCCTATCCGATATTTAATAAAAAAATGTTTTAGATATTGTTTTACTTTTTTCTTTTTTTGAAACAATAGATAAGTGACATCCGTATATCTCTTCACTTCAAATCCATAATCATTTAAAAGTTGTTCTACTTCAAAATTGGCAAATGGCTCCATTAAGGTATAAAGCTCTCCTATAAGTCCTACGCGAATACGTCTTTCTACCTTTCTTCTTGGTAATTTTTTCATTTTCTTTAAATATTTATGATAAATTTTTCGCAATCCAAAAGAACTTTTTGCCTTGGAAAATTCTAGTAACATTTGCTTTCTTAACTTATTAAAGGATCCCTTTTCTTTCTCATAACAACGATTCACACGAATATAGGAATCCATTTTATCCATATAAAAAACCATCTTTTTCGTGAGAAAAGCATATTTCAAAAAAGATTTTTTCTTAATTTGAAAAGAACTGTTATGAAAAAGCTCTCTAACAGAGATAGGATTTCCACCACTAATTAAATTAATGACTTGACAGTGATATCCTAAATCTTCTAAAATTTTAGCTTGCAATTCATGATAATAACCATATCTACATCCTCCCCCTAATTGAATAAGAGTATCGGCTCCGTCTTCTAAAGCTTCTATCATCGTACCTAACGTATATTTAAAAGGGGTACAAACAAAATCAGGACTATACTTGCTCCCTAATTCTAAAGTGGCAGAAGTAATTTCTCTAGGTCTTATAATTTCATTTTTCAGTACATGAGATAAAAAATAATATACAGCAACATCATAACTACCCATTTTAGGATAACTAATTTTGTTCAATTAAATCTACAAAACTTTCTATCCTTGTCTCAATTCCTGTCATGGAAGAAATATCATCAATCACAAGATTTAGATAAGGCTTTTGGATTTTGCGAATCGCTAGCTCATGTACTAAAGAATCTAATCCACAAGGAAAAGTAGATAAAAAAATAATACCATCCACATTTTGACAAAGTGGTATTGCCCCAATACTTTCTTTACTGTATTTCCAATAGAGATTTTGAGAAATCTGTTTGGATAAAGAATTGGTATCCTCCTCTAAAAAATAATCACTATAAAGAATTTTAATCGGATATTGATTTAAGAATTTTAAAATAGCAGACCCAATAAATTCATCATGAATGTTGTAACTATGAGAAACAATTAATATTTTCTTATCAGGACTTTCTAAAATTTTTTGTTGCTCCTCCGCTCTTTTCTTTTTTAAATCGTCATCTAAAGCCTGTGCTTCTCCATAAGCACTTAATAATTTCATTTTAGGAATTTCCAGTTTGTTTCCAATTTCTAAAGCACCATCAAATACAGTATGATTGGAATCTATATTATAATGTAAAATAGGAATTTTACAGTAATGGTTAGCTAAATCATAAAAAGCTAAAAAATTCGTACAAGTTTGATTGTAGTTGTCAAAGCGATCAATTCGCGGAACAAAAAGATAGTCACATTTATCTTCTAAATATTTCATATGTCCTAAATAAATTTTCATACTAAGACACATTTCATCTGGGGCTATTTGACTTCCAAGTTTAATAATTTCTTCATTTGTTTTAGGACTTTCTATTATTTTGATACCACATTGCTTGAAAAATATTTTCCAAAAATTACCATAGTAATAGTAAGGAATTCCACGCGGTATTCCAATCGTTACCTTGTCCATTTTATCACCAATACAATATATGCAAAAAAAAGATGCTTATGCATCTTTACTAGTAACAGAATATAAGTAATAATCCCCCTCGGAATTTTTTTTAAATGTATAACTGATATGATATTTCCCCTGTTCTTCTGTTTCATCTGAATAAGTTTCTGTTAGATCTTCTTCTATGATAATGTCTTCTCCCTGATAACTTGCCTTGAAGTTAGAAGACTCTATAGAAGAAGCAATACCATATCCACTTCCCAACCAAACATAGTAATCACCAGATTTTACAAATGTCTCTGACTCATCAAAAAACTTTGTTGGATTAGTAATACCATATTTTTTAGCAGCATTTTCGATAGCTGTGATAGGGATTCCAGGACAGCTACCCATTTCTATACAATTTTCGTCAAAAGCAACAGGAATATCCTTTCTAGAATCTGCGGTTGCAAAATCTAAAATAGCTACTTTGAAATCAGAGTCTAGCTGATCAATTACACCATTCGCACCAATAAATGCTCTATGAAGAAACTGATCCCCACTTGTTTCATAACCAATGATTTCTTTTAATTCTTCTACTACTTCCTCAGGTACCTCCTTGTCTTCTCCTGCATTACTGTTAGAGTTGCTAGTCACTTCTGGTTTCTTTGAAGAAGTCGTTTCTTTTTTACCATAAGTCGTACCTAACTGAAAGCAACATAGTCCTACCACTACTAATGCACAGATAGCCGAAATTGTAATTAAAATGTTGCATCCTTTCTTTTTTTTATTTTCCACTTTTACCTTTCCTCCTATTCTTTTCCATTATACCATAAAAATTTCATTGTATAAAATCTTTTTTCAATTACAGACTAAGAAAGGGGTGAAAAAAAATGAACAAGCAGACAATAAAATGTGAAGTTTTTGATTGTAAGCACTGTAATTGTGATGATTGTGTTTGTAATTTAAAAGAAATCAAAGTATGTAACTGTGACCATAACGAATCTAAAGAGTCAACGATGTGTTACAGCTATAAAAGCAGAAAGTAAAAGAAAGGAAATCATTCCTTTCTTTTCAAAACGATTCTTTCTAAAATAGTGACAAATCATTATATTTATGATATAATGATATACTGACCAAAAAGGAGGAATCCCATGAAACTAAAGGAATTAACAAACCAAGAATTTCAATTATTTACTGACCAATTTCCCCTATCATCTGTGTTTGAAACACCAGAATACGCAATGGTCATGAATAAACAAAATTATGATAGTTTCTATTTAGGTATGGTAGATGATAATGGTAACATTTTAGCAGCCTCTTTAATTTTAGTGGAGTTATTGGGTAAATTTCAATATGCTTATGCTCCAAGAGGATACATTATGAATTTCCAAGATCATCAACTTCTAAAAGAATTTACAGAACAAATTAAAAAATTCTTAAAAAAGAAAAATATCATGGCCATTAAGATCTCTCCTATCCTTCCTAGAACTATTTTGAAATTTGATTCAAAACAAAAAATAGAAATCACGAGTTACCAAGATACCTTTAATTATTTAAAAAAATTAGGATATTATCATCTCGGTTATAATCGCTTCTTCGAAGCATTTAAGCCTAGATTTGAAGCTATTATAGAATTAACTAATCCTAGTACTATGTTTAAAAGAATTAAAAAAGAATATCGAACGAAAATTCGAACGGCAGATGCCAGTGGAATTCGAATTTATCGTGGAACTAGTGAAAACTTATCTTATTTCTATGAAATGACAAAGAACAAATACCCTCGTAATTTACGCTATTTCCAAGATGTCTATGAACTCTATCAGAAAAGAAATATGGTTGATCTTTATTTTGCTCTACTAGATACTAAACGTTTTTTAATAAGTACACAACAAAAATTACAAAAGCAGACACTCATTACAAATCAAGTAACAGAAATTATTTTTAACAATCATGGAAAAGCAAATAATAAGCTCATTACGAAAAAAATTACGGAGGATAATAAATTAGCTGACTGCAAAAATAAATTAATCTACGCAACTAGTCTTTTAAATAGAAATCCAGATGGTGTCATATTAGCTTGTGCTATGGTAGTAAAATATAAACAAGAAGCTTATCTTTTAATGGATGGTCATGAATCAGCCTATAAATCTTTAAACGCTAAACACTTATTGATATGGAAACTCATGGAGAAGTATTCTCATGAGGGAATTCTAAGATTTAATCTTGGTGGAGTTGCTGATCCAGAAAATGCAGAAGAATATAAAGGATTAAATAATTTCAGAATGAATTTCGGAGCAGATGTAACAGAATATATGGGAGATTTAGAGTTGATTACTAGTAAACCTCTTTATATGATGTATCGTAATATGTCTCCTTTCCGTAACAAAAAGAAAAAGACAGAAAATAAAAAATAGAAGAAATGCATATTCTTCTATTTTTTATTGCAAAAAAAAGAAGCAACTAAAATTGCCTCTTTTTCATTACTATTTAATAATTTCAGAAATGTTACCAGAACCAACTGTTCTACCACCCTCACGAATTGAGAACTTCGTTCCATTTTCGATAGCGATTGGAGCAATTAATTCAACTGTCATTTCAACATTATCTCCAGGCATTACCATTTCTACTCCTTCTGGTAATTCAATAACACCAGTTACGTCGGTAGTTCTGAAATAGAATTGTGGACGATAATTTGAGAAGAATGGAGTATGACGTCCTCCCTCTTCTTTGCTTAAAACATAAACTTGTGCTTTAAACTTTGTATGAGGTGTAACAGTTCCAGGTTTAGCAAGAACTTGACCACGTTCAACTTCCTCACGAGCAATACCACGAAGTAATACTCCGGCATTATCTCCTGATTCTGCATAGTCTAATTGTTTACGGAACATTTCAATTCCTGTAACAACTGTTTTCTTAGTTTCTTTTAAACCAACGATTTCAACTTCATCATTAAGTTTTAATTTTCCACGTTCAACACGTCCTGTAACAACTGTTCCACGACCAGTGATTGTGAATACATCCTCAATTGGCATTAAGAATGGTTTATCAGTATCTCTAACTGGAGTTTCAATCCAAGTATCAACAGCATCCATTAAATCAAGGATTCCTTGTTCATATTTTGGATCTCCTTCAAGAGCTTTCAAAGCTGATCCACGAATAATTGGAGTATTATCGCCATCGAATCCATACTCATTTAATAATTCACGGATTTCCATCTCTACTAAGTCTAATAACTCTTCGTCATCAACCATATCACATTTATTCATGAAGACAACCATACGAGGTACTCCAACTTGACGTGATAATAAGATGTGTTCACGAGTCTGAGCCATTGGTCCATCAGTAGCTGCAATAACTAAGATAGCTCCATCCATTTGAGCAGCACCTGTAATCATGTTCTTTACATAGTCAGCATGTCCAGGGCAGTCAACGTGTGCATAGTGTCTATTCTTAGTTTGATACTCAACGTGAGCAGTATTAATTGTAATTCCACGTTCTCTTTCTTCTGGTGCTTTATCGATATTAGCATAATCTACATAATCAGCTAATCCTTGTTTTGATAATACATTGGTAATAGCAGCTGTTAAAGTTGTTTTACCATGGTCTACATGTCCAATCGTACCAATGTTAACATGTGGTTTGGAACGATCAAATTTTTCTTTTGCCATATATATTTCCTCCTTTATTTACATACAACAATATTATATATGATTGTTTTTAAAATAGCAATAGTTTTTTTGATTTTACAGGGAAACTAGAATTCTAATTTCCACCATTTTTCTTAATAATTTCTTCAGCAATATTTCTTGGAACTTCTTCATAATGATCAAATACCATTGTAAAGTTTCCACGACCTTGCGTATTCGAACGTAAGCTTGTTGCATAACCGAACATTTCAGAAAGTGGTACCATAGCATCAATTGCCAAAGCGTTTCCACGAGACTCTTGACCTAATGGACGTCCACGACGAGAAGTAATATCTCCCATAACATTTCCTAAATATTCATCTGGTACAATTACTTGTACTTTCATAATTGGTTCAAGTAATACTGGCTTACATTTATTCTTTGCTTCCTTAAGAGCTAAAGAAGCTGCAATTTTAAATGCCATTTCTGATGAGTCTACATCATGATAAGATCCATCAAATAGAGTTGCTTTAACATCTACCATTGGATATCCAGCAAGAACACCAGTCTTTAAAGCATCTTGTAATCCTTTATCTGTTACTGGAATGTATTCACGAGGAACAACTCCACCTACAACAGCATCTACGAATTCATAACCCTTATCTGGATTTGGTTCAAAATGAATCCAAACATGTCCGTATTGTCCACGTCCACCTGATTGTTTGATATATTTTCCTTCACAATCAGCAGCTTGAGTAATCGTTTCACGGTAAGATACTTGAGGTTGTCCAATATTAGCTTCTACGTTGAACTCACGTCTCATTCTATCTACGATGATATCAAGATGTAACTCTCCCATACCAGCGATAATCGTCTGACCTGTTTCATGGTTCGTAGAGGCTCTAAAAGTTGGATCCTCTTCTGATAATTTTTGAAGTGCTAAAGCCATCTTATCTTGATCAGCTTTTGATTTTGGTTCAACAGCAAGTTCGATAACTGGTTCTGGGAATTCCATAGATTCTAGAATACATGGATGTTTTTCATCACAAAGTGTATCTCCAGTAGTTGTATTCTTTAACCCAACAGCAGCCCCGATATCTCCTGTCCAAACCTCACTAATCTCTGAACGGTTATTGGCATGCATTAACAACAAACGACCAATTCTTTCTTTTGTATTTTTAGTGGCATTTAATACATAAGATCCACTATTTAAATGTCCAGAATAAACTCTAAAGAAAGTTAAACGTCCAACAAATGGATCTGTCATAATCTTAAATGCTAAAGCACTAAATGGTTCTGAATCTTTTGGATGTCTTTCAATTTCATTTCCATTTAAATCTACTCCTTTTACAGATTCAATATCTGTTGGAGCTGGTAGATAATCTACAACTGCATCAAGAGCAAGTTTAACACCCATATTTCCTAAAGCTGTACCACATAATACTGGGAAGAATTCTACAGCAAGAGTTCCTTTACGAATTGCACGTTTAATCAATTCTACTGGAATTTCTTCACCCTCTAGGTATTTCTCCATTAATTCATCATCAAAATCAGCAACTGCCTCAATTAACTCTGTTCTTTTTTGTTCTACGATATCTTTTAAATCTTCTGGAATATCAATGATTTTAGGATTTTCAGCTTGTTCTCCATCATACTGATAAGCAGTACGAGTGACTAAATCAACAATTCCATTAAATTCGTTTTCAGCACCAATTGGCCATTCAATTGGCTTTGCATTAACGCCTAGGCGACTATCGATAGTAGATAAACTATATTCAAAGTTAGCTCCCATCTTGTCCATCTTATTACAGAAGAACATTCTTGGGACTTTAAACTCTGTAGCTTGTCTCCATACGGTTTCCGTCTGTGGCTCTACACCTGCTTGTGAATCAAGTAGAGCAATTGCTCCATCAAGAACACGAAGAGATCTAGATACTTCAACGGTAAAGTCTACGTGTCCTGGAGTATCAATAATATTTAATCGATGACCTTTCCAGTAAGCCGTTGTTGCAGCTGAAGTAATGGTAATACCACGTTCTTGTTCCTGAGCCATCCAGTCCATTTGAGATTCTCCATCATGAGTTTCTCCAATTTTATGGATTTTTCCAGTATGGAATAACACACGTTCTGTAAATGTTGTTTTACCAGCATCGATGTGAGCCATAATACCAAGATTACGGGTATTCTCTAAACTATATTCACGAGCCATACTTTTCTTTCCTTTCCTCTTATTATTTTATTACCAACGATAATGTGCAAATGCCTTATTAGCCTCTGCCATTCTGTGAGTATCCTCACGTTTTTTAACTGCTGCTCCTACTCCATTAGAAGCATCAATAATTTCATTAGCAAGATTTTCAGACATAGAATGTCCACCACGTAATCTTGCATATTGAACTAACCAACGAAGAGCTAATGCTTGAGCACGGTCTGCTTTTACTTCAATTGGTACTTGATAGTTCGCACCACCAACACGTCTAGACTTAACTTCTAGAGCAGGCTTGATGTTTTCCATAGCTTTTGCAAAAACTTCCATTGGATCTTGGTTCGTTTTTTCTTTTACTTGGTCAAAAGCATCATATAAAATTTTCTGTGCTACTCCTTTTTTTCCATCTTTCATCAAACTGTTAATTAATTTCATAACAAGTTTTGAATTGTAAATAGGATCGGCTAACACATCTCTTTTGACAGCACGTCTTTTACGCATATTCTTTCCTCCTTTATCTATTGTGATTATTTACTTTTTGGTCTTTTAGCACCATATTTAGAACGTCCTTGGCGACGATTCTCCACACCAGCAGTATCTAGAGTACCACGAATGATGTGATAACGAACACCGATTAGGTCCTTAACACGTCCACCACGAATCATAACAACGCTATGCTCTTGTAAGTTATGTCCTTCTCCTGGAATATAAGCAGTAACTTCCATTCCATTACTTAATCTAACACGGGCATATTTACGAAGTGCTGAGTTTGGCTTCTTTGGTGTCATTGTTCCAACACGAGTACATACACCACGTTTTTGTGGAGAGTTTTGAGCAGTCTGTTTTTTATCTTTGCTGTTATATCCAATATTTAAAACAGGTGATTTACTCTTTCTTGTTTTCTTAGTTCTGTTTTTTCTAACTAATTGATTAATTGTTGGCATATTTTTCTCCTTTCTTTACACACTCCCAGGTGTTTCATTTTTACCTTAATTAAAAATTTGCCTAAGCAAATTCCAACTAAAATGCAAAGATAATATAACACTTTTCTATAAACTTGTCAATCATTTTTTCAAAAAAAAGACACAGAAAAAAGTGTCCAAAAATTTCCTCTAAAAATCTACTTCTTGGTTAAATGAAAAATTAGATTGATATCTGCTCGTAAAATCATGAATGAGATAAATGGAAAGAAAAAAAGCCAAAAGTAGTACGACAAAATATCTAGTGAATGACGTCACTCCCCAACCCATAAAAATCACTCCTAAAATAACAATTTATTCTCTATGTCATCTTTAAAGCGGTATAGTTTTGCTGGTCTACCATTAGCACCTGATGTTTTATCACCAGTTTCTTCGATAAGGCCGGCAGCTAAAAATTTCTTTCGCAAGTTTCTTCTATCTAACTCACGACCTAATACTTGTTCATATATTTTTTGAATTTCTGGAAGAGTAAAATCACTTGGAAAAAGCGTTTTTAAAGTATGACTAAAGCGAAGTTCCTGCTTAATAGATTGAATCGCAGAAGCTACTACATCAGCGTGATCATAACCTAATTTTGGGAGATTAGTAATCTCAAACCATTCCACATTTTCCGAAGAATCCACCTGTCGTAATTGGGCTGTTGTAAAATCAATAATACTAAAAAAAGAAATACCAATAATTCTTTTAGCAGGATTTCTATCTAAAGCACTAAAAGTAGCACACGTTTTATAGGTTAAATTTGAAAGATCTAAGTTAGCTAAGATTTCTTCTTCCATTGTCTCTTCTAAAGTCTTATTTTTTTCAACCATGGCATTGGGTAAAATCCAATATCCCTTATAAGGTTCTGTTTTTTTTCTATATAAAAGTACTTTCAACTTACCATCTATTATAGTAAATAGGTTGAGTAAGACTTCCATGTTCATATATTCTCTTCCCCTTTGACAAAGAACATTATATAGAAAAGATGACTTTTTGTCAAATAACCACTAAGACCTAGAAATTCTTGTTTTTACATAGGATAAAAGGTTTTCATATTGATCTTTTAATACTTCTTTACGAAAATAAAGACCTAATTTATCTTGATAAGTAGCTAGAAAAAAATATTTTTTAGAAAAACGATAACGAGAAATATCAGACCATAGATAATGAACTTTATTGTCATTAACTTGGGAAGTAATTCCTTTTTCGTCTACTTTTATTTGATAGGTTCCATACGCCTTGTTAGTCTTTTTATCATTTCTTCGCAATTTCATTGCAACATACAATTCCGTTATGAGAAAAAGAAAGATAGCAAGTACTAAAATATAAACAAAAAAGCAAATCACTAATACCTTATTATCAAAAGCATTCTCTAAAAAACCATAAAAAGTGACATAGAGGAAAAACAAAATACCTAATATAAAAAGGATTATGTTTGGTAGTCTTCTTTTTTTCACAAGATACTTTCGTACATCATTTCTCGTCCAATTACATTCTATCTCCATACTACCATCCTCTACTTAAATTTTATTCATTTTTGGGCATTTTGTCAATAAAAAAGAAGTAAGAAATTACTTCTTCAAAATAGGTTTTAAAAATTGACCGGTATAACTTTCTTTTACTTTAGCTACGGCTTCTGGGGTACCTGTAGCAACGACAGTTCCTCCTAAATCGCCACCTTCTGGACCTAAATCAATGATATAATCTGCTACTTTAATAACATCTAAATTATGTTCAATTACGATAACAGTATCTCCATTGTCAACAATTCGTTGAAGAATTACCAACAATTTCTTAATATCTTCCATATGAAGACCTGTTGTAGGTTCATCTAAGATAAAAACACTTTTACCAGTAGGCTTCTTTTGAAGTTCTTTAGCTAGTTTTACTCTTCCAGCTTCTCCACCACTTAAGGTAGGAGCACTTTGACCCAATTTAATATAAGATAAGCCTACATCGCATAACATTTGGAGTTTAGAACGAATCTTAGGAACATTTTCAAAGAAAGAAAGAGCTTCTTCTACCCTCATCTCCAATACATCGTAAATGCTTTTTCCTTTATATTTAATCTGTAGAGTTTCACTGTTATAACGAGTTCCGCCACAAACTTCGCAAGGAACATAGACGTCTGGTAAGAAGTGCATCTCAATTTTTTTAACACCATCTCCCCAGCAAGCTTCACATCTTCCACCTTTTACATTGAAAGAAAATCTACTCTTATCGTAACCTCTCATCTTGGCTTCCTTAGTTTGCGTAAAGATATCTCGGATGTCATCAAAAACACCTGTATAGGTTGCTGGATTACTTCTAGGTGTTCTACCAATAGGAGCTTGACTGATATCGACAACTTTATCAACATATTCTAATCCCTTTACACTCTTATAAGCTCCTGGTTTTTCCTTGCCATGATAGATTTGATTGAATAAAAGTCGATATAAAATCTGATTTACTAACGTACTCTTACCGCTACCAGAAACCCCTGTTACACAAGTAAACGTTCCAAGAGGAAATTGAATGGTCAAGTTCTTTAAGTTATTCTCTTTTGCACCCTTAATCTCAATACACTTACCATTTCCTTTACGACGTTTCTTAGGAACTTCAATACACTCAATTCCAGCTAAATACCTTCCTGTTAAACTGTTTGGATTTTTCATTACCTCTTCAGGAGTTCCACATGCTACCACTTCACCACCATGTAAGCCAGCACCTGGACCAATATCTACTAAATAATCACTCGCTAACATGGTATCGGTATCATGTTCTACGACAATCAAAGTGTTTCCTAAATCTCTCATTTCTAACAGAGATTTAATTAACATTGCATTATCCCGTTGATGTAATCCAATACTAGGTTCATCTAAAACGTACAAAACTCCTGTTAAGTGTGATCCAATCTGGGTTGCTAAACGAATTCTCTGAGCCTCTCCACCACTTAGGGTTCCTGCACTTCTACTAAGAGTAAGATACTCAATTCCTACATTGATTAAAAAATGAAGTCTATCTTTAATTTCCTTGATAATTAACCTAGAAATCTCCTCTTGCTCTTTGGTTAATTTTAGATTTAAAAAGAATTGGTACATATCTCGAATACTCATTTGGGTTAACTCATAAATATTTTTTTTACCGACTTTAACAGCTAAAACAAAGTCATCTAAACGAGAACCATGACAAGTACTACATTCCAACTCCGTCATGTATTGCTCAATCCAATCACGAATCCATCCACTCTTGGTTTCCACATAGCGTCTTTCTAAATTCGTAATAATTCCTTCAAAATAATCTGTTGTATGTCTAGTATTTCCGTTATTAGAGACATAATCAAACGTAATTGGCTCATCACTACCATAAAGAAGAATGTCTAACTCCTTTTTGGTTAACTTTTCAACCGGTTTCTTTAAGTCAATACCATAATGTTTAGCAACTGCCAATAATTGAGTACGATTGATAGTAGCATCTAAATTATAAGGAACAATAGCTCCTCCTAAAACACTCTTTTTTCGATCAGGAATCACTAAATCAACATCTATCTTTAATTTAATTCCTAAACCATTACAATCCTTACAAGCTCCATAAGGGGCATTAAAAGAAAACATTCTAGGCTCTAACTCAGGAATTGAGAAATCACATTCTGGACAAGCATATTGTTCACTCATCAGAATTTCTTCTCCCCCTACAACATCGACAACTACTTTACCGTTAGCCTCTTTACAAGCTGTCTCAATAGCTTCATAAAGTCTACTTCGAACACCTTCTTTAATGATTAAACGGTCAACAATAATTTCGACAGAATGTTTCTTGTTTTTATCTAGAGAAATCTCCTCTGACAAGTCATACTCATCGCCATCAATCCTTACCCTTGCATATCCATCTTTACGAAGGCTTTCCAAGCGATCTTTTTGAGTTCCTTTTTCCCCATAGACAACAGGACTTAAAATTCGTATTTTACTTCCTTCTGGTAAACGCAACATTTGATTGGTCATTTCTTCAATACTTTGACTAGAAATAGGCTTTCCATGAGTTGGACAATAAGGAACACCGATTCTAGCATATAAAAGTCTTAAATAATCATAAATTTCTGTGACAGTTCCAACAGTACTTCTGGGATTTTTATTAGTCGTTTTTTGATCAATACTAATGGCTGGGCTAAGTCCTTCAATCAAATCCACATCTGGTTTTTCCGTACCACCTAAAAACTGTCTAGCATAAGCACTCAAAGACTCTACATAACGTCTTTGCCCTTCTGCATAAATCGTATCAAACGCTAAACTACTTTTACCACTTCCTGACACACCTGTCATAACAATGAATTTATTTTTAGGAAGCTCAATATTAACGTTTTTTAAATTGTTTTCCCTTGCTCCTTTAACAATAATCTTGTCCATAATCCACCTCTTTAAACGATAATCGCATTGATAAATTCTTATCTATCAGCCCACTGAAAATAGTATACAAGAAATACATTTGTTCGTCAATACAAAAAAAAGAAACATTTGTGAATTTTCACAAATGCTTAAAATCTTCCTTGATTTCCCATAAAAGGATTGGATTGAAAAGGTCTAGAGGTCATCCCAGAAGAAGGCATAAATGGTTTATTTTCAAATCCCATTTTTCCCATATTAGAACCCAATTGAGATGGCTTTTCAAAAGATGTTGGATGATTATTAGAATTTGAAAAATTAGAAGGAGGATTTTCCTTCTTTTGAGAAGCAGTTCCGGTAGATTGCATAGGAACTGCCATTGGCATTCCATCTCCTCCATTTGCCGAAGTATTATTAGCTTGGTAAGGAACCATTAACTTTTCTTTTTCTTTTGCCTCCTTCGCTTTTTTTTCTTGTTCTTCCCTTTCTTTTTTCTGTTTTAAAGCTAAGGCAGTCAATTCATTTCCAGTTTTAATATATTCTTGTCTATCCTCAAAGTGTGTTTCTATCATTTTTTCCATTCCCCCTTTACAAAGCAATAATCTTGGTAAGAACAATCCTTTGAGGAAAAGGTGTATTGATAACTCTGTAACTGTCCTTCGTGTCCGTTTTGATAATCTTTAAAAATAGTATTCAATTCTGCTTCATAATCATCTGTTGTTAAAGTTCCATCTGTCAAAATATTTGTCATTTCTAAATCACTAAAGATTGTATACTTTTTTGTATTTCTATCCACTTGTGCGAATGCTACATAGTAAAGCAAATCAATCGTTTCATTATTGTTCTTAGCTGTTACTTGATAAGCATTTTTTAAATCATAATAAATAATATTCTTAGGAGAGAAACCTTTGCAATCACCATAATAAATATATTGATGATTCTTAGCATCGTATTTCCAATCCCCTACATATTCCGTATCCTGATTGGTACTAGGAACCGTAAAGTTTCCATGCTCGTATTCCGTAGATTTACCATATAAATTATTGATACGAGCATCGATATATTTCTCACTTACCGCCTTCTTATGATCTCCATCTACACAATAATTTCCCTGATAAGAATCTTCATACGTTAAAAAGTTCCCTGTTCTTACATGAATCAAAGCATTGTATAAAATGTCATTATTTGATAAATCAGACATCGTAAAACTGTCCATCGTATAATAACTGTCTTTCTCATAAGGATTGTTTCTCATAATTGGATACGTAAAAGTAGTTAATAGTTCACTCTCCAACGTAATTTCTTCTAGCTTTTCTTCGTTAGAATTAGAAGAATTAGATGTCTTATAGCTAGAAGGTTCTTTTTTGTTAAAGAAAAAGCGATAAATTTCATCATTTAAGAAAAAAACTGTCACTATCAATACAATCAAAGAAAGAAAAACAATCGCTGTAGTTACTTTACTGTTTCCCGTATCTTTTGATTTTGGTAGAGAAATTCTCTCTGGTTGTTTCTTCTCCTTTTTCGAAATAGAACGTTCTTTTTGATTCATTTCATTTACCATTTTAATGCCACTATCATCGTAATGATCAAAATGAACTTTCTTCGTTTCCTTATGAAGTTCTTCTTTTTTCTGTTTTTTCTTTTTTTCAGGAACTTCTATTTGACCCTCTTCTATTTCCTCTAAGAGTTCTGCCATGATTTCTTTTTTTAAACGTTCTTTCATTTCCTCTTCTGTTTCTACTTTTTTTTCTTCTTTTCCCATTTTATCCTCCTATAACAATGATTTTCTTGTATAAATTTCTACATCATACTTGAGATAAATTGTAAATACATCATCCTTCATAGACTTAAAAAAACCGAGTCCTTTTAAAACAACGTCCTCACGAGCAGATACCTTAATCGTTTGCTGAAACGGAAAATCCTCTTTCCTTTTTTCTTTTCTTTCCCTTTTTATTTCTAATTGATTAGAAAAATAAAAGACGAAATCATTTCCTTTCTCAAACTCTATTTGTGCAAACTCATCAATACAAATCGTTTGTTTTTCCTTTACTTGATAGACAATAGGTCGAATCATTTTTTTAGGAACGACTCTTTTGAATTGCTTAGCATCTATTTTATCGAGAAGACTTCCCTCTTCCAGTAAACCAGGTGTATCTATTAACGTCAATTGATCGTCTATTACCATTTCTATTTTCTGAATCGTCGTACTGGGTAGCATACTAGTCGTAATGGAAGGAATTGTTTTGGTATAATCCTCTAAAATTTTATTAATCATCGAAGATTTTCCAGCATTGGTATATCCTACTACATATACTTCTCTAGTCGTTTGATGTCGAGAGATACTATGCATCAAATCATCGAAATGATAATTCTTAGTAGAACTGATAACCACGGTATCCACAATCTGTTTGGAAAGATCGCCAAAATACATCTTAAGACGTTCCTCATAAAGGGAAACTGGAAATAAATCTCGTTTTGTTAATACCAGTAAAATCGGATTATGTAGTACTTTCGTAATTTTCGTTAAATCCTTTGGAATTTGAAAAAGATCTACCACCAAGAGAACTAAAGATTTTGTCTTTCCAATCTCTTCTAACAGTGGCAAAAATTCGCTATTTTCTTTGAAAACTTTTTGATACTCGTTATAATTTTGAATACGAAAACATCGCTCACAAAGAGCATTAGAAAGAGATTTCGTATAGCCAATTGCTAGAGGATTATCTGTTTGAAGAAAAGCTCCACAACCTTTGCAATTACTCATAGTATCTTCCTTTAATAAATAAATCTTTATCCCTCAATTTCTTGATGACTCGTTTCTCATATTTTCGTTTAAGCCAAGCTAAAGGATATTCTTTCTTGGCGAGGCGATTGACAAGAATCGTAGTAATGCCAACACCATTCCCACCCGCAATATCGTCAATCATAGAGTCTCCAATAATAGCGACTTCACTAAAATTGTATTTGTATAACTTAATCACTGATAAAAATTTACGAGAAGAAGGTTTTCTGGCATTCGTACAACAATCTACTTCTAACGTATCCTTAAAAGGTCTTACCCTCATACTCGGACTATTCGAAAAAATAACAATTTTAAATCCTTTTTTCTTTAATTTATCAAACAATTTCTTCACTTTCGCATTAGGACTTTTTTCCTTTAAAGGTGCTATCGTATTGTCCAAATCAAAGAGTAAACATTTTATTCCTCTAGAATACAAAGAATCATAATTGATGGTATAAATACTTTTTTGATAAATATCTGGAACATATTTCTCCATAGACACCTCCTATATGCTTATTGACATTTTATCATATTATGCCTTTTTTATCAATGATTCTAAAAAAAAAGAAACTAATTCTTACGAATTGTTCCATCTTCTAAAAATTGACCATTGATAGACCAAGATGTCATTTTTTGATATAACTGATTTGCTTCCTCTCCATAGATGATAGAAGTTTTTCCATCCTTTTGAATAGCTGGCAAAAAGGAATATTCACTAGTCCCATCTTCTCGTAATTTCCAAGTGAGAATACCAGTATTTTTCGTTTGAGCATTAAAGAGAAAATCTCCTACATTGTAAGCGATGAGATGATCTTGATAGAATTCTACCCCTTGAAGAACATGAGCATGAGAGCCAACTACTAAATCTGCTCCACTATCTATGTATAACTTTCCTGTTTCCTTTTGTACTTCTTCCAATTGATGAGTATCCTCTGTTCCCCAGTGAAGTAGTACGACTACATAATCACTATGTGCTTTTGTATCTTGGATGAGTTGTCTTAAAGGATTCGGATCGTATGCCCGAAAAACTCCGGGTGTCGTATCCGTCGCTTCTGGTGTAAGAATAAATTTTTCGGCTCTAGTTGCATTGATAAAAGCAATCTTATAACCATTGATAATGAAATAATAAGGAGATTTAGCCTCTTCTAAATTCTTTCCCGCACCAATTTTGGGAATATTCGCTTTCTCTAACGTCGTTAAAGTATCTAAAAAGGCTTGGGTTCCATAATCATACACATGATTATTCGCTAATGTGACAAGATCCACGCCCATCTCTTGATAGATGGATACATTCCTAGGATTTGCTCGAAAAGTATAAGCTTTTTTTGGCATAGGAGTACCTGTTTCACTAAAACAGAATTCATTATTGACAATCATGATATCGCTTTGTTTCATATAGGCAAGAATATCAGAAGAAAAAATTCCCTCAACCCCTTGTTTTCTAGCATTATAGTAAGGCATAATTTTCCAATTATCAGCTAAGGAAACATCCCCTGCAAAACTAATCTGAATTTCGTCTTTATTTCCCTCTATTACTTTTACACGAGGATTATCTTGATAGACATTTTGATAGAAATCTTGTAAGACTTGATAAGAATTTCCTGTTAATTTATGCCAGATGGAAAGTTCATAGTTTCCTTGTTCAAGAGAAGACAAAATCTCTTTTAAAACCTGATTAGAATACTTCTCTTTGACCCAATTTAAAAAATCAGGTGACAACTCTTTTTGATATGTTACAATCTTTTCTACATAATCTGTTTCTTCTGGTGGAAGAGAAACTGCTTTCTGTTTTGTCGATGGCTTCATCAAAAAGAATAAAAAAAGAAATAGAAGTAGAAAAGAGAACAGAATAAGCCATTGTTTCTTCCATTTTCTCTTTTTCTTTTTTCTATTTCCTTTACTCATACAAATACCTCTCAACTACCATTTTCTATTCCTTATTCTATCATATTTTCTACCTATTTAAAAGTGAATATTTCCTGTAATAAAATCTTTTCCATAACGAAGGAATAAATCCAAGATATTTGCTTTTTTAACATCAACAGCCACCGTTAAGTCTACCTTACGGATAACAGAGTTATCATCCTGAATTAGAAGGGTTCCTATTTTTTCCCCTTTCTTCATCGCAGGAGATAACTTATCATAAGTAATGGAATAGGTTGGAGTTATTTTTTGATGAGTTTTTTGATAGAGAATACTCACGTCTTCCATAGGAATAACGGCTACTTGCTCCTGTTTCGATTTTTCTAATTTCACAGTATCTACTACACTATTTTTGGATAACAATCTTTGAATACCATATTGTGCGAAAGCATAATCAAGCATACTACTGATTTCTGAATTTCTAACTTCACTACTCGGTTCTCCCATAGCCACTGCAATTACTCTCATGCCATCTTTTTTCATAGTAGCAGTAAGACAGTATCCCGAATTTCCGGTATAGCCAGTTTTTAATCCATCTACGCCGTCCTTAAAACGAACCAACTTATTCGTATTCACTAACCAAGTTTGTCGGTCTGTTCCGGTTCGAAGATAAGTTTCATAAATTGAAGAATACTCCAATATTTTTTCATGACGAACAAGTTCTCTAGCAATCATAGCCATATCATAGGCACTAGAATAGTGATTTTCTGCATCTAAGCCATGACTATTTTGGAAATGAGTATCTTTTAGACCGAGTTCATTTGCCTTTTGATTCATCATCTCGACAAAATTAGCTTCACTTCCCCCAATCGTTTCTGCCATCGCTACTACCGCATCGTTCCCACTCGCAATAGTAATTCCTTTTAACAAATCATCTACCGTCATTACTTCTCCTTCTTCCAAGAGAATTTGAGAACCTCCCATATCTGATGCATTCTTACTAGCTGTTACTTTGGTATCATAAGAAATGGAATCCTTTTCAATCGCTTCCATAATCAAAAGAAGACTCATCATTTTAGTCATAGAAGCAGGTGCTAATTTCTCATGAGAATTATACTCATATAATACTTCTCCGGTTGATACTTCTATTAAAACAGCACTCTTGGCATGAGGAGCCAAAAGATTTTCCTCTTCTGCCTGAATCGAAGGAATTATCAATAAAAAAGAAAGAACGAACCACAGTACTTTTTTCATATTCCACCTCTAGTAAAACTTATGTGTAGGAAAAAGATTTAAAACAAAAAAAGTATCTAGTGATACTTTTAGAGATTATTTTTTTTACTATCTATCAATCTAGCGATATCCTCTAGAGAAGGGCTTTTTGGTTCACCAGCTCTTTCAAATGCTCGAAGCATTTCTACAGGAAGAGCAAAAATAATCGTATTAGATTGATCAGAAGATACATCATTAATCGTTGCTAAAGTACGCAAATGAAGAGCTCCAGGAGTACGATTCATCGTTTCCGCTGCTTTCGCTAAATTTAAAGAAGCTTCTACTTCTCCTGCTGCCTTCGTAATGACAGCTGCTTTTTCTCGTTCTGCTTCCGCTGCTTTGGCAATAACTCTTTTCATCTCTTCAGGAAGAGAAATATCTTTTAATTCCACATTTTCAACTTTGATTCCCCAAGGATCTGTTGCCGTATCAATAATTTTACAAATTTCAGAAGAAATCTTTTCTCTTTCTCCTAATAATTCATCTAAGGAAACGGCACCAACTGCATTTCTCATTGTCGTTTGAGCTAATTGACTAACGGCATAGAAATAGTTTTCAACAGCAAGTACACTTTTTCCAGCATCAAAAATTTTATAATAAATAACAGCGTTGATTCGAACAGAAACATTATCTTTCGTAATTGCTTCTTGTTCGGGAACATCAACTGCTTTCGTACGAATATCTACTTTGCTATAACTCTGAAAAATTGGAAAAACAAAATTCCATCCCGGCTTCATAATAGAAGAAAATTTTCCCGCTGTAAATTTTACTCCCCTTTCATACTCATTAATTTGTTTTATAGACGCTATAAGAAGACAAATTAACAATATCAATAAACCAATCATAAATTCTACCATACCATCATCCTCCAGCCTCATTATATCATATTCACTAACTCCTCTCAATAGCAGTTTTATTTTTTCCCTTTTTGTGGTAGAATAACGTTAGAAATAGAGGAGGATTTATGACAAAAGTAAGACTGAAAAAAAGAAATGTCGGAATTGCTGTTGGATGTGTGATTGTGGTTCTTGTTTTAATCGCTGGATTATTTCGTTGGAAACAAACCCTAGACTATCAAAAGACCTTTGAATACCGTCTCCAAAAGCATGGCTATTCCGAGGAAGATACTGCTTACTTAATCGAGCACTTAGAAAATAATGAATTAGAAGAACTTCTCAAAAAAGAAGCCAATGAAAATATTCCTAAATTTATTCAAGAAGACTATTACTTAAAGAAAAACTTGGATAGGTATCTTTCTTATTATGAACAAAATCCAGATAAATCTTTAAGAGATGTTGTAGCGATTGTCAATGTACGTGCGGATGAAGATTGGTATTCTAATCCTGTAGAAGCAGATGTCAGCCAAGATAATTTATTATTAGTGAATAAGTTTCACAAATTAAGTAAAGATTATGAAGCAGAAGATTTAGAAAAAGTAAAAAACTGGTATGCTTATGGAGATGATCCTATGCTCCGGAAAGAAGCCTACGACAACTTTATTGCTCTATTTAATGCTGCTAAGGAAGATGGACTTACAGTTATCATCGCTTCTGCTTATCGCGATTATCAATATCAAGAAGATTTATATAATGGTTATTTAGAGAGCTTAGGTCAAAAAGAAACAGATGATGTAGCGGCTAGACCTGGATTCTCAGAACATCAAACAGGACTTACTGTTGATGTTACAACTTACGGAGCTAATACCGACACCTTTGATACGTTTGAAGAATTTGATTGGCTTCAAAATCATGCTCATGAATATGGATTTATTCTTCGTTACCCTAAAGATAAAGAATATATCACAGGATATCATTACGAATCATGGCATTATCGCTATGTCGGAGTAGAAGTAGCAACTTACATTTATGAACACGATATTACATTTGATGAATATTATGCTTACTTTATCGAGGGAGAAAAATGAACAAAAAAAGAAAAATCAACAAGAAAAATCTTTTTCTCTTAGGAGCTTGTTTTTTAGCGGTATGGGGGATTATGGGAATTTATTTTTTAAATCATAAAACAATTGATACGCAATTAAAAGAAATTGGATACGGGAAGGAAGAGATTACAAAATTAAAAGGTCTCCTTACATCGGAAAACCTAAAGCTTTTAACACAATATCAGTATCATTCAAAAGTTTTATCTATCTCAGAAGAAAAATCATTTCAACAAGAGAAATTGGAAGAATATCTAAAGTATCTTTTTCAATATCCATCTGCAACTTCCTATGACATCGTTTTTCTTGTCAATCAAGGAAAAGAAGGCGTACCTTATAATCAAGATATTTCGACAATTTTAAATCATGAAGATTTTAAACTAGAAAATCTAGATCGCTATTTCAAATATTATCAACAACACGAATTAGAAGGTTCTAAAATCGTTTATGATGTAAATCACGATTTAGATGAGGAACCAAAGACAGAAGAAAAAGATCCTAATCCTGTCGAGCCTAATCAACCAGAAGAAAAAAATGAGGATATAAAAGCCCTATTCTTAGGGAAAAAGTATATGGTTAGTGAAAATATGGACCGATATATACAATACTACCAAGAACATAAAGATTTATCTATTCATGAAATTATTACTCGTGTAAATAGTAATCTTGATAAAAAAGCTTATGAAGATATCCAAAAAGCGGATGCCAGCAAAGGAAACCTTATCCTCGTAAATAAATATTATTATCTAGATAAGCAGTATGTTCCTAGTAACCTAGTCAATGTAGAATCAACCTATGGTCGTGGACAACTCAATCAAGAAGCTTATCAAGCTTTTATAGAAATGTACAATGATGCTTCTGTTTTAGGACTTTATCCATATATTCAATCCCCTTATCGCAGTTATAATTATCAAAATACCCTTTATAATAATTATGTGAAAAAAGATGGAAAGAAAGAAGCCGATACTTACTCCGCTAGACCGGGATTTTCAGAACACCAAACAGGATTAGCAATGGATTTAGGAACTAGTAAAAATCACAGCATCGGAGCCTTTGAAAATTCAGAAGAATTCAAATGGATTAGTCAAAATGCTTATCGTTATGGATTTATCCTTCGCTATCCTGAAGGAAAAGAATATATTACTGGATATCAATATGAACCATGGCACTATCGCTATGTTGGAAAAGAAGTTGCTCAATATATTTATGATAACCAGATTACCTATGAAGAATATTATGAATACTTTATAAAATAAGAAGATCCTAATCGATCTTCTTTTCTAATATTTTTTGAATATCTATTGACGTATAGTCTAATCTAGGAACCAAAAGATCTAACTTCGCTAAGAGTTCTTCTATAGCATCGTTTCTTTGCTTTCTGATATTAATAATTTCTTGATAGATTTGATCTCTTACTGTCCTTATTTCCATTAATAAAACTTCATTTCCACGAAGTTGATTGGTCAATTCTTTTTGTTTGTCCAAAGAGGCTTGCTTTTTTTCTTGTAACAAAGAAATTTCTGCCTCTATATTGCCATGATTGTGAAAAATCGTGGAGAAAAATTCCGATCCAATAGAATTTCCCTCTACACCAAAAAAAATAACAGTAAAAATAGAAAATGTTTTCAACAGTTCTAGAAAAGAAATGTTCATAGAAAGGAATTGAAAATTCACTTCAAATGCCTTTAATCCTAAGATTAACAATAAAAGGGAGTCTGTAAATAAATTTGTGTAAAGTTTAAAATCCTTTCTATGGTAATATAGAAATATAAAACCTAGGAAGGATT
>CANQTT010000020.1 GCA_947626855.1 uncultured Bacilli bacterium
ACAAACTTTAACTTTTGGTAAAGAAGATTTTGATGAAGCTGGAGTATTTACAAATCTATTCAAATTAAATGATACAGCATGTAGTGGAACTACCAAAACAAATTGTAGTTTTGAAGTAACCATTGACTGGGATGGAGAAGGTAAAGAATATTTACCAACAACATTCACAGTAGATTATAGTACTTTAACATTTGTAAAAGGTTCACCATTCACGCTTGAAGGGGTAAATGGCGAGGAAGAAGATGCTGCTTCTACAAAATTAAAAGAGCAGTATGGATGGAAAAAAGTAGATGGATTTACTACGACTTTTGTAACAGAAGATCAAATTATTAAAGTAAGTGGATTAATTCCAATTTTAGATACATTTGAGAATTCTAAACAACCATTTACAGGAGATGAAGCAACAGGTTATTATTTACCATTTGTTATTAAAACAAATATTGATAAAATAACTACTGGAAGCAAAACAACCATCAAGATTACGCGTGGTAATGAAACGAAAACTGTTAAGACTGAAATCTTTGATGACAACAAAACGGTTTATGCTTTAGCGTACCTTGATAAAAATGCAGAAGATACAACAATTACGATTGAAGTGGATATGGATGGAGAAGGAGAAGAATACACTCCTTATACTCTAACACTTGATTGGAGTGATTTAAAACTTCAAGAGAAGACAACTGCTGATATCAGTATTGAAGATAGTGAAATTCCTGCTACTGATAAAGAACAATTATCAGAGTGGGGGTATACTTCTCCAAATGATATTGAATTAAGTAGTGATAATGCTACTCATCAAAAAGGAAATTTATCATATGATAAGCAATCTGGTAAATTATCAGGAACTATTAAAGAACAACAATTAACTGGTGGTTTTAGTAATAAAGAGGATTTGAATTCCTATTTCTATGCTTTTACGATAAAACCAGAAAAGGTTACGAAAGATATTAAGGTAACTGTTAAAAATGGTGATAATTCAAAAGAATATACTTTTTCAGATTTTACTCAAGATGGAGAGGAATATGTATTAACGATTTTACACCATATTCCTATGACAGATCCTAATACTAGTAAAAAAATAACAATTAAAATTGATTCTGATGGAGATAGTTCAAAAGAATATTTACCAAGTGAGGAGTATACGATTGATTATACTGACGTAGATTTTGTTTCATTGCACACCGTAACTTATGAAAATACGGATATAAAAACAGAATATATCTATGACGGTGAGAAATTAACGAAACCAGTAGATCCTACAAAAGAACAACATGATAAAGATGATAGACAATATAATAGTTTTCATCACTGGAATGAGCAAACTGGAGAACAACCTGATGCTGAAATGGATACAGAATTTAAATTTACTGACCAGAAAAGTGATGAGACAATTACAGAAGATATCACTTTATATCCAATATGGGAAGTAGATGTTGATTCTTATATTTCAGATGCTTTAACTCATATTAATGCCAAAGAAAATGTAGAAGGAAATTTTAAAATTGAAAGGGTAGAGGGCGAGGATTATCACTTAAATGTTGAAATCTTAGATCGTACAGAAACTTTGGAAAATATAACAGAAACAGCCATTTCTTCAACTATTGCTCATGCCCTAGCTTCTGGAGAAGTTGATTCTATTAGTATTGAGTTGGGAGATAATGAAGAAACGTTTACATCAGAGGAAAATACTGAAGAAAGTAAAATCAAAGCTGATGTCGCTCAAAAATTGCAAGAATTCTTTGAAACGGAAATTGAAGCAAGTGATAAGACTCTACATAACTTATATCAGGAATGGCAAAAAGATGGAGAATTAAGTTTAACCATTCATCCAGAGAAAACAGTTGCTCAATTTAAAAATAAAGAATCAGGAGCAGGATTAGTTTACCAGATTTCTATTGAAGAAGAATTAATGATTAATTTTGATGCTGGAAGTCTAGAAAACCCTGATACAGAATTTGTAAAAACTGGTAAGAGCTTAGAAACATTACCAGATCCAGAAATGACTTCTGTAGAAAAGCAATACCGCAAATTTGATGGATGGTATGAAAATGGGGAAAAAGTTGAATCATTAGAGAATGTTAAAGTTGATCATCAATTAACAGCCCATTATAGTTTAAATGTGGATGAATTCACTAAGATTATTATGGATGATTTAAATAGTGAAAATACTACCTATTCTAATAATTTTACAGATAAATTTGATCTTCAACAAAACGAGAATACAATAACGATTCATGTGGATAGTCCTAATGTACCATTAACAGAATTAGCGGAAACAAGCATCCCTGGAACGATTGCTTATATTCTTGAAAAAGGAGAAATTCAGGATATTTCTTTGACGATTGATGATCAAACCCTAAAGTTTACTACAGATTATCAAGCTAGTGGTAGTAAAGAATATGAAGATAAAAATAATCGAGACTTATTAACACCAGAAGGAAAAGCATTGAAGAAAGAAATTATCGAGGGAATAAAAGATGCCTTTGATAAGGATTTAAATAGTCATGAAGCAGATGCAACTTTAGATCAACTAGAGTATGCAGATAAAACTTTCACTATTGTGATTGGTGAAGTAAAAGATGAAACGATTAAATTAACGAATTCTAAAGGAGAAGAAATCACTCAAAAAGATGACAAAACTTATACATTTGATTTCACTTCTGATTTTGTTGTAGTAAATGCTGAAAACGAAGAGTTAGGAGCATCTACTATTGAAGAAGTTTTGAGTAAAGATTACCATACTATTTACATTGATGGCGATATTTCTTTAAGTAATCCTTTAACAATAACTGATAAAACAATTTCAATGAAAGCTGTTGAAAATAGCGAAGTGGTTCGCATAGCTACTACGAATCAACCAACTATTTCTGTAAGTAATCAAGATTATGTTATGGATGTTAAATCTGGTGAGGTAGAACTTTCTAACTTAAAACTTACCGGAGGTAAAAAGTCAGAAATTTTAATTGAAGGAACTGCAAAGGTTACTGTTGATAATATAGATGTATCTGGTATTACGAAACCAGAGACTATTGAAGAACCAAAAGAGTATCCAGCCGGAATCCTCGTAAAGGGTGGTACGTTAATAGTTAAATCTAATTTAACAAATAGTACAGAAAGTTATGATACTCCAACGATTCGAATTCCAAGAGCAACCAGAGAATCTGAATTTCCAGGAACAGTTACTTTTACTGGAAAAGAATTAACTAAGAATAGCAATGATATGTATCATTGGATAGAAAAGAAACGTGCTGATAATGATGTAGCTTCTGTAACATATGATAGAACTTACTATATTGAGCCAAATCATGCGAAAATCTATTGTATTACTTTCTTTGACCCATTTAGTCGAAAAAGTAGTGGTTCGCCATATTCCATGATTAAGTGGTATCACGATGGTGAAAAAATAGAACAGGAAGAAATTAGAGAATTTAGAGAAAGATGGGAACAAGAGAATGCCGAACTTTTAAATGATTATGAATTTGTTGGTTGGTATCCTCAACACTTAACGCTTGGGCAAGTACCAGAAAGTGGCAAAGTCGAGGACTTTGGTCAAGAGGCTTTAGTGGATCATAAGACTTATTATGCTTCATATAAACAGAAACCATCAGCTGTTTTTACTGTAGTAAGTGGTGATGGATTAGCAACTGATAGTAGGGGTATTTCTGGCACTTTAACAAAGCAGATAGAAGGTAAGTATTATATACCAGTAACCCTAACTTCAGAAAAATTTAATTCGGAAACAACTATAACAGTTATTGACCCAAATGGACAATCGATAAATTACAAATATGATCCTGAAAACGAAAATGGGATTGCTACAGTAATGTCTATTAGACAATTAAAAATAGTAAGCTTAAATTTGGAGGCTATTAAGTCTTCAGATATTACTCCAGATAGCGGAAAAGTGTATACGATTAAATTAGATATTGATGGTTTAGGGGATCAATATCAAGAAGAGGATTATACGTTAGATTATAGAGAAGTAACGACATTAGAAGAAATGTTAAATGAAGCTGCTAAAAATACTCAAGAAGCTGATAATTTGACGGTCACTAACAAGACAAAAATGCGTGGACATCAAAATAATTATGTAAAGAAATATGATAAGAGCTTAAATAGAAAGTATATTACATTTGACCAACCAAATTATCCAAAATATGAATACACCTTCCATCCTCTAGATGCACCTTTTGTTCCTTATAGTCAGTATGCACATTTATCAAGAGCAGAGCAAAATGCTGCTTATAGTGTAATATTTGAAAAATTTCAGGAAAATGATAGTATGACATCTGATCCAAATCAATTTGATGAGAATGGATATTATTATGACGGATGGAGATATACTGGTACATTTTATACAGGTATCGGCATCTCTGAGTTGGAATTATTAAGAGATATTGTTAATGATTCTATTAAAACAAATGCAATAGGAACTGTTACACAAGGTGATGAAGAAAATACTTATAAAGTAACTTTAACGAAAGAAAGATTAAATTTATGGTTAGAATATAACTATAGTATTCTCTTTGATACGGATAGTAAGTTTGATGCTGATTTGGATAAAGGTAATGCCAATGAAGATTTAACTTTAACGGTAAAAGTGATTGAAAAAGATGGTAAAAAGTATATAGAAAGTATTACTTCTGAAACATTCCATACTAATTCAGTTTCTACCTCTTATGGTTCTTATTCGGATAATAAATTTGATATTAAGATAACGGATATTGGAAACACTACTTTACCAACACCAACAGAGATTCTTTTGAAATCAGGTGAGGTTTCAGAGGAAGAAGCAAAAGCACAAATTCTTCAAATCATAGAAAATGGTAAAAATTGGTGGTCTTTATATTCGGGATCAGAAAGGTATAAAGGTTAAAAAGGTGTGATAAGTATTACCACACCTTTCCTTTCATAGGAGGTAAATTATGAAAAAACAAATATTAATCCTTTTTCTATTTTTATTTTTCTGCTTACCAATAACAACGAAAGCTGTTGTTACCAATTCTTCTTATAGCAATATCAGAGTTTATTTCTTTTATGATGATGATTGTAAGGAATGTGATGCAGGAAGAGAATGGTTAGAGAAACAATTAAAAGACCATAATCGGTTTAGAGTGGAGTATATTTCCATAGAAGAGAATCAGGAAATGATAGAGGAGGTAAGAGATGCTCTCGATATCAAGAAAGAAAAAACACCTCTTATTGTCCTTGGTTCTAATTTTTTCCTTGGTTTTAATGAAAAAATAGAAAAAAATTTAACAGAGGCAATGGAGAGTTACGAGGATGCAAAAACGCATTGTGATGTTGTAGCAAACATAAAGAGTGATCAAAAAATAGAAGATTGTCTTGCTCAAAATGAAGGAATTTATGAACAACCAAAAGAACAAAATAATCTTCCTATCTTTTTAGGAGTTGGATTTGCTCTTTTCATCATTCTTGTTATTTTGGGAGTAGTTTTTGGAAAAAGGAAAAAGTTAAAAAAATAATGCTATAAAAAGGTTGAAAAAAAGAAATTCAACCTTTTTTATGTGAAAAAATAAAGAATATGCTTTTTGGGAATTCTTTTTTATGATATAGTATTAATGGTATATAGCATAAATTTATAGTGCTCATCTATGCTTTAGGAGGAAAAGAAAAATATGAACGAAAAATTGCAGAATTTACTAGAAAGATATAAAGAGAAAACAGAAAAGAAATGCTATCAATTTTCTTGTGTAGAAGGAGAACCTTCTATTTTAGATAATAAAATAGGTGGAAATCCTTATCTACCAGTTGGAGAAGAATATCCAAAAGATAAAAAAGGAGATTGGATGCCATTACTCATTCAATTGAATTTAAAAGAAATTCATTTAGAAGGATGGCCTGAAACCGGTATTCTAGAAATATTTGTGGATAAAAAGTTATCTTATCCTTGTGATTATACCATTCGCTATTTTGAAGAAGGATTAGAGTATCAAACCGTATTTCCTGAAATTGATGTGAGTCGTTTTGTTGTTAGTCAACCGATAAAAATAGAAGTATCCCCATCCATTTGTCATATGCCTATTTCAGAGTACCGTTTTGAGAAAATCGCCTTTCCATTAATTAGTGAAATTTATGAAAATGAAGTAACAAATTGGCAACAATTGGAAACTGTGATGGGACAAGATTTTGACCAATTTATTGATTCTCTTCAAAATCCTGCAGGAACGATTGGTGGGTATGCAGATTTTACCCAAGAAGATCCTAGAACTTATGGAAATGAAGAAAAATCAGAATGTTTGGTAAAATTGGATTCTAATCTAGATTCTAGATTGGATATTGGAGATGCCGGGATTTTATTTGCATTATGTTCTTTAGAAGACATTCGAGAGAAACATTTTGAACAAGCTATCGTTGATTGGGATTGCTGTTAATGATTTGCAAGAAAAATATTTTGTTAGGTGGTGTGTTGTTTGAAAGTAAGGGAAGCCGTAGATTGGGCAAAAGGACTGTTATTAACAGGAGATGGCGACTTAGAGTGTAACAAATTTAGTTGGACTTCTTCTAACGTTCAACCGGGGGAAGTTGCTATTATTGGAAAAACGAATAATTTAATGGATACTATAGAAGATGCCTATCAGAAAGGTGCTATTGGATGTATCATTGAAGAAAAAATAAATCTAAAAAAGATAAAAGAAAAATATCCAGATAAATTTCTTATTTTTGTTAAAAATGCGAGACAAGCTTATATGAAACTTTCCATTTGTTCTCGAAATGAAGATTTTGAATTGGCTCACAAAATGGTTCATGAAAAATTAATGCAGTGGAAAATTCCTGTTGTTGCCATTACTGGTACCTGTGGGAAGAGTTTTACAACTAGTATCTGTGGAAGTATTGTCAATCAAAAATATAAGGCTTTATATACTAAACATAATCAAAATGGAATGTCTGGAACTGCCAGAACGGTACTACAAAGAAAAGATGAAGAATTGATTGTTTTAGAATTAGGATTAGGAACTAAAAAGAGTTTAAATAAGTTAAGTTGTACTGTGGAACCTGATATAGCAGCTATTTTAAATATTGGTACTGGACATATTGTTGATTTCGGTTCTAAAGAAGCTTTAATTCAAGGAAAATTAGAAATTTTTGATGGACTAAAGGAAAATGGAATAGCAGTTATCAATAACGATGATGAAAATCTAAGAAAGTGGAAGGAAAATCATACTAAAAAGTGTTCCGTAATTACTTTTGGAATAGAGCATACAAGTGATTATATGGCAACCGATATCGTCAATACGGAATCATTAGTTCAATTTCGTTTAATCGAGCATGGAAAGGATACTGGATTAGTGATTCAATTACCAACAGTAGGGAAACACTACGTTTTAGATTGTTTGTGTGCAATTGCCATTAGTCGTGCCTTACAAGTACCTTTAGAAGACATTCAGCCAGGAATCGATAAAGCATCTCTTGAACCTAATAGAATGCATATTGTTACCAAGAAAGGAATAACCATTATAGATGATACTTATAATGCATGTTTGGAATCTGTAACAGTAGCATTAGAATATTTGGCTATTCGCAAAGAAAAGAGAAAGATAGCTATTTTAGGGGATATGATTAATTTAGGTGATTTTTCTTATGAGTGTCACCAAAAGGTGGGAGAGGCCATTGTAAAAAATCATATTGACTTAGTAATATTAGTTGGAAAAGAAGTAGGTCCTATTGCTGAAGTTACAACAGCAAATGGCATTCCAACTTATTCTTTTAATACAAATGAAGAAGCTATAGCAAAAGCAAAAAAAATTATGAAAAAAGGAGATTGTGTCTTGATAAAAGCTTCTAATGATTTACAGTTTATTGAAATTGTGAATCGTTTAACAAAATTTTTGAAAGAGAGTTGATAAGAAGAAATTATCAGCTTTTTAATTTTAAAAATATTTACAAATACCCCTATAGGGTATATAATGAAATAGGTGGTTATAAGGTGGGAGAAAAACATACGTATCGTTCTGAAGAAGAAAAGAAATTAGTTCAAAATCATTTAAATAGAATAGAGGGGCAAGTGAAAGGAATCAAAAAAATGGTAGAGGAAGATCGGTATTGTAATGATATTTTGATACAATTATCGGCTATTGAAAAATCTATCAAAAGTTTATCCAATCATATTTTAGAAAATCATTTACATACTTGCATTAGCAAGAATTTATCAGAAGGAGATTCAGAAGTGATTGAAGAGCTTACTACGTTGTTTAAGAGATTTAATGGATAGGAGAGAAAATTATGAAAGAAATTTGTTTGAAAGTATCAGGAATGCATTGTACGGGATGTGCTTCTAGAATTGAAAATGCTATTAAAAATATAGAAGGAGTCAAAAGTGTGACTGCGAATTATGAAACAGGGGAAGTTTTCCTAAAAATGGAAAAGGATGTCCAAGAACAAGTAGAGGAAAGATTAAATGATATTGGCTTTCCTGTTTTAGAGGAAAACTCATGAAAAAAATTATTTTGAATATTGGGGGAATGAGTTGTAGTGCCTGCTCTAGTGGATTAGAAAAATATCTAAACAAACAGTCAGGTATTTTATCAGCAACTGTTAATTTAGTTTTAGCTCAAGCTTCTATTACCTACGAAGATTTTTTATCTGTAGAAGATTTAGAGCGATTTGTCAAAGAAGCAGGATTTGAGAGTTTAGGAATTTTTAAAGATTTGCAACAAGAGAAAAAGCAATCTAAAAAACCACTTATTTTTTATGGTATTCTTTTGCTTATCTTACTGTATATTTCTATGGGAAGTATGCTTTCTTTACCAATTTTTGCTTATCTTGATGGTGAGGAATACCCTGTTTTTCATTCTCTTGCAATATTTCTTTTGACTCTTCCTTTTTTGTATTATGGAAAGGATTTATTTTTTAGTGGTTTAAAAAATGCTATTCATAGGACACCAAATATGGATACCTTGGTTTCATTAGGTGTTTTTGCTAATTTTGGATATAGTCTTTATGCTTTCCTTTCCATTCTAATGGGACAATCTCATTTTGTTCATCATTTATATTTTGAATCTGTAGCGATGATAATTTATTTGCTAAAATTGGGACGATTTATTGATGGTAGAAGTAAAGAAAAGACAAAAGAGGCGATTAAAGAATTAGTTCAGATTACTCCCAATTATGCTCTCTTAAAAACAGAAAATGGCGAAGTTCAAGTAACCATTGATGAAGTGAAAAAAGGGGATATTTTAATTGCTAAACCAGGAATGAAAATTGCTGTTGATGGCGTTATTGTATTTGGCGAGTCCCACTTAGAGGAATCCTTTTTAACGGGAGAATCTCTTCCAGTGAAGAAATCTATCAAAGAGGAAGTAATTGCTGGAAGTATTAATATAGATGGTTATTTAGAGTATGAAGCAAAAAGAATTGGGAAAGACTCTACGATTTCAGAGATTGTGAGATTAGTTGTGGAAGCTACTAATTCCAAAGCACCTATTGGAAGACTTGCCGATCGAGTTAGCAGTTATTTTGTTCCTTTTATTTTAATTCTTGCTTTTCTTACTTTTCTAGGACACCTTTTCTTAGGAATGGGATGGACTTCTGCTTTCCAATCTATGGTGTCTGTACTAGTAGTAGCTTGTCCTTGTGCTTTAGGTCTTGCTACGCCACTTGCGATGGTTGTGAGTGTTGGAAACTGTGCAAAAAAGGGAATTTTAATGAAAAGTAGTGAAATTTTAGAGAAAGCTTACCAAACGGATATCATTCTTTTTGATAAGACAGGTACTTTAACTTATGGTAACTTACGTATTTCTAAAGTCTATCATAAAAAGGAATGGAAGAAGGAAGAAATCCTTTCTATCGTTGCTAGTTTAGAGGCTAAATCAGCCCATCCTATTAGTCGAGCTTTTTCTTTCTATCAAGAAGAGCACAATCTTTCTTTGCGAGATGTCCATGATTTTGAAAATCTTCCTGGCATGGGAATCAAAGGAAAAATTGATGGGGAAGCTATTTATGTTGGAAATGAGAAATTGTTAAAAGAATTATCTTTCGAAAATCCTTATCAAAAAGAAGCAGACAATTTATCCCATGATGGGAATAGTTTAGTATATGTCATAAAAGATAAGGAAGTAGTTGCATTAATAGGGGTAAAGGACGTTCCAAGGAAAACTGCTAAAGATACCATTTCTTGTTTACAAAAGATGAATAAAAGAATTATCCTTTTAACAGGGGATAATGAACAAACGGCATCTATTATTGCTTCTTCTTTAGGAATCTCAGAAGTATTTGCAAATGTTTTACCAAAAGATAAAAAGAAACTCATTGAAGATTTAATGAAAGAGGGAAAAGTAGTTATGATGGTTGGAGATGGAATTAATGATGCTCCTAGTCTCGCTACTGCCTCTATTGGTGTAAGTGTACATAGTGGAACAGATATCGCTAGTGATTCTGCTGATGTTATTTTGATGAACGATCAACTTGAAAAAATTCCCCTTCTTTTACGAATTAGTAAGAAAACTGTACAGAATATTAAAGAAAATTTATTTTGGGCTTTTCTTTACAATATTGCGATGATTCCAATTGCTATGGGATTCTTTAGTCGTTTTCATATTCAAATGAATCCTATGTTTGCCTCTTTAGCGATGACGATTAGTAGTCTTACGGTTGTAGGGAATTCTCTACGTTTGCGAAATGTGAAATAAGGAGCTTCTTGTTCCTTATTTTTAGGAAGAAAAAAGAAAAAATATGTTATAATGGATAACAGTAAGAGGTAATGTTTATGAGATTATTTGTCAATTTAATTACAACTACTAGGTTTTTATACTCGCTATTTTTACCTATTATAAAGGATTATACTAGTGCTATGTTCTTTTTAGGAAATGTTGTTATTCTTTTCTTAACCGATTCTTTAGATGGGTATTTAGCTAGAAAATATAAAGTTCAGACTTTTTATGGGGCATTGATGGATACGGTTGCTGATAAGACGTTAAATATTATTTTATTAGTTTGTCTCTTATCTTCTTGTCCAATTCTTTGGCTGGTTTTAGTGGGAGAACTTTCTATTTTTTTGATTAATACAGTTGCCTTTTTGCAAGGAAAGAAAACAAAGGCTAGTACCTTTGGCAAAGCTAAAATGTGGTTTGTTGCCTTTAGTGTCATTTTCGGTTATCTATATTTCTTTGATTGGATGCCAATGATTTTTGTATCTGGAATTGCTATTATAACCTTTCTTTCACAACTTATTGCCATTTTTGATTATCTTCGAAATCTTAGTTCTAAAAGAAGTCAAAAATGGGAAAAAGGGGAACGAAAAGATTGGAAAAAAGTTCTCTTTAGTACAGAGTATTATTTGAAAAACAAAATATAAGGAGTGGTTCACATGAATACAATTCCAAGTTTTTTGAAAGAGAGATTAGAGCATCAGTATGGAGAAAGTTCTCGTAAAATAGAAGAAGGCTTCTTAAAAAAGACAGTAACTTTTCGCATCAATCGTTTAAAGACTACTTTAGAAGAAATTAAAGAAGTATTAGAACAAGAAAATATTTCTTATGAAACGGTTTCTTGGTATGAGGATGCTTTTCTGATTAGAAATAGAAACGAAGAAGAAATTAGAAGACTCTCTATTTATCAAGAAGGGAAGATTTATCTTCAAAGTCTATCTTCTATGTTACCAGTTTTATTTTTAGACCCAAAAGGAACTGATCATATTCTGGATATGGCAGCTGCTCCAGGCGGAAAAACAGCTCAAATTGCTTCCTTAACAGGAAATCAAGCTATGATTATGGCGTGTGAAAAGAATCCTATTCGTTTTGAGAGATTAAAATATAATCTTGATAAACAAGGCGTAAAAAGGACAACAATTTTAAAAACAGATGCTAGAACACTAGATGAATATTTTTCTTTCGATAAAATTTTATTAGATGCCCCTTGTAGTGGTAGTGGAACTTTAGATATTTCTTCTGAGCAAAATTCTTCTTTTCAAGAGGAACTTGTGAAGCGTTGTTCTAACAGACAACTTACTTTACTTAGAAAAGCTATTTCTTTATTAAAGAAGGGTGGAATTTTAATTTATTCTACTTGTTCGATTTTAGAAGAAGAAAATGAAACAGTAGTCCGACAGGTATTAGAAGAAAAGAAAGTGGAGTTGGTACCGATTTCCTTGCCTGAAATCCCGTTTCTTTCTTCTACGTTACCGGGAACTTTAGTAGTTTGTCCAACAAAAGATTATGAAGGATTTTTTGTAGCGAAATTAAGGAAACGATAGATGTATAAAAGTTTTTATGATTCTCCTTTAGGTCGAATTACCCTTTTAAGTGATGGTGAATTTTTAACACATTTACTCCTTCCTGGTCAGGAGAGGTATTTATCCCAAACAATGGGTGCTGAAGAAAAAGAATTAGAGATTTTTTCTTGTACTAAAAATTGGTTGGATAATTATTTTCAGGGAAAAATATTATCTTTACCTCCCATTTCTTTAAAAGGTACTTCTTTTCAAAAAGAGGTTTGGAATCTGTTATTAGAAATTCCTTATGGTAGGTATCGGACTTATGGAGAAATCGCTTCTAAGTTGGCAGCTATTCGAAAGGTACCCAGAATATCTGCTCAAGCAGTGGGTGGAGCAATTTCTAGGAATCCAATCAGTATTATAGTTCCTTGTCATCGCGTTATCGGTGCTAATAAAAAGTTGGTAGGATATCAAGGTGGTATTCTTTTAAAAGAAAAATTATTAAGGATGGAAGGGGGATATCCATGAAAAAAGGAATAGTTTCTTCGAAATTCCAAGAGCCTAAGTTAAAGAATTTAGAGCCAAAAAAAATTTCAGATTCGGATACTCTTGAAAATCTATCTTATGGTATTTATCAGGATTCTCGAATTCATCGTGATTTTCAAGAAGAAGAAATAGATAGTGTTATTTTTCAGAATATTCATTTTCAAGATTGTACTTTTGAAAGAGTAGAATGGATAGATGTCTTATTTGACAATTGTGATCTTTCTAATTTACATTTCGATAACAATCTTTTTACAAGAGTAATTTTTAAGAATTGTAAGATGATGGGAACTACCTTTGTAGATGCTTCTTTTGAAAATGTAAAATGGAGTAGTTGTAATGCTTCTTATAGTAATTTTGCTTCCTCTATTTTTTCCAATGGTTGGATAGAAAAAAGTAATTTTAATGACACGAATTTTTCTATGATAAAAATTCATCAATTTCTTTTAGAAGACGTTACTTTAAGAAATTCAGAGTGGTTGGAGACTTCTTTAAAAGACATTGATTTTTCAAAAGCAGATATTTCTTCTTGCCATTTTGATTTGTCTTCTGTAAAGGGTATGATCATTGATTCTAGTCAAGCGATGTTTTTAGTAGGAATGTTAGACGTGAAAGTGAAAGAATAAAGAGATTAAAAAATAGAAAGGTGTACATACCTATTCTATTTTTTTACCCTTGACAATTGAGTGACTATTCAACTATAATAGAGTAGGTAAAACAATAGATAGAGGAGAAGCATTTGATTATGTCTAGAAATGAGTTTATTTGTGATTGCAATATTATTCATCAGGAATCTGTAGAGATTGCGAAAAAAAAGATGCCCCTAGAAAATACCTTTTTAAAACTAGTAGACTTCTTTAAGATTTTGGGGGATACTACGAGATTAAAAATTTTATTTGCACTCGATCAACACGAGATGTGCGTGTGTGATTTAGCGAACACTCTATCGATGTCTAAATCTTCTGTTTCACATCAATTAAGTACTCTAAGGAGAAGTGGAATTGTTCGATGTCGAAAAGCTGGGAAAGAAGTTTACTATACTTTAGAGAATCAATATGTAGAGCAGGTATTTGAAATAGGCTTAGAGTATATAGAGCATAAAAATTAGGAGGGACTATGAGAAAATTACAAGAGATTCTTATTGCTTTCATTTTGTTCTTGTTGGGAATGCTTTTACCGATATCCAAAGAAATAAAATTGCTTTTCTTTTTCTTATCTTATTTTTTAGTAGGATTAGAAGTTTTGTTAAAAGCTATTCGAAATATTGGAAAAAGAGATTTTTTTGATGAAAATTTCTTGATGTCGCTTGCTACGATAGGAGCTTTTTTGATTGGCGAATATCCTGAAGCAATTGCTGTTATGTTATTTTACCAAGTCGGAGAATTTCTACAAGATTATGCAATTACGAATTCTAAAAAATCAATTACTTCTTTAATGAGTTTAAAACCAGACTATGCCATTTTATGTCGAGAGGGAAAGACTATTAAAGTGAGTCCTGAAGAGGTTTTAGTAGGGGATATCATTCTAGTAAGCCCTAGTGAAAAAGTACCATTAGACGGAATTGTCATAGAAGGAGAATCTTATTTAAATACCGTAAATTTAACAGGAGAATCCGTTCCTCAAAAAGTAGGAGTTCACGATACTATTTTAAGTGGTGTTATCAATATGGAAAGTGTTTTAAAGATTCAAGTTACCAAGAAATTTCAAGAGTCAACTGTCCATAAGATTTTAGAATTCGTAGAACATACCAGTGATAGAAAAACAAAGTCTGAAAAATTTATTACAAGATTTTCTAAAATTTATACACCGATTGTAGTCTTTTGTTCTCTTCTTTTAGTCTTTATTCCTATTTTTATTTTTCATCAATCCTCTTCTGTTTGGATTTATCGTGCTTTATCCTTTTTAGTAGTTTCTTGTCCTTGTTCGTTAGTGATTTCTGTTCCCCTTAGTTTTTTTAGTGGAATAGGAGTAGCTTCTAAATTTGGCATTTTAGTCAAAGGAACGACTTACTTAGAATATTTAAAAGATGTTACGACAGTTGTCTGTGATAAGACAGGAACTTTGACAGAAGGTGTATTTGAAGTCCAAAAAGTCATTCCTAATCATTTTACGAAAGAGGAACTAGTAGAATATGCTGCCCTTGCGGAAAGTTTTTCTCATCATCCCATTGCTGCCTCTTTAAAAAAATATTATGGAAAAGAGATAAACCAGAAAAGAGTTAGTATGGTGGAAGAATTCGCCGGAAAAGGAATTAAAGCTGTCATTGATGAAAAAGAGGTATTGATTGGGAATGAGCTTTTGATGGAAGAGTTCGATATTCCATATCAAAGGGAAGATGAAATAGGAACTATTTTATATCTTGCCATGGATCATGCATTTAAAGGAACAATTGTTATTTCTGATAGAATCAAAAAAGACGCGAAAGAAATGTTGACTGCATTATCGAGACAAAAGATAAAAACAGTCATGTTGACAGGGGATAAAGAAGAAATTAGTAAAAAGGTGGCTTCGCAATTAGGAATGAAAGAATATTATGCAGAACTCCTTCCTCATGAAAAAGTAAAGAAAGTAGAAGAGTTAAAGCAAAAGCAAACCAATCCTGAAAAACTTCTCTTTATGGGAGATGGAATGAATGATGCTCCTGTTATGGCTTTAGCAGATATTGGAGTAGCGATGGGAGCCATGGGAAGTGATGCTGCTATTGAAACAGCAGATATTGTTGTTATGACAGATGAACCATCTTTGTTACTAAAATTAATGACGATTGGTAAGAAGACTATGAAGATTGTTCATGAAAATATTTTTCTAGCCATTGTTATTAAAATTTTAATCTTACTCTTGAGTGCTTTTGGAATTACGTCTATGTGGTTTGCCGTTGTAGGAGATGTTGGAGTCACTCTTTTGGCGGTAATCAATGCCCAAAGAATCTTGTATTTAAAAGAGAAAAAAGGAAAGGATTAAAGAAAAATATGTTGTTATATCAAGGAAACTATTTTAAAGTAGTATTTGTGATGTGGTCACAAGCTTTTCCAGGAGATTGTATTATTTCCAGTGAGAAAGAATCTTTATCAGAGCTTACAAAAGAGGAATGGATGGAATTAGGGGAATTAGAAAAAGAATTAGAACGTATCACCAAAAAATTATTTTCTGCTACTATGTTTAATTTTGCTTGTCTTATGAATAATGCTTATCGTGATCATGAAAAACCTCATGTCCATTTCCATTTTGTTCCTAGATATGAAAAAGAAATAGTACTATTTGGAAAAAAATATCAGGACTGTCATTTTGGATATAATTTCTGGAAATGGGAATTGAGTGATCAGGAGAGACAACCAGATATTTTTTCTAAAGAAGAAAAGAAGCAAATTTATGAATTGATGAAACAAGAATGGAAGTTTCCATCTAATAAAAAATCGTAAAAGAAAGTTTCCCTTTCTTCTTTTTTTTGTTACAATAGAAGTAGAGAGAAGTAGTAATATGGTAGTATCAAAAAAACAAGGAACAATCTTTCTTTTCCTAATCGTTTTTGTTTTATTAATTTTAGGATTTTTCTTTTTCTTTTCTTCGAAGAATTCGCAATCAAAGTCTTCTGAAGTAGAACCGAAAAAGAAAATAGAAGCAGTTAATCTTACAAAAGTATTTGAGGTACCAGTCTACACAGAATGGGTAGAAATCAATGAGTTATCTCGCATTGGAAAAAAAAGAACTATCAAATATATTGTTATCCATGAAACAGCGAATACCTCTATTGGAAGTGACGCTAAGAATCATTCTATCTATCTTCGCTATAATAATGATACAACAACTTCTTGGCATTATACGGTAGATGATAAGAGTATTTATCATCATATCCCAGACGATGAAATTGCTTATCATGCTGGTGATAAAGAAGGAAATCAATATGGAATTGGAATTGAGTTATGTGTCAATAAGGATGGAGATTTCGAGAAAACCTTAGAAAATGGTGCTAAATTGGTAGCCTATCTTTTAGAAGCTTATGAATTAGATTTGGATGATGTTCATACTCATCAGGATTTTTCTGGCAAAGATTGTCCACATTTTCTTTTAGCACAAAATCGGTTTGAAGAATTTAAAGGTAAGGTACAATTTTATTACTCTATTGTTGTGAAAGAAAAACTCGATGCTTTTTTTACTTCTTCCTTAAAAATTAGAAATTTTAAAAATGGTAACGACTAGAAAGTGAGTTTGTATGGAAAAATATCAAGAAATAGAAAGAAGCATTATTAAAAAGTATCGTAAAGATATTTGGAGTAAATTTGTGAAAGCTGTTCAAGAATATCAACTCATTGAAGAAAATGATAAGATTATGGTTTGTATCAGTGGAGGGAAGGATTCCTTTTTAATGGCGAAATGTATTCAAGAATTAGTTCGTCATGGAAAGATTCCTTTTGAGGCTGTTTATGTAGTTATGAATCCAGGATATCGAGAGCATCATCTAGAGATGATTCAAAAGAATGCGGACCTTTTGAATATTCCAATCCAAATTTTTGAAAGTGACATTTTTGAAGTGGTCAATCAATCTGATTTTAAAAGTCCTTGCTATTTGTGTGCTAGAATGAGAAGAGGACATCTCTATCATAAGGCAAGTGAGTTAGGATGTAATAAGATTGCTTTAGGTCATCATTTTAACGATGTCATTGAAACAACGTTACTATCCATGTTTTATGGGGCAGAGATTAAGACGATGATGCCAAAATTACATAGTGATAATTTTGAAGGAGTAGAATTGATTCGCCCTCTTTACTTAGTAAAAGAAGCTGATATCATTGCTTGGCAAAAGTTTAACGGATTAACATTTATCAATTGTGCTTGTAAATTTACGGAGAAAATTAGTGCTGAAGATGATGATAGTAGTAAGAGAAAGGCAGTGAAACAATTGATTCAAATATTAAAAAAGGAAAATTCAGAGATTGATCATAACATCTTTAAAGCACTAGATAATATCAATTTAAATTGTGTTTTAGGCGTTAAAAAAGATGGTCGGTATAAGAGTTTTTTAGAGGATTACAAAGACAGATGAAAAGGGGGCTGGAGGATAAAATATAGGGAAAAAGGGGAAATAAAATGAGAAAAGATAAAACACATGTCATTGAAATCTATCTATCGGAGGAGTGGAGTTTTCACGAAAAATACAATAGGAATAAGATATCCAAAGATTTAATTCATTATTTAATAGAATCCGTTAGTCCTCAGGATAAAAAAGAACAAATAACGATTGTAATCTATAATTCCTTGGGACAACAAATCGATCTTTCCATGTTGAAAGATGGAATTAAGGAAGAATATGAGAAATGTTTAAAAGAACATAGGTATAATGACCATATTCAACATTTATATTTTGTTTTAGGAATTTTGATGTTGTTATGTTCTTACCTAATCTCCTTTGAATCTGTTTTTCAAGATATCTTAGTAATTAGTGGATGGGTACTTCTTTGGAATATGATTGAAATTGAGATGTTTTCCGATTCAGATAATCGAAAAAAAAGAAAAATTTTAAAAAAGTTATATCATGCAGAGGTAATAGAAAAAAAGGATTGTTAAAGAAAGAAGGATGAAGAAATGAATTTAATTATTATGAGTGTAATACTTTCTATTATAACGGCTATTTTACTTGGTATTAAATATGAACCTACTAGAGTAAATCGTCGTATTTCTTATCGATTTGGAAAGAAAAGTTTATATGGTTTCTGCTGGCTTGCCTTGATTTTATTTGGATGCTTTAAAACCATTCCGGCAAACAGTGTTGGAATTGAATATGATCCTTTAAATGGTGGTGTTCAAAAAGATACATTACAAGAGGGATTTACTTTCAAAAATCCTCTTACAACCGTCTATGTTATTTCCACTAAAGTTCAAGAATTACAATTTGATAATGTGAGCGTTCAAACGAATGATAGTCAATGGGTAAATGCGATTATTCAAGTACAAGTAAATATTGATAGAAACGAAGCTAGTACTTATTTTGCTAAGTATGGGGATAAGAGTTTAATCAATATTCAAAACATCATCAATACAACGATTCAAAAACAGTTTGAGAGTGTAACTGTTAAGTACAATATTATGGAACTTTTAGGAGAAAAGAGAAATGATATTGTAAATGAAACTTATGAATTAGCTTCTAAGGAGTTATACAAGGATGGAATTGTCCTTAACCGGTTAATTTTAGTGGATACAGATGCGGGTGATGCTATTGAATCAGCAATCGCAGATGAAGCTGTTGCTAAAAAGAATGTAGATACTGCTACTTATCGAAAACAACAAGCTGAGTTAGAGGGAGATGCTAAAGTAATCGAGGCTCAAAAAGAAAAAGAAGCCAATGATCTTTTAAGTAAATCTTTGACAAAAGAGATCTTGACCGAAAAATTTATTGAAAAATGGAATGGCGAACTACCAAAGGTTACTGGTGGGGAAACATTCTTAGATGTTGGAAATCTCATTTCCTAAAAGATTATTTTAAAATAATCTTTTTTTGAAAGATAAGAAATTATGAAAAGGATAGGAAGTGAAAAATGAAAGAGAAAAAAATCGGAATTACTTTTGTCTTTTTGATAGTTATTTTAGGACTTGTGTTACTTTTTGAATGGTGGCAAACGGAGACGAAAAAAGAAACAAAACAAGATACGATAGATGTTTCTAAGGTAGAAGACATCGATATCACTATTCCGATAGATGAGAAACCAATCGATTGGAAAAATTATCCCACTTATGATATTGTTTTAACGGAAAGCATTACGATTGAACAAGAAGGCGTATATCATTTAATGGGTAAAATAGCCGATGGAAATATAACGATTGATACGTCTTCTAATGTAAAACTTATTTTGGATAATGTTGAAATTACAAACTCTGGGGGACCTGCTATTTATGTAGCGAATGCATCTATGGTCGTAATGGAACTTTTAGAAGGAACAGAAAATTATTTAGAAGATGGAAAGAATTATTCTGGGGAAGAAATAGGAACCATTTATAGTCATGATGATATTACTTTTATGGGATTAGGAACTCTTCATGTCATTTCTAAGAAGGAAGATGCCATTGTTGGCAAAGATGATGTGAAATTTCTTTCCGGAACTTATCAAATTTTATCCGAGGATGATGGTATTCGAGGAAAAGATTCTATTTTTATTCAGGATGGTACTTTTTCTATTACCGCTAAGGGGGATGGTTTGAAATCAACCAATGATAAGGATAGTGAAAAGGGATTTATTTTCATTCAAAATGGAACTTTTACCATCCAAGCAGGTTCCGATGGAATTTCCTCTGCCTCAAAAATGTTCATTCAAAATGGTACTTTTCATATCGAAACAAAAAATGATAATCTTTCTTCATCTGGTGGAAAAGGGATAAAGTCTTCTGGTAATCTAGTCATCGAAGAGGGAACTTTTACGATCCAAACAGATGGAGATTCTATTCATAGCAAGAATTCTATTGGCATCAAAAACGGAACTTTTTTCCTCTCTTCTAAAGAAGATGGTGTTCATGCTGATCAGGAACTCATTGTAGAAAATGGATTTTTAAAAATTACGGAAAGTTATGAGGGATTAGAAGCTAGTAAGATGACGATTACGGGTGGTAATCTTTCCATTTTTTCTTTCGATGATGGCATTAATATTGCAAGTGGAAATGAGGAAGCTACACCTTCTCAAAAAAAAGAAAATCTTTTAATGATTACAGATGGAACTATTTATGTAAATGCAAATGGAGATGGAATAGATGCGAATGGATCGATTTATATGTTTGATGGTAGTGTTCATGTAGATGGTCCAACGGATTCTAAAAATGGGGCGATTGATTACGATGCTATCTTTGAAATGAATGGTGGTACATTGCTCGCTGGTGGTTCTAAGGAAATGAGGAAAGGAATCAGTGATATCTCTAAATCTTATAGCATGGAGATTCTTTTTCCAACTAGTTATGGAAAGGGAGATACAATCTGTATTCAAGATTCCGCAGGAAAAGAAATTTTATCCTATGAATCTGAAAAAGAATATTCTTCTTTAATCATCGTTTCTCCTAATTTTTATCAAGGAAAAGAATATACCATTCTTATAAATGGAAAAGAATATGAAACGATAACTTTATCAAAAACGGTAAATTCGATAGGAAAATAATAAAAAATGAGAAAAAGGAAAATTAGAAAAGAAGTTTATAAAATTTTCCTTTTTTGATATAATAAGAAGTAGAGATGATTATTACTATGAAAAAGGAGTATTTCAATCATGAAAGAAATGTTTCAAAAGCATTTTCCTAAAAAAATGCCATTGTTTTTGATGTACTATTTATCTCTTCTTTTTTTAGAGATGATATTTCGAATCGTATGTATAAAAACACTTTTTTCTACTTCTCTTTTATACATGCTTCTTTATTTACTTCCTATTTCTTTTCTTTTTAGTATTATTGGAAAGTTAGGAACCAAAAAAATAAATGATGTTATCAATAGTATTCTTTTCTTTTTATTAGGATTTTTATTTTCTGTAGAATTGGTTTTTAAGAATACTTTTAAAGTTTATTTTTCTATTCGAACACTTGGACTATCTTCCAATTTAACATCTTTTTGGGAAGATACGATTGCTAGTATTTTCCATAATATTATTTATATAGTCTTGTTCTTTATACCTTTGGTTCTTTTTCTTTTCTTGCGAAAGAAAATATCTTGCCAAAGAATTGGCAAAAAAGGATTGCTTTCTTCTTGTTTGATGATTCTTCTTGGAATTCTTGGTTTCAGATTATCCTTGCTAATTCATAAAGACTCTTTAAATTCACTATATGAATTGTATTATCAAGTTGACAACATCTCACTCTATAAAGAAAAGATGGGAGTTATTGCTAGTTTTAATCTAGAATTGCAAAGAAAAATTTTGGGCTTTCAATCGAAACTCTTATTAGTAGACTCTTCTGTTGAAAAAAAACCTAAAGAGGAAAACTCTAATAGGAATCCAGAGCAACTTCCTCCCAAAATAACGTATAATACATTACCCATTGATTTTGATAAAATCCCTAATCAGAATTCTACTATGATGCAAATGTCAGAATACTTTAAGAGTGATTTAGGAACAAAACAAAATGATTATACAGGTATTTTTAAGGGAAAAAATTTAATATTGTTTATGGCAGAGAGTTTTAATTCTATTGCTGTAGATGAGTATTTAACTCCAACATTATATAAGCTTACTCATTCCTCTTTTGTATTTGAAAATTTTTATTCACCTGTTATTTTAAGTACGATTGGAGGAGAATTTCAAGAACTTACTGGTCTTTATCCTCAACTAGATTTATTATCTTCTATTTGGCGAAAAAAAGATATTAGTTATCAGTTTGGGTATGGAAATATCTTTAAAAACATGGGATATCAAGTTTATGCTTATCATAATAATACTTATAACTTTCAAAATAGAGATCATTATGTAAAATCTATCGGATTTGATAATTATCTAGGATGTAGAAATGGATTAGAGTCACGTATAAATTGTAATCGATGGCCACAGAGTGATTTAGAATTAATTGATGCAACTTTTGAAGATTACGCAAACAGTGAGCAACCATTTATGGTTTATTATGTAACAGTTAGTGGACATTTCCCTTATGAGATGGGAAATAAGTTAGCGAAAAAACATCTTGATAAGATTCAGAATCTTCCTTATAGTGATGCAGTAAAAGCTTATATCGGATATCAAATGGAATTAGATGAGGCCTTGAATTCCTTACTTACAAAACTAGAAGAAAAGGGAATCCTAGAGGATACCATTATCGCTTTGGTAGGAGATCATTATCCTTATGATTTATCGATTTCACAAATTAATGAAGTATCTTCTTATAAGAGAGATGAGGTAGTAGAGGTAAATCACAGTAATTTTATCTTGTGGAATAGTGAGCAAGAAACAATAAAAATTGAAAAGGTAGGAAGTCAAATCGATGTTTTACCAACCATTTTAAACGTTTTTGGTGCTCCTTATGATTCTCGATTAATTGTTGGAAAAGATATTTTAAGTGATACAGATGGTTTAGCGATTTTCGCTAATCAAAGTTGGGTTAGTGATTTAGGAACCTATTATAGTAATAAAAATCAGTTTATTCCGAAAGAGGATGTTGAAATTCCAGAGGAATATGTTGTGAATATGAATAAAATTGTTAGAAATCGTATTAATATGAGTAAATGGCTTTTACAGTATAATTACTATAATCAAGCAATGGATACGATGAAGAAATCGTAAATATTTAAAATGAAAAATAGAACTGTTGAAAGGAGTTTTATAGAAAAGACAAATTTTGTTAGTTAATAAAGTTCATAGAAATGAAAGTTAAAAATATTATTTTGAAATGTCGAAATCAAATGAAATAGGAGGAAATTTATGAAATCAAAAGTTTATTTTGTAAAGGAGATAACACCTGAAAATTTAATAAAAATATATGAGGCTCTTGGAGTTGAATTAAAAGGAAAAATTGGTGTAAAAGTTTCAACTGGAGAAGATGGAGCAAGAGGATATCTAAAAGCAGATTTAATTGGACCATTCGTAAAAAAACTAAATGGAACTATTCTAGAATGCAATACAGCTTATGATGGTGCTAGAAATACCGCAGAAGATCACATGAAATTAGCTGAAAAACATGGATTTACATCTTATGCCGATGTAGATATTATGGATGCTGATGGAGAAATGAAAATACCAGTAAACAATGGCAAACATCTAAAATATGATTTAGTGGGAACCCATTTAGACAGATATGATGCAATGGTGAATTTGGCACATGGTAAAGGGCATGCTATGGGTGGATTTGGAGCGAATTTAAAAAATCAATCAATAGGTGTTGCATCAAGGAATGGAAAAGCATATATCCATACAGCAGGAGCAACAGAAAATCCAGATGAATTATGGGATAAAATAGCACAACAAGAAGATTTTATTGAGGCAATGGCAGAAGCTGCAAAATCAGTTGCAGATTATTTTGAAAAAAATAATAAAAAAATAGTATATATAACTGTTATGAATTTCTTATCACTTGATTGTGATTGCGATGCACATCAAACAGATCCTGTCATGGAAGATTTAGGAATCGTTGCCTCCTTAGATCCTGTAGCAAATGATCAAGCATTTATTGATATGATATGGGCTTCAAAAGATAAAGGAGCACATTTATTACAAGAAAGAATTGATAGACAACTTGGAAGACATATATTGCCTTACGCAGAAGAATTAGGTTTAGGTTCTACTGACTATGAATTAATTGAAATATCATAAAATTTATTATCCTGAATAAGTATTTGACACAAAAAATCCTCCCTATAGATTATGTTAGGGAGGATTTTTTGTATAAGATACAATGAAAAAGATAGATAAAGATAGTAGCTAATATTCATTCAGTTAAGTATATTTAAATTTCACTTTTTATATATTGAATAAAATTTTTTGCTACTAAATTTTTATTTTCTTTATTCCATACCATTCCTAAATATTTTTCAGGTAGTGGAATTTCTAAACTTAATTTAAATAATTTACCATTATCTAATTCTTTTCGAATCTGTTCTTCTGTTAACAATCCAGCTCCAAAACCAGCTTCCGTAAATTCTTTAATTAAAGTATTACTTCCAAATTCCATTTCAGGATGGATTTCAATGTTGTTTTCCGTACAATAATTATCAAATTTTATTCTTGTAGTAGTTCCTTTTGTTAATACTAACAATGGTATCTTTTCTAGATCTTTTTTGCTTAGTTGTTTTCCTTTTAAATAATCAAATGTATGATTACATGCTAAACAATCGTGCAAAGCAAATAATTGGATGGAATCAAAGTTATTAGGTAATCCATATGGCAAGTTAGTAAATATGACATCTATGGTTCCCATTTTTGCTTTACTAATTAAATCAGATGTTTGATCGGTAAATATTCTAATTTTTATTTTGGGGTACTTTTTATGAAAACTTTGAATATGAGGGATTAAAAATCCTTGTAAAATAGTTTTACTTGCTCCTATATTAATATTTCCAAATTCCATGGTTGTTCTTGCTTTCAGATCATTTTCAGCAGAGAAAATTAATTCCATAGCATCTTTTATTTTTTTATAAAAGATTTCTCCTATTTCAGTTAATTCTACTCCATCTCTTTTTCTAATAAAAAGTTTCGCATCTAATTGATCTTCTAATGTTTTGATTGCTTTGCTGACAGCAGGTTGGCTTATTAATAGTTCATTTGATGCACGAGAAATACTTTCATTTTTGGCAACATAATAAAATGTTTTATATAATTCTAAATTAATATTCATAAATCCTCCTATATAACCAATAATTATATGTGATATAAAAAATTGATACTTTAATTATATCACTTGTTATTGTATAATACCAGTGCTTTCTTAAAAAATTTATTGAAGGGGGATTTTATTATGAAAGATAGTTTATTAAGAGCAAGAAGATTATTAGAAAGAAAATGTTTTGCTATTGATGAGGGAACTATACAGTTCTATGTAGATGTTATAAAATCTATTGATAACGAAGGTGCAGTGAACTATGTTCAAGACTATATCAATAGTGCACGCGAATATTATCAAAGTAACGGAATAGATTATGATGGAGTACAATTACATCCTAGCTTCACATTGTATTTTGATTCTAAATACAGCAATCAAGGACCACGTACACAACAAGAGAATGTAAGACCTATTTCCGATTTACTACGTTTTTCTATGAATGCTGTAGGATATGTAGTTGATGGAGAAAGTAAAGTTATTGATGAAGAAGAGCTTGATATTGATACTAATAAAGAGTTTGTTATCACATTTGATGAATTCAAAGCTATGGTAGAAGAAGAAGGATTAGAGCTAGAATATCAATCATTTGAAGATGTTTTAAAAGCTTATCGCACTTCTCATGAATACGCAGTTTGTAAAATTCGTGAAGCAAAAAATAAAGAAAAAAATAAAATAAAAGAATTAAAATAAAAGTAATAAATTAAAACATTATCAGAAATATTATTAGAAAAATTAAAATCAAAGTTTGGATAGAACTTAAAAAGAAAGCATATGTGATAAACATATATTAAGAACTTTATATACAGAAAAAAATATTTGATGATATATTCATACCTTTTAGAATAGATATAAAGAAATAGAAATTTGAACTTTGGGGGAGGCTATGGTCTTCCTTTTTTTTGTGCACATTTAAGAAATTTTGAATGTATGCATTCTATTCCTTCTTTTTATAATAAAGTTAATTATTTTCTAGTGATTACTGAATTTTTTGAATTCACTAAATTTTATATAAAAAGCTCTGCTTGAAAATAAATAAGAATCTACTTTGAAATGCATCTTTTAGGGTAGACATTTCAAAAAGGACTAATTGTATGATAGAAAACAATTTCGAAATGAAAGGATAAGATGAAATCAAAATAGGAGGAAAATCCCTTTTATAATAAAACTTTTTTTAATAAAACATGGATTTTTATTTTTTTCTAACAATTTAATAAAGAAGAGATGATTTTCAAAATTTGAAGATGTGTCTTTTATGAGTGCAAAAAAGGGGCTATAATGAAATAAATTCATTACAGTCCCTTTTCGTTCATTCCTTTACCTTTGTTGTAGATATTCTTCCCAGAATTCATTAGAAGTAAAGGTTGCAAAGTGTTCCCGATAGGCTCGTTCTACTTTTTTATGCTTGAATTTATAATTTGTAAATACCTTGATGTAACGGAATATAAGTTTGAAACAACTTTTCCGATTTATTTTTCGTATACAGGCAGTATTATAATTTTTATTGTTCTTTTTACATAAGGAAACTCTAGTAGAGTTTAAAGCAACATAGGCCTGAGTAACAATA
>CANQTT010000021.1 GCA_947626855.1 uncultured Bacilli bacterium
AGAAACATAAATACTATTATAAACATACTTATTGCAGTTTTTTTTAATAAAACGGAATTCCAAATAAAAATTAACGATTTAAAAGACAAAACTTGCATTTTTGTTGACAAATAAAGGGTTATATGCTAAAATTTAATACTGTGTAGAGCCTCATTCTACAACCGCACAGCAAGGAGTTTGTTGAGAAGAACCTTAATGGCGAGTCTTAGATTTATAAAGGAGGATAATATGAAAGCAGTTATTGAAACTGGTGGAAAGCAATATTATGTTGAAGAAGGTACTGTTCTTTACATTGAAAAATTAGATGTAGAAGCTGGAAAAACCGTTACTTTTGATAAGGTTTTGATGGCAAATGGAAAGATTGGACAACCTTATTTAGCTGGTTGCGAAGTAACAGGTGAAGTTGTAAAACATGGTAAGACAAAGAAGACAATTGTTTACAAATACAATCAAAAGAAAAATTATCGTAGGAAACAAGGACACCGTCAACCATATACAAAAGTAGAGATTAAAAGTATTAAAGTAAAGTAATATGATACGTATAACGATAAAGAAAAAAGATGATAAATACCATTATATTAAGATAGAAGGCCATGCCGATTATGCCGAAGAAGGGTATGATATCGTATGTGCTTCTGTATCTTGTATCTGTATAACAACCATAAATGCTTTAATAAGTATTGATGAGGAATGTGTTGTATATAGTGAAGAAGATGGTTTTTTAGAACTTGGAATTATGAAGCATGATGAGGTAATTGATAAACTAATTGAGAATATGATAGGTTTATTAGAAGAGCTTGAACATGATTATCATGATTATATTAAAATATTAAGATAGGGAGGTGTTCATCAGATGAAATTGATGACATTAAATATCCAGCTATTTGCTCATAAAAAGGGTCAAGGTTCTACTAAAAATGGACGTGACTCTATCTCTAAAAGATTAGGTGCGAAAGCAGCTGACGGAGAATATGTTTCCGGTGGATCTATCCTTTATCGTCAAAGAGGAACTAAGATTTATCCAGGAACAAATGTTGGTATCGGAAAAGATGATACTGTTTATGCTAAAATTAGTGGATATGTAAAATTTGAACGAGTTGGAAAAGATAAAAAACAAGTAAGCGTTTATCCAGAAGTATAAGTAAGGATGCATGGCATGGATGTCAAAAAACGTGCTATGTATTTTTTTTGCCTTTTAGGTATTGACTAGAGAGTAAAAAATGAGATATAATGAAATAATTTTGACTGGAGTGGTAAAAATGAAAGAAAAAGCAAGGATATGTGATGGAAGCAACCATTTTTGGCATGAACAAGATGTATCTGTATATCATGTTGGAAAAGATAAGATACGTTTATTTTCCACTATAGATGATTTCGTATCAGAGAAGGTTTGTATAGCCCTTTCTAAATTAGAGACAAAAGCTTTGCTATTGCCAAGATATCCTGTTTATGAGAAAGAAACCTACGTAGGATGTGCTACAAAATGGAAAGAAGAAGATTGGATATTTTGTTTTATGGGGAAGGGAAGAACATTAAAAAGAAGTTTAGAACAGATGCGGGAAGAACTTTTATACTTAACACATCTCGGATATGATATTGGTCAGATGCCTTACTATTGTTCTTATACGGATGGTAGACGTCTTGTTTTTGATGGAACTTATCGAATTCGTAAGAGTTCTTTATCAGAACAAGAATTAGAACAAAGAAATAATGCCTTTTTTCTAGAGTATATTCGTTCTTTAGTTTATAATGGAATGAGTGAGTTTACAGCGGATTCAGAACTTGTTTATGATTATCTTCATCAGGATCAAATGGATCTTTTTGCAGAACTGCAGACGGTTTTAGATAAAAATGATATGGCTTCTCTTCTCATCAAAGAAGAAATGAAAAGGAAAGTAAAGAAATAATATGCCAGAGTTACCAGAAGTAGAAACCGTAAGAAGAACCTTACAATCTTTAGTGGTTGGTAAAAAAATTGAGAAGGTAGAGGTTCATTATGAAAAGATAATCGCGAATGAAACCAAAGAAGCCTTTCAAAAGAAATTAGTAGGAGAAGTTATTCGAGAAATTCACCGAAAAGGAAAATGGTTGATTTTTGAGTTAGATCATTATGATCTTTTGAGTCATTTGCGAATGGAAGGAAAATATTTTTTAAAAACGAATCAAGAACCACTTAGTAAACATGAACATGTTGTCTTTTGTTTAGACTATCCACAAGAATTACGGTATCATGATACCCGAAAATTTGGTAGAATGTATTTGTTTGAAAAAGGATTGTGCATGACTTGTGAACCGTTACAGGAATTAGGATATGAACCATGGGATGAAAACCTTACTGATTCTAATTTATACAAACTTCTCCAAAAAAAGAAAGTTCCTATTAAGACTTCTTTACTGGATCAAAGCGTTATTGCAGGAATTGGCAATATCTATGCGGATGAAATCTTATTTTTATCGCATATTCATCCTTTGAAATTTTCTTTTCAATTGACAAAAAAAGATTGTCAACGCATCATCGGGGCTACGCAAAAAATTTTGTATCAAGCAATTGAAATGGGAGGAACAACGATTCGTTCTTATGAATCTGCTCAGGGTGTCCATGGACGTTTTCAACAGCATCTTCTCGTTCATAATCAAACCAAATGTCCTGTTTGTCAGAAAGATATTGAAAGAATAACAGTGGGGGGTAGGAGTACTTATTTTTGCCCTAACTGTCAAAAAAGATAGAATTATCCGTGAAAGATAATTCTTTTTTTCTGTTGAGGAATGGATTGCTTGTTTCCAAAGAGGTGTGTTATAATAGCACAAAGAGGTGCGATATGTATACCGTATACGAAGAATATGTAGTTATTAGAAAAATATTAGAAAATTATTGTCATGAACAACAACAAATCTACCATTCTCTGGCAGAAGGAGTGGGAAAGCTAAAGTTAGAAGTGGAAGACCGGGAATCCTTAAATACGTTACGTGCTAGAGTAAATCAGTTAGAAGGGGTGAGTAATCAGTATTCTTATGCTAAGACTGCTTTATCTAGACTTGAAAAAGCTGCTCTTACTTTTGGATGGGAAGAAAAAGAAAAAGCTAACGAATCAGAGGGAAAATCTTTTCTGCAAAACTTTAAAACAGAAAATGATTGCTATGGCTTAGTGATGAGTGATTTATCGACAAAAATTCATTCGAAAAAAGATTCCCATTTCTCTGGCTTAGAAGAGGGGATAGAAAGTAAGATAACTTCTTTACGACAAGAATACGAAGCAGGAGATATGACCAAGGAACAATTTATTTATTACGTGAATATGTGTCCCTTTTTGATAAAAAATTTAGAATATGAACAAGCTCTTTCTGGAGAGAAACAGTACTAGCTAAAAGCGACTAAAAAGGTCGCTTTTTTGATGCCTATCAACAGAGCCTTTTCTTTCAAAAAAGTAAGAAATTAAGAAAAATGAAAAAGTTAAAAAATTCAAAAAATAAAAAAAGTGAAAAATAAAAAAATCAAAAAAATAGAAATTTTGAAAATACTGTTTATTTATAAAGAAAAAGTAAAAAGTAAGAATTTAAAAGGCAAAAACAAACTATAAGTGTTTTTACTACACGAAAGATAAAATGAATAAAAAATAGAAAAAATAAAAAATGTAAAAAAATGAAAATCAATTTTTTATAAATAAAAGACAAAAGGTAATATCGTCCAAAAACCACTCTAAAAGTGCAGAAAAAGTATTGATTTCTACAGAGTAGTGAGAGTATAATCTTTTTAGAAGGTAGGAGGGTTTAAGATGTCAGATGCACATAATAAAATTACTCTTGATGTCATCAAGAGAAATGGTAGAAAAGTATCTTTTGATGCCAGCAAGATAGCGATTGCTATCAAAAAAGGTTTTGATAGTGTTGTTACTACTTCTAATGAAAAAGAAGAAGAGAGTAAGGTTTACACCGGAAAGGACGTCAATAAAGTCTATCTTGGCGTAATTAAAAACATCGAGAAAAAATATAAAAATGAGACCAAAATTAAAATTGAAGAAATTCAAGATTTAATTGAAGAGGAATTAGAAAAACAAGGATATGCAGATGTTAAGGATTCTTTTTCAGAATATCGTGAGCGAAGAAATCAATCGAGAGCTCTATTCTCAGATGATAAACGTTTACACAAGTTCTTAAAGACTTTAGAGGGATTAGGATTAAAATCTGCTAATGAAGATGATACAAAGAGAGAAAATGCCAATATCGATGGCGATAGCTCTATGGGTACTATGCTTCAATACGGTAGTACCGTTTCTAAAGAATTTGCGAAAGCTTATTTGATGAAGAAAAGATTTAGTCAAGCTCATGATGAAGGAGATATTCATATTCATGATATGGATTTCTTAGCGATGGGAACAACAACTTGTATGCAGATTGAACTTGATCGGTTATTTAAAAATGGATTTTCGACTGGGCATGGACATTTAAGAACTCCTCAAAGTATTGGTTCTTATGGTGCTTTAGCAGCGATAGCTATTCAGTCTAATCAAAATGATCAACATGGTGGTCAATCTATTCCAGCTTTTGATTTCTACATGGCACCAGGAGTATTAAAAACCTTTAAAAAGGAATTTAAACAAGAAATTTATGATCTTTTAGATTACTTGGATTTATTTCCATTTATCAATATGGATAAGATTTCTAAGGAAATAGATAAATTATCAACGCTTGAGTTTGATATTGAGAAGTTTGCACCTATCTATAGTGATTCTGAACAGATTAAACGTTTATTTGTAAAATCTTATGAACGAGCATTTGCTAAAACAGATAGACAAACGTATCAAGCTATGGAAGGATTTGTTCATAATTTAAATACGATGCATTCTCGTGCTGGAGCACAAGTTCCATTTTCATCTATTAATTTTGGAACAGATACTTCTGCAGAGGGAAGAATGGTTATTAAGAATTTCTTAGAGGCTACAGAAGCTGGTTTAGGAAAAGGGGAAACACCAATCTTTCCAGTATCTATTTTTAAAGTAAAAGAGGGAGTTAACTACAATCCTGGAGATCCTAACTATGATTTATTTAAGTTAGCATGTAAAGTTTCTGCAAAACGTTTATTCCCTAACTTCTCTTTCTTGGATGCTCCTTTTAATCTAGAGTATTATAAGCCAGGAGATTTTAGGACAGAAGTAGGTTATATGGGATGCCGTACGCGTGTTATGGCCGATGTAACAGATTTAAATAATCAGACAACAGGAGGTCGTGGAAACTTATCCTTTACCTCTATCAATTTACCAAGACTTGGTATTAAACATGGTATTTGCTTAAAAGAAAGAGAAAAAGCAGATATGAAAGGGTTCTATGAAGACCTTGGCGAAATGATGGATTTAGTAAGAGATCAACTATTAGAAAGATTTGAAATTCAATGCAATAAGCGAGTTCAAAATTTCCCATTTCTATTAGCGTCCGGAGTATGGACGGATGGAGATAAGTTGAAACCAAATGATCGTTTGAGAAAGATTTTGAAACATGGAACTTTGACAATCGGATTCATTGGTTTAGCGGAAACTTTGAAGGCTTTAATTGGAAAGCATCATGGAGAAAGTGAAGAAGCTCAGAAATTAGGACTTGAAATTATTTCCTTCATGAGAAAACGTTGTAATGAATATTGTGAAAAATATAATTTGAACTTTACATTAATTGCTACTCCAGCAGAAGGTTTATCAGGAAGATTTGTCGGCATTGACAAGGCAATTTATGGAAAGATTAAAGGAGTAACGGATAGAGAGTATTACACCAATTCTTTCCACATCCCTGTTTACTACAATATCAGCATTAAAGATAAGATTACTCTGGAAGCTCCTTATCATGCTTTAACAAATGGTGGACATATTTCTTACATTGAACTTGATGGTGATACGGTTCAGAATGTTGAAGCCTTTGAAAGTGTAATTCGATTAATGAAAGAGTCTGGTATTGGTTATGGAGCTATTAACCATCCAGTTGATAGAGATCCCGTTTGTGGATATGTTGGGGTAATTGGTGATGTTTGTCCAGGATGTGGACGAAAAGAGTTTGATAGTGTACCATTAGAAACTATTAAATCACTAAATTGTGATTGCTAATAAGAAGGAGGAAAAAAATATGGAAAAATTAGTTGGCGAAGGTGTAGGTTTTGAAAGAATTAGAAGAGTAACAGGATATCTTTCAGGAGATGTAAGACGTTTCAATAATGGAAAGAGAGCAGAGGAGAGGGAAAGAGTAAAGCATACTGGTATTAAGGAAGTAAAAGCTTCTCTTAAATCTTGCTGTTCAGAAGAGAAATAATGACAATCCGTTTGGCAAGTGATTTACAAATTGATAGTGTAGTAGACGGTACAGGCATTAGGACAGTTATTTGGACACAAGGATGTTCTCATGATTGTCCTGGGTGCCATAATCCGTCTACCCATGATTTTCACGGTGGCTTTGAGGTTCCTGTGGAAGAAATTATGGAAGAAATTGATGATTTGGATGGACAGGATGGAGTAACGTTTAGTGGAGGAGATCCTTTCTTTCAACCAGAAGCTTGTGCTTGTCTTGCTAAGAGAGTTCATAAAAATAAAATGACTGTTTGGTGTTATACAGGTTTTACTTTTGAAGAATTACTTTCTATGAGTAAGAAAAATCCAGCTATTTTAGATTTTTTAAATCAAATTGATATCTTAGTAGATGGTAGATTTATTATGGCAAAGCATAGCTATAATTTAAAATTTAGAGGATCTAGTAATCAAAGAATTATTGATGTAAAAAAGAGTCTTAAGAATCAAAAAGTAGTGATTGCCATGGTAGATGATGTTGAAATGAATTCTAATCGTGGGAGATACGATAAAAAGGGATTGTACATATAAGGAATGGAAAACATTCCTTTTTTTGTACAAAATAAAAAAGATGGAAATCCATCTTTTAGTGATTATCCTTTTCTTTCTCAGAAGAGATAATGTTACCGTTTGTAGCATTGATTTCATACTCGTATTCATAACCGTTGTTATAAAATTCTACCTTATATTCCTTATCTTCTTCATCCAATTCTACCGTTAAATTTGTAGGACTTTTAACACCTGCGTGGTTAAGAGCAATTTCTTTTGCTTTCGAAGAAGAGATGAAGTTAGAATTGTTTTCAAGGTTACTACTAGAAGAATGATGATCCTCTTTTTCTCTATCAGAAGAGATAATATTACCGTTTGTAGCATTGATTTCATACTCGTATTCATAACCATTGTTATAAAATTCTACTTTATATTCCTTATCTTCTTGATCCAATTCTACCGTTAAATTTGTAGGACTTTTAACACCTGCGTGGTTAAGAGCGATTTCTTTTGCTTTGGAAGAAGAGATAAAGTTAGAATTATTTTCATAGTGACTATTAGAAGAATAATCGTCTTCTTTTTCTTTTTTAGAAGAGATAATGCTACCATCTACGGCGTTAATTTCATATTCATATTCATATTCATTCGTTGCATCTTTGAATTCTACTTCGTAAAGAATAATTCCATTTTCTGTATCAAATTCTACCTCGATATAAGCAGGTTCTTTCATTCCAGCATGATTAAGGGCAATCTCTTTTGCTTTTTCTTCCCCAATATAAGCTTTGGTACTGGCAGTTCCTTGTTTGCTAACCGTTGTTAAACTATTTTCTTTTCCTTGCGTTAATACATTGATTTCATGAATAGAAAGATGAACTAAATCTTCTTCCTTTAAAAGAGGATTATTGTTTAGGATATCTAAAATGAATTCTGCTTTTCCAAGGGAGATGTCATATTTTTTTGCTAGTTTTTCGGCTTCTGTTTTCTGACCTGAAATCGTTTGACTCAATACAGAACCCTCTAATTTATCTCCACTTAAAATCGTATTGATTTTAGTAGCTAATTTTTGTCTTAGTTCTTCTGCTTTTTGCGGATTATCATTGTCTACAGAGATTAAAATAGAATTCGCTAAATCATCTAGGTAACCTTTTGTGACCATAGAACCGATAATAGCATTTAAGGCAACGTCGATATCAACACCTTTTAATTCCATATCTTGTAAAATTTCTTCTGCATCTTTCTTTAAAGCTTTATATTTGACAATTTTTTCCTTTTTATTTACTTGCAATTCGATACTAGGATTCACATCTAATTCTATAATAGAGTCCACAAGATAGTTTCTTTGATACGTGTAAAGTCCTCCTGCTAAAACGATAAAAACTGTAAATGTGAAAGCTAGTTTCCAAAACCACCCCAATTTGTTTGTTTTTTTATCCATCCTATAATTCCTTTCTTCTATTTTACTTTTTGAGAGAATTTCGGCAAATTCATCAGGAACTTGTTCATCGAATAGACGATATAGTTTTTCTTTTAAATCATTGTCTTTCATTTAGATGCCTCCATTTCTTTTAATTTTTTTGTAGCACGATGATATTTCGATAAGACAGTTGACAACTTGATACTTAACATTTCGGCAATTTCTCGATGTTTAAATCCCCAAAGAAGATGTAGTAAAACAATGGATCTTTCTTCTTCTTGCAGTTGATTCATTAGAATTTCAAATAGTATTTTGTCTTCTTCTTTAGAAAAGGAAATAGATGTCATGTAGTCTTCTATCTTTTCTGTGTCTCTTCTTTGACGCAATTTTGTAATGGCTTTATTTTTGGTAATCGTAAAAATCCAATTCATAGGTTTCTTTTCTCTTTGATAAGAATCTATTTGATGGTAAAGGGTGATAAAAACATCTTGAACATTATCTAAGGCATCTTCCCGATTCTTTAAAATGGTAAGACTATAACCATAAATAGGTGCTTTTAGAAGAAGATATAATTCATGAAAAGAATTTTCATCTTTGATGTTGATAAGCAACTTTTCTAATGATTCAGTTGGAAGATTAAATTTCTTTGATTGTTCCATGATTTTGCTCCTCTCATTATAATAACGTTTGAAGAATCAGTTTTATTGCATTCCTATTGTAAAATATTTTAAAAAAAATAACAAGAAAATAAAGAGAGTAGAAAAAAGAGAAAAAAGATATTATAATGGTAAGTAGGTGATGGTATGAATTCACAAATGAAAATAGTTTTTATGGGAACTCCCGATTTTAGTGTTCCAGTCTTAAAAATGCTTATTCAAAATTATAACGTAGTAGGAGTTGTTTCCCAACCGGATAAACCGATTGGAAGGGGAGGAAAATTAGGAATTTCTCCTGTGAAAGAAGTTTCCTTAGAACATGGCATTCCCATTTTTCAACCAAATCATATTCGAAAGGAATATGAGGAAATTTTAAAATTACAGCCTGATATGATTATTACGTGTGCTTATGGCCAGATTATTCCTAAAGAGATACTAGAGTATCCAAAATACGGATGTATTAATGTCCATGCTTCTCTTCTTCCTAAACATCGTGGAGGGGCACCTATTCATAGAGCGATCATAGAAGGGGATACCAAGACAGGAATTACGATTATGCAGATGGATATTGGGATGGATTCTGGAGATATCTTAGAACAGGCAGAGATTCCTATTCTTGATTCTGATACAGCGGAGACTTTATTTGATAAACTAAGTGAGCTAGGGGCTACTTTATTATTAGAGACAATTCCTAAAATTATAGAGGGAAAAGTTGTTAGAAGAAAACAAGTAGAGGAAGAAGTTACGTATGCTTACAATATCAGTAAGGAAGATGAAAAGATAGATTTTACTAAGACGAGAAGGGAAGTTTATAACCAAATTCGTGGCTTAAATAGTTTTCCTGTCGCATACACTATGCTAGAGGGAAGTCGCTTAAAAGTTTTTGAGTCTAAAATAGGAGAAGAGAAGGATTCTTTTCCTTTCGGACAAATTGTTAGGATAGATAAAGAAGGAATTGGTGTATCTACCAAAGATGGTATTATTTTATTAACGGTTATTCAGCCAGAAGGAAAAAAGAAAATGAAAGCTTCTGATTATTTGAATGGTTGTAAGAACAAAGAATCTTTATTAGGAAAGATTTTGGGGTAGTAGGATGAAATTAAAAATAAAAGAAAAATATCAAAAATATAAAGAATTAAAAAAAGATCCAAGAAAAAAGGCACTTATGCAAATAGGACTTTGGATTGTTGGTTTCTTCTTGTTCTATGTGATTGTAATCGTAATTATGCCACATCCTACTCCTAACTATCACACTAGTACGAATGATGTAAAAAGTGATAGTGAACTTTATCAAGATATGGAAAATTTTGAATACAGTGCGACGTTATCCTATCAAGGAATGGAAGAATCTTTAGAAGGAATTTATTTTCAGAATCAATATAATTTTTCTTATTTAGGAAAAAAATACACTTCTTTTGATGGAAAAGTATTTGAGATTGATGATACCGAAAAGCTTTTAAAAGAGACAAAAGACGAAAGACTTCTTTTACCTACGGTAGAACTTTCTAAAGAAAATTTAAGTAATTGGTTAAAAACAGCAGAAAAGGGAGAAAGTATTACCTATAAAGATGGAACGCAGATTACCCATTATCAATTTGAAGATATTCCCTTCATTCTTACTTCTGAAAAGGGAAGCATTTTAAAAGTAGAAGCCGACTTTACGACTTATTTTGCTCATAAAGGCATTTCCTATGATTCTTTTAAAGTGACGATAGAATATAGAAAAATCAATGATATTACTTCTTATTCTGCCAATTATTCAGACTATTTAGTCGTAGAGGAGGAAGAATATGTTAACAATTAAGACTGATTCTAGAAAAGTTAAACCAGGAGATACTTTTGTTGCTCTAAGAGGAATTTCTAGTGATGGTCATGATTATATAGAAAAAGCGATTAAAGCTGGAGCAACGAAGATTATTGCCGAAGAAGGAAACTATGAGGTGGATACTCAACTAGTAAAAGATTCTAGATTGTTTTTAGAAGATTTATTACATCAGACGTATCAGAACATTTTAGAAGAAATGACAATTATAGGAATTACTGGTACGAATGGAAAAACAACAACGGCTTATCTTCTATATGAAGCTCTTAATCGCTTAGGACGAAAGACTTCCTATGCAGGAACGATTGGTTTTTATATGGAGGGGAAAGTAAGGGATCTTCCCAATACTTCTCCAGATCTTTGTGATATCTATGACATGATTATTACAAGCTATGAGGCTGGATATCGAATCATTGTACTAGAGGTTAGTAGTCAAGGACTTTCTTATCATCGCTTAAATCAAATTTCTTTTGATTATGCTATTTTTACCAACTTAACACAGGATCATTTAGATTATCATAAAACGATGGAAAATTATGCGAAAGCTAAACAACAATTATTTTATCAATTAAAAGATAATGGAAAATCGATTATCAATGTAGATGATTCTTATCATTCTTATTTTATGATTAAAAATGTTATTACCTATGGCTTTTCTAAAAGTGATTATCAAGTAAAGGATGCTCAGATTGGAAATCATGGAACTAGTTTTATGGTTAATCAACTTTCCATTCATACAACCTTATTAGGAAGATATAATCTTTATAATGTTTTATGTGCGACTATTGTCTTAGATCTGCTTGGTTTCTCGAAATCAGAAATAGAGAATACGATACCGTTTTTATTACCACCACCAGGTAGGATGGAAATCATTCCTTATGATACGAATAAGATTATTATTGATTATGCTCATACACCGGATGCCATGGAAAATTTATTTAAAACGATTCAAGAAATTCCTCATCAAAAAACGTATGTGGTGTTTGGATGCACAGGTAGTAGGGACGCTAAAAAAAGACCAATTATGATGCAACTAGCTTTAAAAAATGCTGATTACGTAATTGTTACAAGCGATGATTTGCACGAAGAAGAATTTGTCGATATTGTAAAAGATATGCTAGAAGGAAATATAATCTCTCGCTATAAAGTAGAACAGAATCGATTTGAAGCAGTCAAAGAAGCTTTGAAGATGTTGAAGCAAAATGACTTATTGTTAATTTTAGGAAAAGGCCATGAGGAGTACATTATTGTCAAAGAAGAACGAATTCCTTACAATGACAGAAAAGCAGTAGAACAAATTTTAAAAAGTTTTCAAAAAATAGAGATAGAAAGTTAACGTTTTACTTAGAACTTAAGGATAGAAATAATCCTTAAGTTTTTTCTTTAGAAATACACATTTGCCTTTTTTTTACATAGACTATATTGAGGTGTTATCATATGTTAAAATGTGATTCTAGGAAAGTAAAACCAGGAGATACGTTTTTAGCTTTAAAGGGTACCGTTTACGATGGCCATGATTATATTTTAAAGGCGATTGAGAATGGAGCTATAAAAGTGATAGCAGAAAGGGGGGCTTATTCTGTTCCAACAGAGATTGTTCCTTCTACGAAAGAGTATTTATCTAACTATTTAAAAGAAAAAAAAGTTCCTATCAAAATGATTGGTGTGACTGGTACGAATGGAAAGACAACGACTTGTTGGTTAATCTGGCAATTATTCCATTCTTTGGGAATTCCTTGTAGTTATATTGGAACTTTAGGCTTTTATATAGAAGAAAAAGAAACGGATTTACAGAATACAACACCAGGTTCTTTAGATCTTTTAGAACTACTAGAGAAAAGTTATGAACATGGATGTAAATATGTTGTAATGGAAGTAAGTAGTCATGCCCTAGAACAAGGAAGAGTAGATTTTTTAGATTTTGATTATGCTATTTTTACGAATTTAACACAAGATCATCTCGATTATCATTTAACAATGGAAAATTATTTGAAGGCAAAGCTAAAACTTTTTGAAAAAGTAAAACCAAATGGTGTTTGTCTAATTAATGGCGATGATGCCTGTGCTTCTTATTTTGAGAGAAGTAATTCTGTTACTTATGGATATTCTTCCTGTGATTATCAGATAGCAGGGGAAAATCAAACATTTACTATTAATGAAGAAGAATACAAAATGCAGTTAATAGGAAAATATAATATTTATAATATGAGTGCTGCTATCAGTTTGTTCTATCAATTAGGATACAATTATGAAGAGTTAAAAGAGCCAGTTTCAAAGTGTTCTTCTCCAGAAGGAAGAATGGATACCATTTCCTATCAAACCAATTGTATTGTAATTGATTATGCCCACACTCCTGATGCTCTAGAAAATATTTTAGATACGGTTAGAGAATTAAATTATCATAAAATTATTACAGTGATAGGTTGTGGAGGCGACAGGGATAAAGGAAAGCGACCTATCATGGGAGAAATTGCTACTAGAAAATCTGATTATGTAATTTTTACTAGTGACAATCCTAGAAGTGAAAATCCTATGCGAATTTTAAAAGAGATTGTCATGAAGCTTGACAGTGTAAACTATGAAATCGAAGTAAATCGGGAGATTGCTATTAAAAAGGGTATACAATTCCTAACAAAAAATGATATACTATTAGTGCTTGGAAAAGGCCATGAAAAATACCAAATTATTGGTTCTGAAAAAATATTTTTTGATGATAAAAAGGTGGTCTTAGAAAATATATAGGGGATGATGCCATGCTGGTCATAACAAAATCCATATTAGCAATTATGATTAGTTTCGTGATTGCTGTTGTTTTTGGATTAGTAGCAATACCACTCTTAAAAAGAATTGCACGACAAAAGGTAAGTTCTTATTTGGAAAAAGCTCATCAGGAGAAAGATGGAACCCCAACGATGGGAGGAATCATCTTTATCCTTCCAACAATTCTAACGATTCTGATTTTGATGTTGATGGGAAAAATTGAATTTTCCTATAATTTACTGATTGTTTTATTTGTTTTTTTAGCCTATGCGATGTTAGGATTTATAGATGATTTTTTAATTATTAAGAGAAAGAATAATGTAGGGCTGACGGAATTTCAAAAGCTAGCTGGCCAACTTTTCATTGCTTTAATCTTTTTTGCTATTTATATGAAAGGTGGAGCCGAACCAACACTAGATATTTATACCTTAGGAATTAAAATTGATATGGGTTGGTTTTATGGAGTATTTCTCTTATTTACCTTGATTGCTAGTAGCAATGCTGTCAATATTACAGATGGTTTAGATGGACTTGCTGGTGGCTTATCCGTAATGGCATTTTTAGCTTTCGGATTAATCTGTTGGAATAGTGGAGCTATTTCTGGGTCTGAAGATATTGCTATATTTTGCTTTGTATTAGTGGGTTCTTTACTAGGATTCCTAGTTTATAATACGCATCCAGCAAAAGTTTTTATGGGAGATACTGGCTCGTTAGCATTAGGAGCTGTTCTTGCTTCTATTGCTATTATTTCTAAACATGAAATTACCTTATTAGTAGTGGCTGGAGTATTCATTTTTGAAACGTTAGTTTGCATTATTCAAATTATTAGTATGATTTATTTTCATAGAAAGGTATTTCTTATGACACCATTTCATCACCATCTAGAAAAATTGGGATGGGATGAGAGAGATATCGTTAAATTATTTTGGGTAATTGGCTTAATTTTGAGTATGTCTGGCATTATCTTTGGCGTTTGGATTTAAAGAAGGAATTCCTTCTTTTTTTGTTGCAGGAGAGAAAAAGAGATATTATAATGAAAAAAATGGAGAGCTGGTGTTTATGACTTATTTTGGAAGTAAGAGTCCTAATTATACCAAATCATCTGCAAAGATAAATTCAGTGGACACAAGTGGAATTTTTTCTTTTTATAATAATACTGCTTCCTATCAATTAATAGAAGATTATTCTGAAGAATCAGAAAGGCTTGCTCTTTATGATCAAAGGAAAGAATTAATCCAGAATTTTTTAGATGCCTGTGATCAGACACTGGAGGAATTAGAGAGTAATAAGAAAGATTTAGAAGCTGTTTTAGAACGAAATGAAAAGGGAGATCAAGTTGGCTTGCCTCGAAATTTCATGGGCTTAGGCAATCGATATTATACACCAGAGGAATATGCAGAAAGATATGCAGCAGAAGCGAAAAGAGGCGGGAGCTCTTGCTTTTTCATTTGGAACACCAGAAATGTATACAGAAACATTGAATGCTTATTTGCAAGAAATGATTGGTATGGACTATGAGGAATATAAAGCTCAATTATCCAATTATGAACATGATCAAATGGTTCTAAAAGCTACCAAATATTCTTTAATACAGGAATTAAAAGAATATCCTTATTTACGACTTGCAGAAACACAAGAATATTTAGACTATGTAGCTGCCCAAAAGGACAATCCAACCACCATTGATTATTCAAAGTTAAAAAAGAATCGGAGAGCTATTTATTTGAGAAATAATCAAGTTAATGAAGTAGCATTAGCAAGGGCAGCAGAAAGAGGAGAGATTGATCCTTAGTGTTGTACTGTTCTTTTAGATAGTATTCGTTATGATGACTTAACCGAAGAAGATAAAATGATGTATAGCTTTCTTTATGATACGCAAGGAGTGAATACTGCTAATGAATATCTGAAAGCGATTGAAGATCACTTGAATCAAACGGCAGGGAGAAGAGAAGCGGATGCTTTTCTTCAGAGTATCAAGGATGAAAATGGACAAATAAACGTTGATTTATTCAATGCCGCAAAATTATCAGGTAAAGGATTTCTAGATGGACTTGAAACTTTTGGTGAGGGACTTACGACTGTTATGGCAACCGAAGGAAAGATTTCTACCAATCAGTATGCCCAAATGTATATTTTAGATGCTTTAGGAGCGGACTTCCTATTAAAATCAGCATATGATGCAGGATTATATACTGGTACATTAACTCCTACTTTTATTGCTTCTTCTTTGGTATCTGTTTTTGCAACCCCAGCTGTTGGTCAGACAGTTGGGGCAGGATTATTATTCACTAGTACTCTAGGAACTACTAAAAATCAAGCTTTAATAGATGGAAATGGAATGCTTGAATCTTGTCTTTACGGTACTTTTGTATCTTTGTCATCTGTTGGTTTGTCAACTTTAATTGGAAAGATTCCGGGACTTAGTAGTACTTCAGGACTCACTTTAAAAAATATAGCTTTGGGAGGGGTAAATAAAGCCAGTTTGACAGCAACCAAACAATTTATTAGTTGGATTACGTTAGGTGATGTTGAAATAGATATGTCCAAATTTCCTGAAGAACTTTTAGTAGATTTTGTAACAGGTGCTTTAGTAACTACAGCATTTAATGGTACGAATCATATTATGAAGTTTAAATTTGAAAATCAAACGGTTGAGGTTACAACAAATACTATTTTAAAATATCTTGAGGATCATCCAAATAGTAAGGTAATTGATGTCTTAAAAGCCTATGTACCAGTTTTTGTCAAAGATAGTGCTATGGTTTTAGCTAATGCTAATTCTACAGCCCCTAAATATTACTCCCACCTTTTTACCTATGATTCTCTGCCCTCTAAATTCTCACTTTATGCATTACCAACCATTAAAAATTTACCAATTATATCGACGGCTCCGTTGCATACTGTTGCTAACTATCCAACAAGTGGTTCTGCTGGACAAGTTAAATAGGATAAAAGGAATTACGAATCTATCTTAATTTTAGAAGAATTTTTGTTTTCAAGAGAAAAGTAGGTTAAAAGCCTCTTTTTTATTGTAAATTTTTGTTATTATGATATAATTGATAATAGGTGAAATGCTATGTTGAATAAGACTAAGGTAGTGGTAACGATAGGTCCTTCTACGATCGAAAAAGACCAGATTAAAAGACTTATGGAAAATGGTATGGATGTAGCTCGTTTTAATATGAGTTATTCTAGCTATGCTTTTTGTGAAGATGCTATTCAAAAAATTCAGGAGTTAAATCAAGAACTTCATTTAAGCGTTGCTGTGATGATTGATTTAATGGGTTCTAGTGTTAGAACGGGAAAGTTTACGAATGGACAAGCCTATTTTCGAAAAGGAGATAGAATTCGCATTTATATGGAAGATGTCATAGGAGATAGTTCTAAATTTTCTGTAAATTATAGTGATCTTATCAAAGAAGTCAATTATAATAGCGTTATTAAAGTAAAAAATGGGTCTATGATGTTTGAAGTTATCGATAGAAAAGAAGATTATTTGGTCTGTGAAGTCTTGACAGATGGTACGATTGAGGATAACCAAAGTGTTAGTGTAGATCAAGTGAAGTTACATCTGCCAAGAATGACCAAGAAAGATCAATCTGATATTGTCTTCGCCCATAAGATGAATGCTGATTTTTTAGCACTTTCTCATATTCAATCTCATGAAGAAGTGCTATATGCGAGTAAGATTTTATTGGATTTAAAGAACGATCATATTGGAATTATTTCTAAAATTGAAAATGAAGAGGCTGTTACAAATCTAAAGGAAATTATTCGAGTAAGTGATGGTGTTATGATTTCTCGTGGGGATCTAGGAGTAGATATTCCAATTGAAAGAATTCCAGGTATTCAAAAGAAAATCATTGAAAAATGTCATAAAGCGGGAATTGTTAGCATTGTGGCAACGGAACTTCTATCCTCTATGGAAAGAGCTCTTCAGCCTACGAGAGCAGAAGTTAGCGATGTTGCTAATGCGGTATTAGATGGTGCAGATGCGGTTATGCTAAGTAATGAGACAACGATTGGTAAGTATCCTATTGAAACTTTGAAAATGATGGAGAAAATTATCAATTCCGCAGAAAAGGATATCGACTATTTAGAATTTTTGAATTCTAGAGAAGAAAAAGATATGGATATTACAGGAATGATATCTCACAGTGTTTCTGATTGTGCTAGCAAGCTTCATTGTTGTGCAATCATTGCTCCTACCATGAGTGGTTACACGGCTAGAAAAATGAGTAATTGTCGTCCTAGTTGTCCAATTATAGCAGTTAGTCCAAATGAAAATACGGTGAAGTCTTTGCAATTACATTTTGCCGTAAATCCTGTTTTAATCGACGAAATAAAAGACTTTGATAAAATTATTGAAGTATCTAAGAAAGTTACTTTTCAATTGATTTCTACACAACCAGGCGATAAGATTATTATTACTGGTGGTTATCCATTTAAAGAAGTAAAATCTACAAATTTTATGAAAATAGAAGAATTATAGAAAAAGGGTGAGAATATGTATGACTTGGGAGATCAGTTTGCACTTGATTTAAAGAAAGCCGTTGCAAATCCTCATAGCATATTAGTCGGAGATAAGTATCGTATTACTGTATTAACGGAACGTCTTGTTCGTTTAGAGTATAGTCCACATGGGGTTTTTGAGGATCGCCCTACGGAACTTGTCTTCTGTAGAAATTTTCCACAAGTAGATATGAATGTAGTAGATCATCCAAATATGGTGATTATTGAAACAAAATACTTTACATTAAGCTATTTGAAAAATGCTCCTTTTAAAGGAAATAATATTAGTAAAATGGCTAATTTGAAAATCGAATTAAAGGGTACTGATCGGGTATGGTATTATGGTCACCCAGAGGCTAAAAATTATGGAGCTCCTCTTCTACAGGCTACAGATAGTAAAGAAGATGATCCTCGTTATAATATGAATGGTCTTTATTCCATGGATGGCTTTGCTTCTATCGATGATTCTAATTCTATGGTTTTTAATGCCAGAGGAAATTGTTTAAAAAGAGAAACAGAAGAGACAGATGTCTATGTGTTTATGTATTTTAAAGACTTTTCTCTTTGTTTAAAAGATTATTTTACCTTAACTGGTTATCCAGCTCTCATTCCTCGGTATGCCCTTGGTAACTGGTGGAGTAGAAATGATAGCTATACCGAAGAAAAATTGGAAGAACTAGTTCACAAATTTGAAACCAATGGTATTCCTATGTCTATTATTATGTTAGATAAGGATTGGCATATTCGCTTAGAAGAAAATGGTAAACATTTAAAAACGGGATTTACTTTTAATGCAGAATTAATTCAAAATCCTGCTAAAGTCGTAGAACTTTTACATTCTAAGGGAATTCATATTGGATTGAATATCAACCCAATTGAAGGTTTTTATCCTATTGATACTTATTATTTAGAGGCTAAAAAATATTTACCAACAGCTCCTAATGGTTCTATTCCATTCAATGTATTTGATGCCAAAACGGTTGATGTCTATCTCAAAATTTTTATTCATCCATTGGATACCTTTGGAATTGATTTTTTCTGGATTGATTGGTATGAGAGAAACAGAACAGAAGAGTTAGCATTTTTAAAGCATTATCACTTTTATGATATGATGAGAAATTATAAACGAAGACCAATGGTATATGGTTATAATGCTGGGGTAGCAGCTCATCGGTATCCTGTTTTATACGCTGGAAAGTCAACGGTTAGTTGGGAAACTTTGAAAGCCATTCCTGCTTTTAATGCGAAAGCTACGAATATTGGTGTGACTTGGTGGAGTCATGATATTGGTGGATTTTTCTACGGAACAGAAGATAATGAGTTATATGAGCGTTTTATTCAGTTAGGAACTTTTTCTCCTATTTTGAAATTGAGTGCGGATGTGGGAAGATTTTATAAAAGAGAGCCATGGCGTTGGGATATGAAGACTTATGCAATAGCAAAGGATTATTTACGATTACGTCATCGTTTAATTCCTTATCTTTATTCCGAAGCTTATAAATATTATAAATATGGAATTCCTCTTATTCAGCCAATTTATTATCATTATCCAGAACTCTATGATGATTCCCTATATCGTAATGAATATTATTTTGGTAGTCAATTCTTTATTTGTCCAATTACAATTAAAAAAGAAATGGTTATGAATCGTGTTATTCAAAAATTCTTTTTACCAGAGGGAACTTGGTATGATTTTGTAACGGGTAAGAAATTCCCAGGTGGACATAAATATGTATCTTTCTTTAGAGATCAAGATTATCCTGTTTTTGCGAAAGCAGGTGCGATTATCGCTCTTTCCAATAGTGATGACTTAAATGATACAGCTCCTCCAAAGGATATGGAGATTCATATTTTCCCAGGGGAAAGTAATAATTACCGATTATACGAAGACGATGGTGTCAGTGACTTATATTTAAAAGGGTATTATTTACTTTCTTTGATTGAGTACAATTATTTACCAAATAATTATACCGTAATTATTCGTCCTTTAGAGGGAAAAAGAGGAATTGTACCAGATAAGAGAAATTATAAAATTCGCTTCCGAAATACGAAAAAATCAAAGGATGTTTCGGTATTTATAAGAGATAGTAAAGCAGAATGTAAAACTTCTGTGGATGGAGCAGATTTTATTGTAGAAGTTCAAGATGTTCCAACTACGCAACAGTTAACCATTAGTTGTAAAGGTCAAGATATTGAAATTGATGCTATTCGTATCATCATGGAAGATGTTGAGTCTATTATTAGTGATATTCCTATTCCAACAAAGATTAAGGAACAGGTTTATGAAATCTTTACGACGAAAGATACTATCCTTAAAAAGAGAATTGCTATTCGAAAGTTAGGACAGGGAAAAGATGGGTTAGAGACAAAATATGTCCAATTATTTATAAAATTACTTGAATATATTGGTCAAGTGTAATATAATACTTGACATAAGGCGTTGAGAAAGAGTAGTAGTAGTGAAATATCTAAAGAGAGAAAGTGGTTGGTGGAAACTTTCGATAGGAAGCTATGAACTCGCTTTTGAGCTTCTCGTAAGAGACGTTTATCTGCGTTAAAGACTAAGTGCATAATAAAAAGTATTATGAAGAAGGGTGGTACCGCGAACATTCGTCCCTTCATCATGATACTTTTTTTGTAAGGAGGAAGTATGGAAGAATTCATTGTTTGGATTGTAATGTTTTTAATAATTTATTTGTTTTACGAACTGTTTGTCATTCGTAAAACAAAGGTTTTACAAAATATGAAAGATGGAAAAGAACTATCCTTATTGGCTAAAAAGTATCAGTTAGATTATGAAAAATTAGATTTGAAATCTGTTGTTAGGGTAGTAGCACTTGCTAACGCACTTATTATTTCTACGGTTGTAACGATTGTGTGTTTATTAGATAATTTTATTTCCAATTGGCTTCTTTGGATGATTTCTGTCCTGGTTGTTGGAATTATTCTTTTAATACCATCGATTTTAATTGTTTATGGTAGAATAGGAAAATATTATCAAAAAAAACAAAAGGGAGGAAAATAAAATGTATTATGATTTTAAAAAGATAGAGAAAAAATGGCAAGATTATTGGGATAAGAATCATACTTTTGAGGCAGTTACTGGAAGTAGTAAGCAACCTTATTATGTGTTGGTGGAGTTTCCTTATCCATCCGGATCTGGTCTACATGTTGGACATGTAAGGAGTTATACGGCTCAAGATGCTCTTTCTCGTATGAAGAGAATGCAAGGATTAAATGTACTATTCCCAATGGGTTGGGATGCTTTTGGAGCTCCTGCTGAACAGTATGCGATTAAGAATCATATTCACCCAAAAGATGCTGTTAGGGAAAATATCAAGACATTCAAAGGACAAATGAAATCTTTAGGTTTTTCTTTTGACTGGTCAAGAGAGTTTTCTACTACCGATCCAGAATATTATCGTTGGACACAATGGCAGTTTTTACAGTTTTATAAACATGGAATGGCTTACAAAGATACTGTTCCTGTAAACTGGTGTCCAAAGTGTAAATCTGTTCTTTCTAATGAAGATGCAGCTGGTGGTGTATGTGAAAGATGTGGAACCGCTGTTGTTCAGAAAGAAAAATCCCAATGGATGTTAAAAATGGCACAGTACTCTGAAGATTTATTAAAAGGTTTAGACGATACTAATTTCGCTGAAAAAGTAAAATTAGGTCAAATCAATTGGATTGGAAAATCTATCGGTGCTCATGTAGATTTTAAAATTGAGGGTCATGATAAAACATTTACGGTATTTACTACGAGATGTGATACTCTTTATGGGGCTACTTACTGTGTATTCGCACCAGAACATCCTTATGTAGATGAAATCACGACGGATGAACATCGAGGAGAAGTTGCTGCTTACAAGCAAGCTTGTACTTTAAAAAATGAGATGGAGAGAACAGAACTCAATAAAGAAAAAACAGGAGTTTTTACGGGAGCCTATGCTATTAATCCTGTAAATGAAGAACGAATTCCTATCTATATTAGTGACTATGTTTTAGCTAGTTATGGAACAGGATCTATTATGGCAGTCCCTGCCCATGATGATCGTGACTATGAGTTTGCTAAAAAATTTCATTTACCAATTCGTCAAGTAATTGCTAAAAACTTTGTTGGAACGGGAGAGTCTGAGATTCGTCCTGATAAACCTTTTACAGAAAGGGAAGTTGTCGTAGCTGTTATTAAACATCCAACGGAAGAAAAATATTTATGTGTTCGTAACAAAAAATTTGGTTGGTTAAATTTTGTTATGGGTGGCATTGAAGATTCTGAAACACCTAGCGAAGCTGCTATTCGTGAAGTACAAGAAGAAACTGGATATCAAGCTATAGAAATTGATCATGAAATGGAATTCGTTTATTTTGATAATTTTTATGCTCAACATAAAGATGTAAATCGTCATATTACGACGCATACGGTTGTTGGAAAATTAACGAATTTAGATAAAGTAGAAAGAAGTCTAGAAGAACAAGAAATAGCTGAGGTAGAGTGGATTGAGAAAGATCAATTAATTGAATCCATGACTACTCTTGCTCATAAATATGATGCAGAACGCGTTATTTATGGGGAAGGGGCTATGACAGAGGATGGTATTCATATCCATTCTGCTGATTTAGATGGATTAGATAAACAGTCTGCAATTGATAAGATGATTTCTTGGTTGGAAGAACATCATTGTGGCTCAAAACAAATAAACTATAAGATGAGGGATTGGATCTTTTCAAGACAGAGATTCTGGGGAGAACCTATTCCTATGATTTATTGTGAGAAATGTGGATGGGTTCCAATGAAAGAAGAGGATTTACCACTTTTACTTCCAGATGTTGCAGAATATGAACCTACAGATAATGGAGAAAGTCCACTTGCTAAAATTACAGATTGGGTAAATACTTCTTGCCCAAACTGTGGAGGACCTGCTAAAAGAGAAACCGATACCATGCCAAACTGGGCTGGATCTAGTTGGTATTTCTTACGTTTTATGGATCCACATAATACAGATGCTTTCGCATCTATGGATGCTATGAAATATTGGAATCGAGTAGATTGGTATAATGGAGGTATGGAACATACGGCTAGACATTTACTCTATGCTCGTTTCTGGGTACAATTCCTTTACAATATTGGTTTAGTTCCTAATAAAGAAATGATTTGGACAAGAGTTAGCCATGGAATGATTTTAGGTTCTAATGGTGAGAAGATGAGTAAGTCTAAGGGAAATGTTATTAATCCTGATGATATCGTTCATGAAATGGGAGCGGATGCTTTACGTACTTATGAGATGTTTATTGGAGATTATGAAAAAGATGCGTCTTGGTCAACAGATGGTTTAAAAGGATGTAAAAAGTTCTTGGATAGAGTTTGGAGATTACAAGAAAAGCTAAATGATAAAAAAGGTTATACAAAGGAAACACTAACCCATCAAACAATTCGAAAAGTTACCAATGACTTAAATAGTATGAAGTACAATACCGCTGTTTCGGCCTTGATGATTTTCTTAAATGAGTTAGAAAAAGAAGAGAGTATTACAAAAGATGATTTGCGTATTTTAGTTCATCTTCTTAATCCAATCGCTCCTCATATAACAGAAGAAATTAACGAATTAAGTTCTTTAGGAGATATGCTTGCTACTTCTCCATGGCCAACCTATGAGGAAGAGAAAACGGTAGAAGAGTCTTATGAAATGGTTGTTCAAGTAAATGGAAAGATTAGGGGAAAGATTACGGTATCAACAGATACTACAGAAGAAGAAATGAAAGAAGTAGCCCAATCCATTGAAAATGTAAAATGTTACTTAGATGGACATGAAATTGTAAAGACAATTGTCGTTCCCAAAAAACTTGTCAATATTGTTATTCGCTAAAAAGGACAAATTGTCCTTTTTTGATTACTTTTCTAAAAAAATATGGTAATATAATCCTGACTTTGACAGTTTTAAAAAAGCAAAAGCTCTCAATCCCTTTGTTTATAAGGAATTAAGAGCTTTTT
>CANQTT010000022.1 GCA_947626855.1 uncultured Bacilli bacterium
AATTATCAAAATTCAATTTTTAAAATTTGCATAAGAAAACCCCTAGAAAAAATCTAGGGGTTTGTCTACACTCTGAGGATAAAACATTATCCTTTTTTGTTGAAAGAAAACATTGAAAAATTCTTTTCATTTCTTTGAATTTGTGCTAAAATGATAGATAGTAAGGATTACCACGATGGGAGGAATAAAAATGAAGTTAATGGATAAAATTTTTGCAAAAGATGATGGAGATATTTTTAGTGGTGATGAAAATCAATACTATGAGATAAAGAATGTAGAGGAGATGACAGAAGAAGGCGGTGCTAAAATGATTCTTCTAGAACCAAGAGCATTCTCAGAGTCTCAGCAAATTGCCGATCATTTGAAAAAAAGAAACACCGTAGTGGTAAATTTGAAAAGAGTTACCAGTGATCAAGCAAAAAGAATCGTTGACTTTTTAAGTGGAACGATTTATGCAATCGGTGGAGATCTACAAAAGATTGGGGGAGGAATCTTCCTATGTACACCAAATAATATCAATGTCCAAGGAAAAATTTCCGATGATGCCGATGGCAAAGATGTTCACGATAATGATGATATTAGTATTGAATGGTAAAATCTCTTGAAATAATGAAAAACTTGTGTTAAAATAATTTTCACTTAGCGAGGTGTGTCTTATGAATGAAGAAGAAGTACATGCTTTTGATAGGGATGGTTCTTTAGGAACAGATGCTTTTTTAGAGAAAGTGATTCGACAAGTAGAAGAAATGATGACTGAGTTGAAGAAAAAAGATAAGCAGCTAGCAGAGAAAGAACAGGAATTATTAAAAAAAGAAGCAAGAATTCAAGAATTAGAATTAGAACTTGAGAATAGCAAGAAAGATGTTGCTATCGAAGAAAGCGAGAAAATCTTAGAGGAAGCTAAGAGGAACGCAGATAGAATTGTAAATGAGTCTTTGATTCGAGCTGAAAAAACAGAGATGGAAGCTTTGATGTTACGAAAAAATATTGAAGTACTTAAGAAAAAGATAAAGGATGCCATTGATGCTAAATTAGAGATGGTAGAGGAGTAAAACAGTTGAAGAAGCCGCAATTAAGGAAATATCCAAGAGAACTGATGGTTGGTGCGAATCAGAGATAGGAACTTAAAAGGAATCACTTCGGATGTGTTATTTTGAAAAAAGTAAAAATAAACGTTTCTCGCGTTAAGAGATTGAGTGTATGAAGGTTCATAAACTAAGGTGGTACCGCGGAAAATCCGTCCTTAGATTATGGACTTTTTTTATTAGAAAAAAGTATCGATGTCTAAAGAACAAGTCAGAAATTTGAAAGGGAGGAAGAAAAATGAAAAATTTTAAAGAACTAGATAAAAGACCAGTCAGTGAAGTAGAAGCTTCTATCCTAGAATCTTGGGGAAGCATCAATGTTATGCACGATGCACAAGTAAAACTAAGAGAGAATAAAAAGACATTTGTCTTCTATGATGGGCCTGCATTTGCCAATGGCTTTCCTGGACTTCATCATATGGTAGCAAAAAATTTAAAAGATGCTGTTACGAAATACCATGTCATGAATGGGGAAAAGGTAATTCGTAAAATTGGATGGGATACGCATGGCTTACCAATTGAAAACCATGTCGAAAAGAAATTAGGTATTTCTTCTAAAAAAGAAATTGAAACCTTAGGAATTGATAAATTTAATCAAGAATGTCGTAAAAGTGTACGAGAAAATGAGTCTGCCTTTACCGATTTAACTAGTAAAATGGGACAATTCTTTGATGTAGAACATCCTTACTTAACATATAAAAATGAATATATTGAAACCGAGTGGTGGATTCTAAAAGAAATGTTTAAGAAAGACATGTTCTATGAGGGAACTAGAGTAGTACCTTATTGTCCACATTGTGGAACTGGTCTTGCTACCCATGAAGTTGCTCAGAACTATCAGACAGATACGGCTATTACCGTAATTGTTCCTTTTAAGAAAAAGGATGAAGATGTATATTTCTTAGCTTGGACAACAACTCCTTGGACTTTGATTGCTAATGTCGCTCTTTGTGTAAATCCAGAGGAGGATTATGCTTTAGTAGAATCTAAAGGAATCAAGTTTATCATGGGAAAATCCCTTGTTACGAAAGTACTTGGAGAAGAGGCTCAAATTCTTGAAACTTATAAGGGAAAAGATTTAGAGTATCAAGAATATGAACAATTAATTCCATCATTTGAAGTAGATAAAAAGGCATTCTTTGTTACCTGTGACTCTTATGTAACAATGGAAGATGGTACTGGTATTGTCCATATCGCTCCAGCTTTTGGTGAAGATGATGCGAATGTTGGAAAACAGTATGACTTACCTTATTTAAATCCTGTTGGTAAAGATGGATGTTATGTAGGTGGTTTGTGGGATGGTAAATTTGTTCATGATGTAAATGAAGAGGTAGTAGATTACTTAAAAGAAAATGGTAAACTCTTCAAGAAACAAAAAATCAATCACGAATATCCACATTGTTGGAGATGCGATACACCACTTATTTACTATTCCATGCCAAGTTATTATATTAAAGTTAGTTCTATGACGGATCAACTAGTAAAAGCAAATTCTAAGGTACATTGGTATCCTGCTCATGTTGGAGAAAAGAGATTTGCGAACTGGCTTAGTAATGCTCGTGATTGGAATGTATCCAGAAGTCGTTATTGGGGTAGTCCAATCCCTTATTGGAAATGTGATTGTGGATACACGCATATGGTAGGTTCTATCGCTGAATTAAAAGAGATGGCTATCGAGAAGATAAAAGATGATTTAGATCTTCATAAGCCTTATATTGATGAAGTTCATCTTAAATGTCCAAAATGTGGAAATGCGATGACGCGTATTCCAGATGTATTAGACTGTTGGTTTGATTCTGGTTCTATGCCATTTGCTCAATATCATTATCCATTTGAAAATCAAGAATTATGGAAGAGTCAATTCCCAGCTGATTTCATTTGTGAGGGAATCGATCAAACGCGTGGTTGGTTTTACACACTTTTAGTTATTTCGACCTTTATAAAAGGATGTTCTCCATTTAAGAATGTATTAGTAAATGATTTACTCTTAGACGCTGAAGGAAAGAAGATGAGTAAATCTCGTGGAAACATTGTCGAACCATTTACAACAATGAAAGAATATGGTTCAGATACCGTTCGTTTCTATTTACTCTATGTTTCTCCGGTATGGACACCTTTAAAATTTGATTTTGCTGGTTTAAAAGAAGTTTATTCAAAATTCTTTAATCCGTTAAAGAATACGTATAATTTCTTTGCTATGTATGCCAATATCGATGATATTGATATTGAAAACTGTAAAGTTCCTTATGGAAAAAGGGAAGAAATTGATAAATGGCTTCTTTCTAAGTATCATAAATTGACAAAGAACGTAAGAGCTTCTTTTGATGAATATGATTTAAACAAAGTTGTGCATTATTTAGCGAATTTCGTGTCAGAAGATTTATCGAATTGGTACATTAGAAGAAATAGAAATCGTTTCTGGGGTAGTAAACTAGATAATTCTAAGAAAAGTGTTTACCTTACGACTTATGAAGTATTAGTTGGTTTATCTAAATTAATCGCTCCAATCACTCCATTCTTGGCAGAAGAATTATATCGTAATTTAACAGGAGGGGAATCTGTTCACTTGACAGATTATCCAAAATGTCAAGAAAGATATATCAATGAACATATTGAAAATAGAATGGATTTAGTTCGTAGTCTTATTTCTGTTGGACGTTATGTTCGTGAGGAGACAAAGATTAAAGTTCGTCAACCATTAAGTGTTGGTTTAATTGATGGAAAAAATAAAGAGTTAATTGCTGACTTAGTTCCTCTAATTTCCGAAGAATTAAATATTAAAGAAATTCAATTCGTAGATGATCTAACAGAATATATGAATATTTCTTTAAAACCTAATTTTAAAGAAGTAGGAAAAGTTTTAGGACCTCTTATGAAAGAATTCCAAAGCAAACTAGAAACTTTGAATGCTGAGGACATTAGTATGTTACAGGGAGGAAAAAATATTTCTATGGAATTAGGAGAAAAAGAAACTCAAATTACTCCTGATATGATAGATATTCGTATTTCCTCTAAAGAGGGATTTGACGTTGGTATGGAAAATAATAATTTCATGATTATAGATACTACGCTTACAGAAGAATTACTTTCCGAGGGACTTGCTCGTGAAATTGTATCAAAAGTTCAACAACTTCGTAAGAATAGTGATTTCCAAGTAACCGATCGAATTCATTTATTTTATGAAGGAGATGAAGACATCAAAAAATGTATTCAGTCCTACCAAGAATTTATTCAAAATGAGACGTTATCGTTAGATATTACGGAAAGCTCTAAAGCTAAAGAAGAGATAGATATCAATGGTCATATGACTCGTTTTGCAGTAGAAAAAGTAAAATAGAAATAGCGAAAGCACCTTAAGAGGTGCTTTTAATTGTTTTTATTTTTTATATATTCTCTAAGCATTTTAGTAAGAGCTCTTTTTTCTATTCTTGAAACATAACTTCTGGAAATGTGGTAGTATTTCGCAATTTCTTTTTGAGTTAATTTTTCTTGGCTATTTAAACCGTATCGTTTTTCAATGATTTCTTTTTCCCGGTCAGATAAAACTTCAAAATATTGGTCAATTCTTTTAATATTATCTTGATTATGGATATCTAGAGCAAAATCAGGATTTGGTGTTTTTAAAATATCTAAAAGTGTGATTTCATTTCCTTCTTTATCAAATCCAACGGCTTCATTAATACTGATATTTTTATTATTATGCTTGTTAGAACGATAATACATTAAAATTTCATTTTCGATACATCGTGCTACATAGGTAGTAAGCCTTGTTTTATGATTTTCAGAATAACTATCGATTCCTTTGATGAGACCGATTGTTCCAATACTAATTAAATCATCCTCATCATCTTTTCGATGTTCATATTTTTTTACAATATGTGCGACTAAACGAAGATTATGTTCAATCAATGTATCACGAGCATTTTTATTCCCTAATCGAGTTTGTTCAATAGCAACCTCTTCTTCTTCTTTGGTTAGGGGATCTGGAAAAATATTATTGGAATATGCCGCACAAAATAAATTAAAGTCTTTTAAAATCCATTTTAAAAATTTAAACATATATCAAACACCCATTATAATATATGATATTTTTCAGAAACATATCTTTCTTATTGAAAACTTTTATGATATAATGTCTGTAAGGTAGGCGATAATACATGGGTAGATTGAAGTTAGATCGATTGAATATGAAAGTTATTATAGCGATTGGTGTAGGAATTATTTTGATAATTACAGCTTTATTTTTAATTTTTAGAACAAATTTGATTGTAAAACATAATCCAACAGTAGATGAATCAACCATATCGGAAGAAGCGAAAAAACGTACGAAAAATAAAGATGATTTAAATATCGCAGAAAAGAAATATGTCATCGAAGAGAATGTCAAAGAGGCATTAGAAAATAATCCAGAATTACAGGAAAAATGTAAAGATGGTTGTACTTTAGATTTAGATGATTTCCTACTTTATCAAGGTGGATCAAATGGTTCTGGTGGATCCGGAGGTTCTAGTGGATCTGGGGGAAATAGTAGCAATCCATCTGGTAGTTCAGAAAATCCAGAAAGTGGAAGTAATTCTAGCAGTAATACTCCTGGAGGAACTAGTAATAGTAGCAGTAATCATGTTATTGAAGATGATGTATATGTTGATGGCTGTACCGGAAAGATAGTTGTATCTGGTGGTGTCGTAGATATGTCTGGAGTTAGCTGTTCATCTAAGAATACAAGTGCGGGAAATTTACCAAATCAAAGCAATAGCAATGGAAGTCTAGATAATTCTTCTGAAAATTCTTCCAGTAATTCTCTTAGCAACTCTTCTAGTAACTCTTCTAGCAATCCTAGTTTAGAAGATCCTGAAGAGCCTACAGAAAGTGGATCAATCTCGCAAGCAGCTAAAGACAGGACAAAAAATGTTTCTGAACTTACGGTTGCAGAAAAGAAATACATTATTAAAGAGAACATGAAAAACATATATAAAGATAATGCTGAAGTAAAAAGACTTTGTAATTCTTCTAGTCCAAGTGCACAATGTAAGGTAAAAGTAGAAGAGTATTTTGTTGGATATTCAACAGATTATGATAAAGGATTCGTAGTTAAAAACTGTACGGGAGAAGTTACGATTCGGTATAATGCTTCCAGAGGAGAATTTATTGCAGATGATGATGCTATTAAGAATGTAGTTTGCAAATTAGGCTAGAAAGAATAAGTTTGGAAAAGGTGGTATTCCACCTTTTTTGTGTTATAATGAGAATGGTGATGACATGGAAAATTATGTTTTGGGAACTTATCGACAAAGTATTTTTGAATCTAATAATGGCTATGTCATTGGTCTTATGAAGGTAAAGGATACAGATATTGATGCGATGAAAGATTATATCAATAAAATCGTTACTTTTACAGGATATTTTCAAGAATTAAATGAACAGGAAAATTATTATTTTTTTGGCAAGGAAGACTTTCATCCTAAGTATGGATTTCAATTTAAAGTAGAAAATTATGAGAGAGTAAAACCAGCAGATAAGGATGGAATTGTGGCCTTTTTGTCTAGTAACTTATTTAAAGGTGTTGGTGAGAAATTAGCGATTTCCATTGTCGATACATTAGGAGAAAGTGCTTTAGATAGAATTTTAGAAGATAAGAATAATCTTTTATTGGTTCCTAAAATGACGATGAAAAAAGCAGATACAATCTATGAAACTTTAATGAAATATGAGGAAAGTCACAAAATGATTGTCATTTTAACAGAATTAGGCTTTTCGATGAGAGATGCTCTTTTAATCTATAATACATATAAGAAGAATACGACCATGATTTTAGAACATAATATCTATAGAATTGTAGACGATATAGAAGAGATTTCTTTTCCAAAAGTAGATTGGATTGTTAAAAATAAAAATTTAGATGTAGAAGAAGAGCTAAGAATTAAAGCTTGTGTATTATATATTTTAAAAGATTTAACATATAAGACAGGGGATACCTATTTTCATATCGCTGAAATTTTAGAGAACGTTTGTGATTATCTAGGCTATGATGTTTCTATACAACAAATAGAGGAATTATTAGTCGAATTAAATGGAGAGATGAAGATTGCGATAGAACAAGATAAATATTATTTAGAAGAGATTTATGATGCGGAATATACAGTAGTTCAAAAAATAAGCAGTCTTCTTGCCAAACCGCCTAAAAAATATAAAAATTTACAAAAAGAAATTCTTGCCTTGGAAAAGAAAAATGGCATAACCTATAATGATTTACAAAAGGAAGCTATTGAAAAAGCTTTAACAAATAATATTGTGATTATTACAGGAGGACCTGGTACAGGAAAAACAACAATTATTAAAGCTATTGTAGAGTTATATCGGCTATTAAATGATTATACAGAAAAAGAATTACCGGATTTGGTTTCTCTTCTAGCTCCAACAGGAAGAGCTAGTAAGAGAATGAGTGAGTCAACAGGATTTCCGGCAAGTACCATTCATCGTTTTTTGAAATGGAATAAAGAAACTAATCATTTTGCCGTAAATGAGTATAATCCAAACTTTAGTAAATTAATTATTGTCGATGAAGTAAGTATGATTGATCTTCCTTTAATGGACAGTCTTTTAAGAGGATTAACGAATCATATCCAGATTGTTTTAGTAGGGGATTTTAATCAACTTCCTAGTGTCGGCCCTGGAATGATTTTAAAAGATTTTATTGAGAGTGGACAGATTGATACCATTTTCTTAGAACATTTATACCGTCAGAAAGAAGATAGTTATATTCCTTCTTTAGCTCGAGAAATTAAAGACAATGATTTAGGAGATTTTCTATCTACTCGCGATGACTATACCTTTTTAACTTGTTCTTCTTCTAGTATTATTTCCAATTTACCAAAAATTTGTAATCAAATCTTGGAACACGGTTACGATTACCGAAAGATTCAAGTTATGGCACCGATGTATGCCGGTGTCAATGGCATTGACAATTTGAATAAAGTTTTACAAAATGTTTTCAATCCTCCTAGTCAAACAAAAAATGAATTGAAAGTGGGAGAAGTCATTTTTCGAGAAAATGATAAAGTATTACAACTCGTTAATCTTCCAGATGACAATGTTTTTAATGGTGATTTAGGAATCATTATTAGTATTCGCAAAGGAAATGTCACGAAGAGTGGAAAAAATGAGATAACCATTGATTTTGATGGCAATCTTGTTACTTACACACCAAAAGATTTCAGCAATATAAAACATGGATTTATCATCAGTATTCATAAGTCTCAAGGAAGTGAATTTGATGTTGTAGTAATGCCATTGAGTAGAAGTTATCAAAGAATGCTTTATCGTAAACTAATCTATACAGGAATTACGAGAGCTAAAAAGAAATTAATTCTCATTGGTGAACCAGAAGCTTTTACCTATGGTGTTTCCAACCAACAAGAAAATTTACGAAAAACCGATTTGCGAGAAAAATTATCTCATATAGGTATGAATTCAGAAATTTCGTAAAGAATAACAATGTATATAAGAAATTATATACAATCGTTAGAGTCTAGTGTGAGGTGATGTTATGCAAATAGGGAAGGATATGGCCCTTGTTGCACTAGGTGCTGCTATGGTACTTGTTTATCAGAAGTATAGCAAGCCAATGATGAAAAAGGCTGAGAAATGGATGAATGAAGCTGTAGAAATGGCAGACGAAAAACTAGACAAGATGATGTAAGAGGAGCCCAATAGGGCTCTTTTTGTATTTTTATAGAAAGTATGCTATAATAGACCGGCAAAGGGGGAAATCTTATGGAAAATATAGAGAGAGAAAGAGAAAAAATCTCTCCATTGGATTTTGTGAAGGAGCAAATATCTCTAGCGATTGGGAAAGTTTGGCTTTATTCTAAAAGATTGATGGGAATAGAAGAGGATATTGTAGAGGAGTCTTCTCCTATTTATATGTACCGTGTCCGTTCGGTAGATGATGCTATGGTTATCGGTAATTTAGTAGCACATGGATATCTCGTATTAGCTAGTTATAAAAATTTAACAGAGGAAGAAAGAACAATGTTTACTACCAATTTATCTAAACAATTACTTCCTCAGGGAACGCATTTTGATAGAGTAACAGATGGTGTTTTAATCTGTGGAAAAGTAGGAGCTATTGAGCCTTTAAATAAGAAGAACAATAATTTTAAATTGATTGATTTTGCTTCTAGTCAAGAAGTAGTAGAAGAGCCCGAAGAAATTTTTGTTCCACCATTAGAGAACAAGGAGACACCAACTTTTTATTCCGTATATGTTCAACATCCTCAAGAGGCTTATAGAATTTCAAGACTCGTAGAAGAAGGATATATCGTGTTAGCTTATTATGGAAAATTAGATGATATGGAACGGATAGCTTTCATGGGACAGTTAAACAATGAATTAGAAGAACAAAATGGAAAACATTTAAAAATCACAAAAGGTGTAATGATGTGTGCACAAGCAGGTCTTATATCAAGAATTAGTCCAGAGTCTGAAAAGGCTAAAGTTTATAATATTGCAGATTATCGAAAGAAGATAGGAGATTAACTCTTATCTCTTTTTATGATATAATAAAACGGGTGAGGTTATGATAAAAAAAATAACCATATGGAGTTTATTATGGATAGGAATTGATCAAATTCTAAAAGTACTTGTTGCCAATTTTATTCCTTTTCAAAAAGAAATAGAAATAATTCCTAATTTTTTCTATTTAACGAATGTTCATAATGAAGGAGCAGCTTGGAGTATTTTGAGTGGTAATTTATGGCTATTAATTGGAATTGCTATTTTCGTATTGATAGGTATTTATTATTTTTTAATAAAGAATAATCACTTCACGAAGATGGAAACGTTTTTATATTCTCTTCTTATAGGAGGGATTGTAGGCAATCTATTAGATCGTATTTTATACGGATATGTAGTGGATTATTTAAGTTTTATCTTTGGTAGTTATTATTATCCTATTTTTAATTTTGCTGATATGATGATTGTTGTATCGATCGTTCTATTAGTTGGGATGAGCATAAAGGAGGAATATCTATGCAAGAAATCAAAATAGAAGAAAATGTTGACGTTAGGCTAGATTCCTATTTGGCGAATCTTCTTTCGATGAGTAGGACGAAAATTGGAAAATTATTGAAAGAACAAAAAATTTTAGTCAATCAGGAAGTTGTGAAACCTAGTTATTTCTTGGTGAAAGGGGATATTGTTTCTATTGATTCTCAAGAAGAAGAGGTCATGAGTGCTGAACCAGAAAAGATGGATCTAGATATTGTCTATGAAGATGAAGATGTTATCGTAGTCAATAAAGCAAATGGAGTTGTAGTTCATCCTGCTATTGGAAACAATCACGGAACTTTAGTAAATGGGTTACTCTATCACTCTCAAAATTTAAGTACCGTAAATGGAGAATTTAGACCAGGAATCGTTCATCGAATTGATGCCTATACAACAGGTCTTTTAATGATTGCTAAAAATGATCAAGCCCATGTCTTTTTAGCAGAACAACTAGCTACCAAAAAATCAACAAGAAAATATTGGGCTTTAGTATGGGGAGTTATTCCGCATGACACTGGTACGATTGATGCTCCTATTGGAAGAGATTTATCGGATCGGAAAAAAATGGCTGTTACAGCGACGAATAGTAAAGATGCTATTACTCATTTTAGAGTATTAGAGCGATATAAGAGAGTTACTTTAATTGAATGTACATTAGAGACGGGAAGAACTCACCAAATCAGAGTTCATATGAATTATATTGGCTATCCTATCGTCAATGATCCCGTTTATGGAAACCGTAAGCTTATCGATGAAACAGGACAATGCTTACACGCAAAAACTTTAGGATTTATTCATCCTAGGACAAAAGAGTATATGGAATTTGATAGTCCCTTACCAGATTGTTTTCTAAAGATTCAAAAACTATTCCAAGAGGAATAACTTTACTAATAAAGAAAAATATATTACAATATAGGTGGTGACGAAAGTGAATATAACATTGAATAAAAATGATGAAATTGTTATGAAGTTAATCCATTATTTTATCACTGAACAAGGATATAATCCCATTGTTTTGCATGGGGCAAAAGATGAAATATGGCTTGAGAATTCTGAACAAGAATATCAAATCGTCAGAATTGTTACCAATTATATTCATAATGATGAACAGTTTGATTTTGATATTTATCGGACGCAGCAAATTATGAAACGAATAAAGAGAAAAACTTTTTCGTTAAGAATGAATGCTTTAAGTATTTTTATTAATTTGGGTGAAAATGTTCATTTAAAAGATACGGAAATTGAAAATATTGATTGTATTGAAATCAAGAACATTGATGATATTAAACAGTATGAATTCGTAACTGAAACTTTTCCAACAATTACCAAAATTGATAAGGTAACAGAGAAAGGGTTAGAACTCTTTCTAAAATTAACAGAAGAGATTAATCAGAAAAATCAGGAAGATGCTGTAAAAGCAGAGGAGGTTTTTAGTAAAAAAAGACCTGTTGTCACCTATGCTTTACTAATTAGTAGTTTGGTTCTTTTTTTAGCAATGTTGTTAACAGGAGCTAATTTATTTGATTTAGATGCTGTTACTTTATACAACTTTGGTGGTCTTATCAATTTTGAATCGATGGGAAGTACGCAAGAACTATATCGCTTGATTACTAGTCTTTTCTTACAATATAGTGTTGTTCATTTATTATTTAATTCTTATGCTCTTTATGTTCTTGGTCCACAAATAGAAAGTTTCTTTGGAAAGGCTAAATTTTTAATGATTTATCTTGGCAGTGGTATTCTTAGCGGACTTGTTTCCATGCTATTTCAAGATTACGGACTTGTCAGTGTTGGATCTAATGGGGCTATTTTTGGTTTACTAGGTGCTTTGCTCTATTTTGGGTACCATTACCGAATTTATCTAGGAACGGTAATGAAATCTCAAATCATTCCTATTTTGCTTTTTAATTTTTTGTTAATTTTCTTATATGGCGTGAATATTGTGTCTTGCTTTAGTGGTCTATTTAGTGGTTATTTAATAGCGAAATTAGTAGGAGTAAAATATAAAAGTACGAAAGCCGATCAAGTAAATGGTTTTATTATGACGGCTTTGTTTACCATCTTTTTATGTTATATGAATTTTTTCCGCTAGAAAAAAGCTTGAAAAAGAAATCGATGAGGTTTCTTTTTTTTAGAATTTATGATAAACTGATTACGGTAGGAGGAATGGTAAATGACAGATCAAAAAGAAGTTAAAGAAGAAACAAAACCAAAGGAGTCCAGTAAAGAAGAACAAAAACAAGAAATTGCAAAAGTATATGGAATTTCTCTAGCAGATATCGAAGAAATTATACTAGCGGATGGAACGGAGGTTTTTAAATTTTATAATGCAGAAGATAGAACGATGAAAATGATTGAAAACCGTCCAAATGGGTATAATCTTAGTCAGCAGTTTAAAGATATTCAACAGAGATTGACAGTTGCTCAAGGAGATAATAGCATTCAAAATGCGAGAGCTATTTTTGATTATCAATTACAGAATCAAAAAATAGAGTTGACTTTAATTCCAGCACGAGAATTATTAACGGATACTTCTAAATATCAGTATATCTTGAGAAGCTTAAACCCAGAACAGTTGGCAGAAGTTCGCATTTTAATTGCTAATGTTGAGAGGCTAGATTTAGAGTATATTAACTTAGAACATACTTTTGGTATTGATAAGCAACACAAAGTTTTAGACGCTGAATATAATCATCAAACGAACAGATGCGATATCAAATCAGCAGAAGTTAGAAATTATGAAACCAATCAAGTAACGGATGATAATAATGATTATTCTTTCGAGATTCCAACCACTGAATTTGATGATGCCGTTGTTGGTGTAGATTTTGATGGTATTGATGTTCCTTCAGAAGATCCTAATATCGAAGAGGCAGAGGAAAAACAAAATATAGAACGTGGAATTCCTTCTCGAGATATCGTTATTCGAGGATATCATATCAATCGAGAATTATTAAAAATTTTCTATGAGTCTTCTGAAGATATGAGCATTATTGATCGTTGTGAAATGTCAAATGAAGAGAAATTAATTTATAAAGGATTGGTATCTGCTCTTGTTAGAAAAAAGAATGCTAAAATGAAAAATATGCAACCTTCTGAAAAACAGAATACAGATGGTTATCAGAAGAAATTGTTGCCACCTAATGCTAATCAGCAGAATCGTGGCTATGCGGATGCTATCGTTTTAGTGTTAATTGCTGGCGTAATTAGTGGCATGGCTATTTTGTTAGTAGTACAAACTCTTTTAAGAATGATTTAAAGCTTTTACGAAAGCTTTTTTATCTAGAAAAGAGTGGTATAAATCTTGACTTGTAAAAAAAAGGATGATACGATAATAACGAATTAATGGAGTGTTTCTTTGCCCAGAATGGGAAAGAAAATGGATAAAGGAGTAAAAATGAACGAAGTAGCAGCATTATTAGCAATTGGTATTTTTGTAGGTCTTTTAGTTTTAGTAATTGTAAGTCGTATAGCGGATGTTGTTTTAGGAATTTTAATTACCCTTTTTGGAGTAGCAGGAAATGTTTCTCTTTCTTCCTATGCATCTTATGGGGAGCAGTTAGAATTTTATTTGGAATATGGGATTCGTTTGAAAGATGTAACTTTGTGGATAATCATAGTCGGAGCTATTCTATTGGTTATTGGTATTGTTAGATGTTGTCTTCATAAAGAAAAACCAGTTATGGTTGCTTACAATCCATGGATGATGCCATATCCACCACAACCACCTTATAATATGAATGGGTATTTTCCTCCACAACCTCAAATGAATTACCAGGGAACTATCTGTCCAGCATGCGGTGCTACTTCTACAGGAAAATTTTGTACGACATGTGGAGCTTCTTTAAGTAATTCCTCAGGTAGCTCAGGTACTATCTACTGTACGAACTGTGGAAAAGAATTGGAAGCTAATGATAAATTCTGTACAAGCTGTGGAACTTCAACCACTAAGAACTTTTAATAAGTAACTTTTGTTACTTATTTTTTTTGTTAAATATTTGGATTTTCTACGTCAGCAATCGTTTCTGTTCCTGATAGTGTTACTACATAAAGGGCAATAATAGAAGAAATAATAGCTAGAAAGGAAGCGACAATTTGTAATTCCTCACTTTTCGTTTCTTTTCCTTTTCTTTTTGTTAATTCATAAAATTTATAGTTTACGTAAAGAAATAGAATGCCAATGAGTAAAATAAGAATTCGATTGATATAGGTGAGAATAAGACTTTGTTTATTCGTCATCAATTTTGGTTTCTTTTCAGTTCCTAATTTTTGATTGTATGTGATAATAATTCCAATAATGGTAGTAATAAGGGTTAATACAAGTCCAATTAATTGATAATTGATATACTTTATTTCTTCTTTTTTCATAGTAAAATATATGATTTCTCATAGGAAAATAGCTATTTATTCTTTTTCTTTTATGCTACAATATAGGTGGTGATTCAGTATGCAAGAAAACATGAGAAATTTCTCCATTATTGCCCATATAGATCATGGAAAGAGTACTCTTGCTGATCGAATATTGGAAGAAACAGGTTCTATTACAGAAAGAGAACGACAAGAACAACTATTGGATAGTATGGATATTGAAAGAGAACGGGGAATTACCATTAAATTAAATGCTGTTCAACTTACTTATCACTATCAAGGAAAGGAATATCTTCTTCATTTAATTGATACCCCAGGACATGTTGATTTTACCTATGAGGTATCTAGGTCTTTAGCAGCTTGTGAGGGAGCTATTTTAGTAGTGGATGCTGCTCAAGGAATAGAAGCTCAAACATTAGCGAATCTCTATCAAGCTTTAGACAATCACTTAACGATTATTCCTGTGATTAATAAGATAGATTTACCAAATGCCGATATTGAAAAAGTGAAACGGGAATTAATGGATACTATTGGTTTTGAAGAAGAAGAAATTTTACTTGTGAGTGCTAAAACAGGTGTTGGAATTAAAGAACTAATGGCTGCCATTATCAAGAGGATTCCTTCTCCGAAAGGAGATAATAACGAATCTCTTCAAGCCCTTATCTTTGATAGTTATTATGACTCTTATCGTGGGATTGTTGCTTTGATAAGAATTGTAAATGGTTCTGTAAAAGTTGGCGATAAAATTAAGATGATGGCAACGGATGCTTCCTATGAAGTGGTAGAACTAGGAATTAGGAATCCTTACGAGAAAAAAGTGGGAGAATTAAAGACAGGAGAAGTTGGATATCTATGTGCTAGTATTAAGAGCATTGAAGATGTAAAAGTGGGAGATACCATTACTTCCTTCGATAATCCAGCTAACCTTCCGTTAGAGGGATATAAACCAATGAAACCGATGGTATTTTGTGGTATTTATCCAGTGGAATCTAGTCGTTATCCAGAACTTCGGGAATCTTTAGAAAAATTAAAATTAAATGATGCTTCTCTTCAGTTTGAACCAGAAACTTCTCAGGCCTTAGGATTTGGATTTCGCTGTGGATTTTTAGGACTCCTTCATATGGAGATTATTGAAGAGAGAATAGAAAGAGAATTTGGCATTGATTTGATTGCTACCAGTCCTTCTGTTGTCTATGAGGTCGATTTGACAGATAAGACGACGATCTTCGTGGATAGTCCTTCGAAAATGCCGGAAAGACAAAAAATTGCAGATATTAAAGAGCCTTATATTCGGACGAGTATTTTTGTTCCTAGTGAATATATTGGTCCTATTATGGAACTATGTCAAAATAAAAGAGGAAATTATATTTCTATGGAATATTTAGATACGACGCGGGTAAATATTCATTATGAATTACCTCTTTCCGAGATTGTCTATGATTTTTTTGATAAGTTAAAATCTTATACAAAAGGTTATGCCTCTTTTGATTATGAAATGATTGGGTATAAAAAATCTGATTTAGTAAAAATGGACATTCTGTTAAATGGTGAAATGGTAGATGCTTTAAGTTTAATTGTTCATCGAAATTTTGCCTATCAACGTGGCAAGGCAATTGTAGAGAGTTTAAGAAAACTAATCCCACGTCAGCAGTTTGAAATTCCTATTCAAGCCGTTATTGGAACCAAAGCGATTGCTAGGGAAAATATTAAGGCAGTTCGCAAAAATGTTTTGGCAAAATGTTATGGGGGAGACGTCACGCGAAAAAGAAAATTGTTAGAAAAACAAAAAGAAGGAAAGAAAAGAATGAAAATGGTAGGTAGTGTAGAAGTACCTCAAGAAGCCTTCTTAGTTGTTTTAAGTATGGAGGAGGAATAATATGTCAGGAGAATCAGGACTTAGTGCTAAACAAGTGGTAGTGGATTATTTTTTGGAACATCCAACAGCGACTAATTTAGAGATTAGTCAACAAACCGCCATCTCAAAGTCGTCTGTGCAAAGGTATCTTTCAGCAGTCGATGTGAAAGGTATTCCCATTCCTGGAACAGGAAGAACTATTGCCGAACAGATTCAGTTTAATACGAAGAAAGCTAGACAGAAAGGGGGAAGAAATACTTTTCAAAAGTATTCTGCCCAAAAAAATGAAGCAGGGCATTTTGTTGGTATTGCAGAAGATTCTCTTTCTGAGGATAAAGAAGAAGCCAAAAGACAAGACATTCGAAATATTATTCTTTATTTTTCAAAGAATCCTTATAAGACTATAGAGGAAATTGCTGGAGATTTAAGTAGTGTCAAGATTGGAAATGCGAAAAAGGTGTATACGAGAGACTATGTTTATCGTTGTTTAACAGATCCTAGAGTGGGGGAAATGTTTGGAGAAGATATGGCTCAGCAAATCTTATCACAATTGGATCAAAATCGTTATGGATTATTGAGAAAAACGAATGGTTCGCTTGATCCTTCTTACTATGACGAGGCAGGATTGACAGAAAAAGAAAAAGAAGTACTTCTCTTTCGCTTTCAAGATGGGAATATTTTATCGGCCTCAGAGGTGGCAGAACATTTTGGAGTTTCCAAAACTACTATTTTGAATTTAGAAGATTCTGCGATTGCTAAAATTCTTCATTATCAACAAGCAATGGGTCAAAAATGATCGAATCCGCTTATATTCATATCCCATTTTGCCAGACGATTTGTTCTTACTGTGATTTTTGTAAATATTACTATCAAGAAAAACTTGCTTTCGATTATCTAGATGCATTGGAAAAAGAAATGAAAAGTCGTTATCAAGGAGAACTTTTAAAGACAATTTATATCGGTGGAGGTACTCCTTCTGCTTTGTCGTTAACGCAATTGAAGAAACTTTTAACAATTGTTGATTCTTTTAAGCGAGAGAAAAATTGTGAATATACGGTAGAATGTAATGTGGAGAGCATTACAGAGGAAAAAATAAAATGTATGGTTTCTCATGGGGTAAATCGTATAAGTATTGGAGTGGAAACTGTTCAACCCAAATTTCTTTCTTTTCTAAATCGACATCACACCAAGGAAGAAGTTCTTGAAAAAATAGTGATGATAAAAAAATATTGTCAAAATATTAATATTGATCTCATTTATGCTTTACCAGGAGAAACAGAAGTGGAAGTAAACGATGACTTAGACTTTTTTCTCTCTTTAGAGGTTCCACATATTTCCACTTATTCTTTGATGATTGAAGAACATACCATTTTATATAATCAGGGTATAAAACCAATCGATGACGAAAAAGATGCGGAAATGTATGAACAAATCTGTAAAAAATTGGGAGAATATCATCATTATGAGATTAGTAATTTTGCTAAAAAAGGATATGAATCAAAACATAATTTGACGTATTGGAATAACTTAGAATATTATGGCTTTGGTCTAGGGGCTAGCGGATATATGAATTCTATCCGATATACTAATACGAGAAGCATGAACCATTATTTAAAAGGAAAATGGGAATATGAGTCTTCTCTTCTTTCGGAAAAAGAGAAAATAGAAAATGAATTCATTTTAGGATTTCGTAAGATAGATGGAATCTCAATCGCTTCTTTTCAAGAAAAATATCATCGAAGTCCTTTTACATTAGAAAGTGTAAAGACTCTTTTACAAAATCATCAGTTGCAAACGGATGGAACTTTTCTCTGGATACCGACTCAATATATTTACGTATCTAATGACATTTTAATAAATTTTATGGATTGAGAAGGGTTTAAAGCGATTCTAGGGAAAAACTTTGTAAAATTGATTTATTGTTTACAGTATGTAAGTTAAGTTATTCTTAACTTTTTTTATTAATTGTAGTAAAATAGGTTGTAGTAAGATGAAAAGAGGATAAATAGATAAAAGAAGTAAGTTCAAATATTCAACAGAAATAGGAAGAAAAAAGGTTGAATAAGAAATCTTAAGTTATTGTTATATAAATTGGTTACAAAGAATGAAGTAGGTGTTGTGTTGTGAAAAAAAAGATTATTTTCCTTGTCCTTTTTTAATAGCAGTGGGATGTGGAATAGGTGGCTTCTACTATATTCATTCTAATAAAAAAACGGATACTCCTAAGGCAGATACGGATAAAGAAACACCAAAAACAGAGGATAAATTTGAAAATAATAGTAATAATGAGGAAGAAAAAGGTGATGAACAAATTCATACTGAAAAGGAAACAGAGAATCAATCTAATATTAATCAGGAATCAAATAATCAAACTACTACCAATCAACAGTCTAATACGAATCAGGAAAAAAATAAGCCATCTAATGTCCAGACTTCTAATAAGCAACCAAGCAATAACAATTCAACAGATGACGATAAAGAAACGAATAGTAGTAAGGTTGTAGGAAAGACCACCAAAGGATATGATATTATTTGTCAGGATGGAGTATATTATGTTAAGGGGATATTGATTGCAAATAAGACTTATGCCTTACCTAGCCAATATAATCCTGGTGGCTTGACAAGTGAGTTTAACACTGCTTTTAATGATATGAAAGCAGCAGCAAAGAAAGATGGAATTGATTTAGTTATTAAAAGTGGTTTTCGTTCTTATAGTACTCAAAATAGAATTTATAATAATTATGTTGCTCGTGATGGACAAGCTATTGCGGACACTTATTCAGCCCGCCCAGGACATTCTGAACATCAATCAGGTTTAGCAGCCGATTTAAATGATATAAGTGATGATTTTGCCGGGACACCAGAAGCAATTTGGTTAGAAAATAATTGTTACAAATATGGCTTTATTTTAAGATACCCTAAGGGTAAGCAAGAGATAACTGGTTATAAATATGAACCATGGCATTTCCGATACATTGGTGAGGAAGCTATTAATCTATATAACGATGGTGATTGGATTACTCTGGAAGAGTATTTAGGAATTGATAGTAAATACTAGTTTTTACTAGTATTTTTTATTTACTCTAAAATCAGAAAAAAGTAGAGTATGAAGTGATAGGTTTTATTAATCAATGATGGATATTCATAACTTTTGTTATATTCGAAATTGAAAAAATTCTATTTCAAAAAATAGAAAGGTGAGAAGGAGAAAAATTTTTTTCTTCTTTTTTGACAAAAGAATTGACAAGTGTAATGCAAACACTTATAATGAAATTAGGAGGTAGACGATGAGAATAGAATTATTAAACGGCAAAGATATTGAAAATCGCATTAAGACCGTTGCAACAGCAGGCAAATTATCTCGTACAAAAGGAAATGTATTCGAGGTTTTAGATAGCTGTACAGATTTTGATAAAAATTTAAAATTAATTAATAGAATCATAGGAATGGGACATAAGACGATTATTGAACATGACTATTTTGTTTTTGCTTTGAGTGATATCAGTCTAATGGTAGAACAAAGTATTATTGGATATCGATTAACTTCTTTTACGATAAAATCTGGAAGAGAAGTAGATTTTGGACATGTTGGATACTATGTACCGACATTTCGTAATTTAGATGGAACTGTTAAAAAAAATAATAAGAGTTTACAAAAGAAATATTGTAAGCACTTGGATTACTTATGTACAGAATATGGTAAATTTCTAGAACAGGGTGTAAAAGAGGAAGATGCTCGTTTTATTCTCTCTTATGCTACGAATACCAATATCATTATGGGATTAGATGCTAGAGAATTAGAGAAAATGGTAAGTGATTTCTTGTACGGTAAAAAAAGTCGTATTCAAGAATTAAAAGAATTTGGAACAAAATTATTTGAGATTATGAAGGAATATATTCCTTATCTCGTTCCTCAAATTGAAGCAAAAAAAGATTATTCTGAAGATTCTTTTCAAGAATATTATAGAAATCAAAAGATTACTCCTTATGAAAAAGTCAGGTTAACTCATTATACGCCTAATCCAGATGAAGTTATTTTAAGGAGTGCGTTACAATATCGAAATCAATGTCAAGAAAAAGAATTAGAAGATTTCGAAAAGGAACTTACAAAACAAAATCCAGAGTGGCGAAAAGATATTTTTGAGAAATTGACAAATACTTTAGAACAAAGAGAATTTGAACAAGTTCAATTTGGTTTTGAAATTCCTATTTCTCTTATTATCTTAAAGCATTTAACACGCCATAGAATGCATTCTCTCTTAGTTCCTGATTTTGTACCTTTATGGGATGTACATAATTACCAAACACCACCTAGTATTAAAAGAGTAGATGAAAAACATTATCAAGAAATTCAAGCAGCAAACGCTAAAATATTGGATGAGTTTAAAAAAGAAAATATCATGGAAGAGGATTTGATTTACTTTTATCTATGTGGACAATTTGTAAACGTTATGACAACGATAAATGGACGAGCATTGGAGTGGATTAGTAGAATGCGGTGTTGTACAAAAGCACATTGGGAAATCCGTGCAATTGCTAGAGAAATGGTAAAACAAGTGAAAGAAGTTGCTCCTTTATTTGGAAATTGTTTAGGAACTACTTGTGAGGTTTTCCATACTTGTCCAGAAGGAAAAGAAAGTTGTGGTAGAGTCAATGCGGGGTAAATTATTATTAGTAGAAGGAACAGATTGTTCAGGAAAAGAAACGCAAGCAAATTTATTAATGGAATCCTTGAAAAAAATGGGAATCAAAGTTGTAAAGATGTCTTTTCCAGCTTATGATTCTCCAACGGGTAGGATTGTTGGTGGACCTTATCTAGGAAAGCCAGCTATTTCTGAGGGATGGTTTCCCGAAGGTGCAGATGCGGTTGATCCAAAAGTATCTGCCCTATATTATGCTGCTGATTTTTTATATCACTTAGAAGAGATGAATCGTCTTTTAGAGAAAGGCACTTGGATTTTATTAGATCGTTATTTTTATTCTACTTTTGCTCATCAAGGCGGAAAGGAAAGGAATAAACAAAAACGATTAGAAATGTATAAATGGCTAGAAAAATTAGAAATGGATTTACTTGGACTTCCTGACCCAGAAATTAAAATTTTATTGCACATGCCTTATGAGTGCAGTATTAAGCTTCGTGAAGCAAGAAAAGAAGCTCCTGATCAATTAGAGAGAAGTGCTACCCACTTGAAACATGCAGAACAGGCATATTTGGAATTAGCAGATTTATATCATTTTCATATTATTTCTTGTCATCATCGTAAAAATATTAAGACGATTGAAGAAATTCATGAAGAAGTTTTAGAATATGTTAAAAAAGAGTTAAAAAGTGGAGAATGTTAAAACCTTTCTTTTTAACTTTTTTCTTTTCTGTTCCTTAAAAAATTCTAAAACCTTTAAAAATTTAACTAAAATCATTTATCTAGCGAATTTTGACGATTTTTCTAAAAATCTGTTATAATAAGAATGGTGATAATATGGATCGGTTTTTAGAAAAATTAGAATCTAAAATAATACTTTTAGAGGAGAAAGAGCGGAAAAAGATTCTAAAGAGATATCAACAAAAGATAACGGAACAAATGAAAGAGGGGAAATCTTTAAAAGAAGCTATTGCCTCTTTAGGAACGATGGACGATATTGTAGCGGAAATTTATGCGGAATACCATTTGAATGTCACTTACTCTACCTCAAAGAAAACGTTTGGAGAAAAGGTGAATTCTTGGATTGGATCAGCTGCAAATTTTCTTTCAGATACCGTAGAGGAGACAATTCGTTATGCTACTAGTTCTAATGGAGAGCATTTCTTATACACTTTTTTTGAAATCCTCTTAAAAATTCTTTTACTTGTATTAGCGTTCCTACTTATGAAAATTCCATTTTATTTATTGCAAGGCCTAATAGAAAGTATTTGTAATTTATTATTTTATCCATTTGATTCTGCTCTTATCGGTTTGAGTAATTTCGTTTTATCTGTGATTTATTTTATCCTTTGTGTTTTCTTAGGTGTTTTCTTGTTCAAGGGGTATGGTCAAAAGAGTATTGCTAAAAAGAAGAGTGTGCAGGTAGAAAGTGAAAAGCCAATTGAAGAAGTATCTCCTACAAAGAAAAAACATAGAAATTATGCTTTGCTATTCATCAAGATGATTCTTTATATCGTAGTTATTGTTCCTATGATTTTCCTAACTTTAGCATTCCTTATTTTAACGTTATTGGCTGTTTTCTTCGTATGGAAAGGCGTTTCTATTTTAGGTTTAGTAGCTATTCTTTTCGGTTATTTTTTGTTAAGTCTTTTGGTGACTGTTTATCTTACGGATGCTGTTGATAATCGCCATAAATCTCATGCCATTTTCTTTGTCAGTACAATTTTTATTCTGATTTTTGGTCACTTTTGGTTTATTGAAAATTTAATGAGCTTTCAGTATCCTAAAACTTTAGAGGAAAGTTCTTTTCAACCGAAAGTAGAGACGGTAACACTTTCTGTAGAGAAGGATACCTTTATTAAAAATTTAGAAGGGGATTTAGAAGTTATCACGGATAATGAAATGGTTGATAATGAAATCTTATTAGAAATTTCTTATTATGATGAATTATATGATTGTATTATTACGGAAGATGAAACAGAGGATTTAAACTATGTTTTGATTTATACGATTCATGACAAGTTTGAAACAACAGACATCTCTTATTTATACGAAAATATTTTAGAAGATTTAAAAGATAATAGAATTCATGATTATAATCAGTTATCAGGTGTTACTGTTACCCTTCGCGGAAATGAAAAAACATTAGAATTTTTAGAAAGAGAAAACCAATAAAGTAGTCAAGTAAAAATAGACACTTAAAAAAAGAGTTTAGAACCCTGATTCAATCTTGTATGAGAGTGTAAAAAACTTTGTGTAAAGTTACCTATCTATGGTAATAAGGATATTAGAGATTGATTATGTCAGTCT
>CANQTT010000023.1 GCA_947626855.1 uncultured Bacilli bacterium
CACCACAATGAGGACAATATTCAGGAATATACGTTAGAAAAGCTTCCATGATTTTATAGTTTTTGCCTTTAATAGATCTAGTTTGAATATTATTTGTATTAATAAAGATATTTTTATCTTCAATATTTAGCAAATTTAAGATATAATTATTTATAGACATAAGTTTTGATCCTTTCAATGTTTTTTTTGGATGATTACATTGTATCAAACTTATGTCTTTTTATAAAATAAAACAGTGTCAGTGATTTTTCTCACCAACACTATTTATAATACAACCGCTTTTTCCTTGCTTGTTTTTTTCTTGTATTGACGGCTGGTTTCTTTAGCTCATTTCGAGGAAAAACAGGAGTTTCTATAACAGAGCAACGCCAACTTATAACTTTAAAAAGTCCTACTTTTCAAAGTTTCTTAGATCAAACTTTTCAAACAAATTTAGAAGAAACTTTAGCAGATCAATTTCCTATGAGTGGCAAAATAAAAAATTTTGCGAGTACAATTCTTCAGTTTGCAGATTACAAAAAGATTCCTTCTTTTTTCTGTCGGAATAGATATGTCTATGTAAATGATTCTTATGCTGTCTATGATTGTAGTGATTATCTTGTAGGTATGTCTGAGCCTGATGAGGAGTTCTTTGCAAATTTTCAAAATCATTTAAAATATTACAATGTTTTAAATTCAATTGCGGATACTTACTATTATGTTTTGGAAAACTCTAGCTCGTATGATTTTGAGAACCATCGTCTTGTCATAGATGCTTATAGTCTTCTAAAGGAGAACTTACAAGGGGATTATCACTTAGGAAAGTTTCAGCATAACACTTTTGAGGAATATCAAAAATATTTTTATAAATCAGATCATCATTGGAATTTATATGGTTCTTATTTAGGATATACCGAGATTATGAAACTCTTAAAGCCAGAAGATGAGGTTCTAACACCAGAAGGCATTCGGATAATTTCTAAATATCCTTTTTATGGCTCTGTCGCAAAGCAGACGAGACAATGGAATTTTGGGGAAGTATTTCAATATTATGAGTTTTCTTTACCGGAGCACGAAGAATACATTGATGGCAAGTTAAAAAATTATGGAAATTATAATCCTAAAGATGAAGATATTAAGGCGTATGACAATTATTATGCTTTAGTCTATGGTGGCGATGAAGCAGAAATTTTTTATGATTTTAAGAAGGATGAAAAAGAAAATTTATTGATTCTTGCTTCTTCTTATTCTAATCCTATTAATAGACTAATCGCAAGTCATTTCAATCATACTTATGTCTTGGATTTAAGACATTCTTCAGTTTCTGATTTTCGCCAGTATGTAGAAGAGCATGATATTGATAAAATATTGGTATTAGCTTCTCCGGAATTTTTATTTAATGCAAGATTTAACCGATAGTAGGGGGATAGTATGGTATTTAGTAGTTTAACTTTTCTTTTTTGTTTTCTTCCTCTTCTTCTCCTTCTTTCTTTTTTAGCTCAAGCAAAATATCAGAATGCGATTCTCTTTGTTGCTTCTATTCTGTTTTATGCTTGGGGAGAACCTAAATATGTCTTTTTGATGCTTTTATCCATTCTTGGAAATTATATTTTGGCTCGAGTAATGGATCATTATCATGCTCGAAAGAAACTTAGTAAGGCAATTTTGTTCTTGACAATTGTTTTGAATTTATCTCTCTTATTTGTTTTTAAATATTTGAATTTTTTTCTTCAGATTTTGAATCAATTTTTTAGTCTTTCTTTTAGACCTTTAGAGATTGCTTTACCAATAGGAATCAGTTTTTATACTTTTCAAATTATTTCTTATGTTGTGGATGTTTATCGAGGAGAAGTTCCTGTTCAAAAGAATCTTCTAACGTTAGGAACTTATGTAGCTTTATTTCCTCAGTTAATAGCAGGACCAGTTGTTCGATATAGTACGATTGAAAAACAATTAAAAAAGCGATCTATAACCTTGAAAAAGTTGACGGAGGGTGTAAAAAGATTTATTGTAGGATTAGGTAAAAAAGTAATCATAGCCAATAACATGGCAATGATTGCAGATACTATTTTCAATGCTGAAGGAGTAACTAATTTCAGCTTTCTCATACTTTTAATAGCTATCTTGGCTTATACCTTTCAAATTTATTTTGATTTCAGTGGTTATAGTGATATGGCAATTGGGTTGGGAAAAATGTTTGGATTTGAATTTTTAGAGAACTTTGATTATCCCTATATTTCTACTAGTATTACAGAATTTTGGCATAGATGGCATATTTCCTTATCGACTTGGTTTCGGGATTATGTGTACATTCCCTTAGGAGGAAATCGTTGTTCAAAACCTCGTTGGATTTTCAATACTTTTGTTGTATGGATATTAACGGGGTTATGGCATGGTGCGAGTTGGAATTTCCTTTTATGGGGACTTTATTTCTTTGTTCTTTTAATTTTTGAAAAATTATTTTTTCATAAAGTTTTGGAAAAGCTTCCTTCTTTTGTAAGCTGGATGTATGCATTCTTTTTCATTAATTTAGGATGGCTAATTTTCCGGGGAAATGGATTACAAGCAACGGTTACTTTACTTTTTAATTTATTGACTTTAAAACAAGGAAATGGCGTTGCTGATTTCGTACATTATTATTATTTATGGAATTATGTTCCTTATTTTCTTCCAGCTATTTTGTTTAGCTTTCCTGTTGTCAAATGGGCTTCGAAAAAGATAAAAGGGGAGTTATTGAAAACTTGGATAGAAAATATTTCTTGTCTTATCATTTTAGGAATCTGTATTGTGTTCTTAATTCAGAATCGTTATAATCCTTTTCTTTATTTTCGTTTTTAATACCATGAAAAAACCATATAGAACATTCTATATGGTTATTTTTGTGTTTGCTCTATCCCGATAGGATGAGGTTCTTCAGGACCGAAAATATCATAGATGACAAAGGAACAAAGACAAGCTACTAAAAACAGTAAAATATATTTTAAAGCACCTTTCATGATATCCTCCTCTATTATATTAATCTTAGTTCTTGGTCAGTATAAAAAGGGTGATTTGGATCAATTCTTTCAAAGAATAGAATTCCATTTAAATGATCAATTTCGTGTTGAAACGCAATGGATAATTCTTCTCTTGCTCGAATTCTAATTTTATTTCCTTCGGTGTCAAATCCTTCTACGGTTACTCTAGCATACCTTTTGATATGACCTTCGACTTCTCTATTAACACTAAGGCAGCCTTCTCCTTCCTCGGCAGCAATCATTTCATCCGAATAACTGATTATTTTAGGATTGATAACGACATAGTTATCAAATTTTCCTTTTTCTACTTCATGGACGATAATGATAATTCTTTTGGCAATTCCTAATTGTGGAAAAGCAAGTCCCATACCAGGTCGTAAATCATATTTCTTTTCATATTCTTCGATTTGACTATACGTCAATTCTTGAATGGCTCTTTCAATTAATTCTTTATACTCAGCAGGAAGAGGAAACGTAGCTTCCTCACATTTTTGATGAAGAATTTTTTCTTTTTCATCCAAGATATTTAATTTTTTAAACATTTTCTCACTTCCAAGCACTACCATTATAACAAATAAGTTCCTAAAAAGCAAAAGAAAAAGAAAAAGAAGGAAATCCTTCTATCTTCTAGAACCTGATCCGCCGTCAAACGCACGGGCTCCAATAATGATGACTAAAAGTATAAATAATACCAAAATGATGGCAGCTCCATATCCAACACCATAACCGTATCCACCGTTGTTTCCACAATTGCCTGATCCTCCAGGATATCCGCCATATCCTTGGTATCCACCATAATAATACATATAAACCTCCTAACTATTCAGTATATCATATTGTATATTATCAAAATTGTTCATGATGAATGACTAAGAACAAATCTTGAAAATTTGAAAATCGTTTGTCAAAGACGAGATAATATGATATTATAGTATATGGAATAGAATGAAGGGTGTGACTCATGTTACGATCATTGAAAGAAAAATTTAACAATATGGATAAAATATTATTGTTTTTAACACTTGCTTTCAGTATCTTTGGTCTCTTTAATATTGTCAGTGCCTCTTCAAGAGAAGCAGTCGTAAAACTAGATCAAAATGTATATTACTACTTTTATCGACATCTCATTATTTTAGTATTGGGTTACATCGCTTTTTTTCTCATTATTCAAATCGATACCAAAAAATATTATCGATGGATTCCTCTTATTTTTTTACTGTTAGTTGGTTTAAATGTTTATGTCATTATCAATGGAAAAATTACAAGAGGGGCGATTAACTGGATTGATCTTGGTTTCTTTAATTTACAGCCTAGTGAACTCGCCAAACCCGTTTTAATTGCTGCTTTAGCTCTGTTTTTGGAAAAATGGGGGAAGAGGTTACGAAATCCTAGGGTAAAACATGGTAATTTAATCGGTATGTTTTGTATTATTGGCTTAATTTTTCCAGCCATTGTCTTTTTTCAAAAGGATTTAGGAACGGCAACGATACTTTCTTTGATTTTTGGAGTCGCCTATTTATTGAGTCCTATTTTATCGAAAGAAAAGTGGAAAGTAGTAGGGGTTTTAGCTTGTATGCTTGTCTTTGCCGCTTTGTTTTTATATGCTAAACAAGGAGAAATTTTAACAGAAAAACAACGAGCTCGTTTGGATTTCTTTAATCCTTGTTCTCATTTTAATGGAAATGGGTATCAGGTCTGTAATGCCTTTGTCGCTATCAATTTAGGTGGTTTAAAAGGGGTAGGAATTAATCAAAGTACCCAGAAATATTCTTATATTCCCGAAGCTCACACGGATATGGTCTTTGCTATTTTTGCAGAGGAATATGGTTACTTATGGGGGATGTTAGCACTCATTCTCTATGCGGTCATCATCTTTCGAATTCTCATGTTAGCTAGCTCGGCCAGTACGATTCGAGGAAAATACATCTGTTTAGGGGTTGGAACGTATCTTTTCGCTCATGTGTTTATTAATTTAGGGGGATTGTTTGGTATGATTCCGTTAACCGGAGTACCACTTCCATTTCTTACTTATGGAGGAAGTTTTACGATATCTCTACTAGTAGCCTTAGCTATGGTACAGGCTGTTCATATTGAAACGAAAAGTAAAGTGAGATTTTAGGAGGAAATATGTGGGAGAAATTAGTAGCATTAGAAGCATCTATTACAAAAACAAATTCATGGGATAGTGTTTCCCAAAGGGAGTATTTGGAACCTCTCTTTCACGAAATTTATAAACAGATTAAAGAGGAAAACATAACCGATATTCCTACTTTATTGAAGTTGTCACAACTTGAGAATCTATTGACTACTAGGATTCTTCCCGTTGTTCCGAAGGTAGAGCCTTCCCTAGAAAAGAAAATGGCAGAACAAATTGTATATTATGCAAGAAAAAAAGCTATGGATTTCTATCACTGCAATGTTCAAACAGATAGTCTTAGAAGCAGAAGCAAGGACTTTTCAGAAATCGTATTAGAAATTTCTAAAAACTTAGGAGTGGCTTCTACGATTATTGATTTAGGAGCAATTTTTCATTTTCCTTATCCTCATTATGTAGTGCTTGCTTATCTAGAGGATTTCTATCTTTTTGATATCACGTATCAACAGTTCTTTTTGCTAGGATATAATTTTCCTAATCGCTATTATGAACATCCTTCCTATATTAGAAAACCGGAAATTGGCTTTTATATGCAGGATAGTCGAAAAGAAGCTGCGATATCGATGATAGAAAATGGATATCTACCAGCTCATAGTCCTTTTTTCTTAGCATATTTAGATGGTTGCTCTCTCTTTGGGGAACAAGAAAAAAAGTCAACAGCAAAAGAATATTTAGAGATTCTTCTAAAACCTATTTTGGGTAGTAGTGATAAAAGTGATCGGATCTTATTATCCAAAATGGAAAAAGATACAGAATAGGAGGTTTTTTTAGATGCATGATGATTTAAAGGATGAGGAAAGTAAAAGAGAAATAGAAGAGAAATTAAAGACTTATTTTGACTTTTCGACATTTTCTTTAGAGGAAAATGATTCTTCCAAGGAAGTAGAGAATTTATCGGAAAAAGAGGAATAGGGATTGCACATTCCCTAAAAATGTTGTATATTATATACGTACTTGTTCTTGGTGAAAGAGTCTCCGACTTTCTCTAGGAAGAAGCGAATGATACAGAAAGGAGAAGAATTATGGCTTTAACAAAAGAGAAAAAAGCAGAGATTGTAAAAAAGTTTGGAAAAGATGAACATGATACTGGTTCTATCGAAGTTCAAATTGCTATTTTAACAGAAGAAATCAATGCTTTAACAGAACATTTTAAGACCCATAAGGGAGATCATCATTCTAAGAGAGGATTACTTAGAAAAGTTGGTCAAAGAAGAAGTTTACTTAACTATTTGGTAAAGAATGATGTTACAAGATATCGTTCTGTTGTAAAAGAGTTAGGTTTAAGAAAGTAAAATTTAAAGGAAAAAAACAAAGACACTCTTTTTTTGAGTGTCTTTCATTTAGTAGGAGGTATTATGAAGAAAGTATATGAATTAGATTTCCGGGGTAGAAAATTAGTAGTAGAACATGGGGAACTTGCGAAACAAGCACATGGCTCTGTTCTCGTTCGCTATGGCGATACCGTTGTTTTAAGTACTGTTGTAGTAAGTAAAACAGCGAATGTATTATCTGATTTCTTTCCTCTAATGGTTTTATACCAAGAAAAACTTTACTCTGTTGGAAAGATTCCAGGAGGGTTTATTAAGAGAGAAGGAAGACCTACTGAAGCAGCTACGTTAGCAGCTCGTATGATAGATCGACCTATGCGACCATTATTCCCAGAAAATTTTAGAAATGAAGTTCAAATCGTCAATACGATTTTAAGTGTTGATCCAGATAACTCTCCAGAGATGACAGCTATGTTTGGTTCTTCTCTAGCAACCTGTATTTCGAAAGTTCCTTTTGATGGACCAATTGCTGGCGTAAAAGTAGGACGTGTAGATGGAAAATTCATCATTAATCCAACCGTCGAAGAAGCAGAAGTATCGGATATTGAACTTACGGTAGCAGGAACAAAAGATGCTATTAATATGGTAGAAGCAGGAGCGAAAGAAGTTTCCGAAGAGGATATGTTAGAAGCTCTCATGTTCGGACATGAAGCAATCAAAGAATTAGTTGCCTTTGAAGAAAAAATTATTGCGGAAATAGGGGAAGAGAAGATGGAATATGAAGTTCTTGAGATTTCTAAAGAACTTCGTGAGGAAGTTAGTGCCATTTGTGCAACAGATTTAGATCAAGCTCTACGAATCAAAGATAAATTAGAAAAATATAATGCCATCGATGAAATCAAAGAACGTGTGGTAGCAAAATATGAAGAAGAGAATAAAGAATTAGAAGAAGATGCCTTACAAGAACTTGTTACCAAAGTAAAACTTGTTTTAGAAGACATCGAATACGATTTATTTAGATCCATTGTTGTAAAGGAACATGTTCGTGCGGATGGAAGAGCTATGACAGAAATTCGTCCTCTTTCTACGGATATTGATTTGCTTCCAAGAACCCATGGTTCTGCTTTATTTACGCGTGGAGAAACACAGAGTTTAAGTGTTACTACCTTAGGAGCCTTAGGAGAACATCAAATTTTAGATGGTCTTGATTTAGAAACAGAAAAAAGATTTATGCTCCATTATAATTTTCCACAATTCAGTGTAGGAGAAACAGGACGTTATGGTTCTCCAGGTAGAAGAGAGATTGGTCATGGGGCATTAGGAGAAAGAGCTTTAGCCCAAGTAATTCCGTCTGAAGATGTTTTTCCTTATACCATTCGTGTTGTCAGTGAAATTTTAGAGAGTAATGGTTCTTCTTCTCAAGCTAGTATTTGTGCAGGATGTATGAGTTTAATGGCTGCTGGTGTTCCTATTAAAGCTCCAGTTGCCGGAATTGCGATGGGATTAATTACTTATGGGGAAGATTACACCATTTTGACAGATATTCAAGGTATGGAAGATCATCTAGGGGATATGGATTTTAAAGTAGCTGGTACAAGAGAAGGTATCTGTGCTCTTCAAATGGATATTAAAATCAAAGGCATTACAAAAGAAATTTTACAACAGGCTTTAGCCCAAGCAAAAGTAGCTAGGATGGAAATTTTGGATGTCATGCAGAAACAAATTGCTGAACCTAGACCAGAAGTATCTGAATATGCTCCAAAGACAATGACCTTTATGATTAATCCTGATAAGATTAAAGAAGTAATCGGTAAGGGTGGAGAAACCATCACGAAGATTATTTTAGAGTGTAGTCATGTCAATGCGGTAAATGATGTTAATGCCGTAAAAGTAGACTTAGAAGATGATGGAAGAGTAATTATTTATCATACGGATAAGGCTATTATTGAGGCGACGGCTAATCGTATTAAGGATATTGTAAGAGAACCAGAAGTAGATAAAATTTATACTGGTAAAGTCGTTAAGATTTTAAGCGATAAGGGCTGTTTTGTAGAACTATGGCCTGGTTGCGAGGGAATGGTTCATATTGGACAGTTAGCGATGGAAAGAGTCGCAAAAGTAGAAGATGTCGTTAAAGAAGGCGATGAAATCATCGTAAAATGCATGGGATACGATGCGAAAGGACGCCTTAATCTTTCTAGAAAAGAAGCTATCAAATAGTTTCTTTTTTCTTTTAAAAAGAAAAAATTACAAAAAAAGAAACGAAATATTTCTTTTTTTGCTTGAATATGATATAGTAGAAGAGTAGGAAGGTAGAAGTATATATGAATAATAATAATGTAAACAACGTTCCAAACATGGGACAAAATATGGGAAATCAACAACCCATGCAACCTCAGGCAGGTCAACCAGTACCTCCTGTAAGTCCGGTTTCTATGCCAGTGCAGCAACCGGTAGCTCCAGCACCTATGCAACCACAAGGAGGAGTACCACCAGTTTCTCCAGTGACATTACCACCACAACCACCAGTGACTCCTGTTCAACCACAACCTATGAGTCCTAATCCACCTTATGGAGGACCTAATGCTGGTTATCCAAATTATCCACAGATGAATTCTGCATCGACACCAGAGAGTCCAGAACCAAAGAAAAATACTAAGGGACTTATTATTGGTATTGTTGTAGCTGTTTTAGTGGTAGCAGTTGTCATAGTAGCAGCAATCCTCTTGCTTCCAAAGAAGGATGAGAATAAGGATGTTTCTAATTCAAACAGTTCTGGTCAATCAAGCTCTAGCAACTCTATCAATTCTTCTAGTAATGTTCCTAGTAGTGTGAGCAATAGTAATTCTAATGTAAATTCTAATGGAAACACTTTAGTATGTACGATGGAAGAAGATGGACAAACGGCAGATGTAACAGTAGACTTTAAGAATGGACTTGCAACCAAAGTTACTATTGATATGGACGTAGAAGCTTCTTCTAATGAAGAGGCACAAGCTGTAAAAGAGCAGTTAGATCCTATGTTCTCTCAAACATATACAGGAACAGGAATTTCTTTCAGTACAACTGTTGTTGGTTCAAAGGTAATGGTAAAAATCGTAATGGACATTGCCAACATGGATGAAGCTACTATGCAAGATATGTTCGGTACGACAGAAGCTGTTCTTACTTATGCTGATGCAAAAAGTTCTTTTGAAAGTGAAGGCTATACTTGTAGATAATTCTTTGGAAAATGAAAAGAAGCTCTTTCTAGAGTTTCTTTTTTTTAGAATTTGTGATATAGTAAAGGAGTAGAAAGGTAGGAAGTAAAATGAATGGTTATAATAATTATAATAATTATAATAATTATAATAATCCTTATAACAACAATAACGTTCAGGGAGGAAATTATCCAACAGGAGTAAATCCTGGCTATAATATGCAACAACCAGGAATGAATCCTAATCCAAATAACATGCAACCTATGTACGGATCTGTTCCACCTAAGAAAAATACAGGTCTTATCATCGGTATTGTCCTTACGATTGTTCTTTTAGTGGTAATTGGTGTTATTGTCGTTTTCGCCGTCAATTCTAAAAAGGACGAAAAAGAAGAACCTGGACAATCTGGTACAACAAATGAGAAAGTAACTACTTGTTCTCTTTATAGAGAAATAGACGATGGTACGACTCTAGATGCTGTTTATACGGTAACAGCGGATGGAGACTATGTAACGAGAGTGCAATCTGTAGAAGTATTTACCTCTGATAGTTCTTATTATTTAGATACGATGTATAATACTGTTATGAATACTTATTCTCCTTATAATGGATTAAAGTACTATGAATATGACGTTGAAAAAGGCTATGATTCTATTACTAGTAAAGTGGATATTAATTATGCGAAAATCGATACCGATCGGATGATAGAGATAGATTCTAGTAATTCAGCAATTATCCAAAATGGAAAAGTAAATGCCTCTACTCTTATCTCTGTATATCAGGGAATGGGAGCAACTTGTCGATAAAAAAACTAGAATTTTCTAGTTTTTTATTGTGTTAATAGTTGGAATACCTCTTCGACAGTCTTTTTTTCCATAGGCTTTAAGTAGCAAGGCTTAATGTGTAGATGAAAATGTTTTACTTCTTGAATCGTTCCATTATTTTGAATCAACGTAAATCCTGTTGGTTGTAATTTTTCTTTTAAAAGATTCATTACAGTCTTCGCACTTTCCATAATGCTAGCTAAGGTAGAAGCATCGATATCGAAGAAATCTAGATAATGTTTTTTAGGAATGATCAGCGTATGACCGATACTATCTGGATGAATATCTAAAAAAGCATAAACTACTTCATCTTCATAAATTTTAAAAGAAGGAATTTCTCCTTTGACAATTTTACAAAATAAACAATTTTCCATTTTTTCACTCTCCGCCTTTATTATACCACGAATGAACAAAAAAAGACGAGAAACTCGTCAACGTGAATATTTGCGGATATTCATTATTATATTGAACCAGAATGGGATTTCTTATACAAATCTCTTTTGTTTTTGAGAGATTTTTAGTATAATACTTTTGGAGATGATTATATGCATACACTAGAAATTAAGGACTTGACGGTCACAGTGGAAGGAAAAGAGATACTATCCTCGTTTTCCTTAACGATTCATAGTGGAGAGATTCATGCCATTATGGGACCTAATGGGACTGGGAAGAGCACTTTAACAAGAGTCATCATGGGAGATGAGAATTATCACATCGTATCAGGTTCTATCCTCTATGATGGCCAAGACCTTCAAAAATTAAAAGTGGATGAAAGAGCTCACCTAGGAATTTTCTTAGGTATGCAACAACCAGTTTCGATAGAAGGAGTTACGAATGCTGATTTTTTAAGAACGGTAGTTTCTTCTAAAGAACAGAAAAACTTTAAATTATTTCCTTTTATTAAAGAATTAGAAAGCGATTTAGATAAATTAGGAATGGACCATGAGATGATTAATCGAGGGGTTAATCAGGGCTTTAGTGGAGGAGAACGTAAGAAAAATGAGATTTTACAAATGTATCTCTTAAAACCAGATATGGTGTTATTAGATGAAATCGATTCTGGATTAGATGTAGATAGTCTTAGAATAGTAGGGGAAAATGTAACGAATTATCAAAAAGAGTCCTCTTGTGGTCTTCTTTTAATTACACATTATCGTAGATTGTTGGAGTATATCAAGCCTGATTTTGTCCATGTGATGATGAATGGCCATATTGTAAAAAGTGGCGATTTTACTTTGGTGGATTATATTGAGAAAAATGGATACGAAGAAATGGAAAAAAAACAATCTACTAGTACTTGTATCGTGAAGGATTTAACAAAACATGAATAAAATAAAAGTGATAGAAGATGTAGTAGATTCTAACATTTCGAAAAAAATTACGTTTTCTCTAGAACCATCTCACCAAGAATTTGAAATCACGAAGTTACATATTACCATTTTAAAGAGCTGTGATTTAGAATTATCTTTAGTTTCTTTGGCTAAGAAATGGAAAGTGGATATTACCATATCTCCTTCTGCTCAAGTCCATTTATATCTTTATCAGAGTCTTGAAAAAAGTAAGGTTCAATATAATTTTTGGTTACACCAGAATAGTCTTTTAACGGTTTATAAATTTCAAGAAAAATCAGTTGCGAAAGAAATGATGGCGGCTCACTTACAAGAAGAGGGAGCCAATCTACAATACTACTTTAAAGATATTGCTCAAGAAAAAGAATCTTTTGATTATTATGTCTATCATGATGCTCCTAAGACCATTAGTAATCTAAAAAACAATCTAGTTACTGTAAAAGAGGGAAAAATCCTTCTTCAAGTGTCTACGTTTATTCCAAAAGCTAACAAGAAATGTATCGCTAATCAAGGAAATAGAATTATTGATTTAAATGATAAGAAAAATGAGATTCGTCCGAATCTTTATATTGATGAATATGATGTGGATGCTTCGCATTCAGCACTCATTGGCAAATTTGATTATGAAGAATTATTTTATTTACAAAGTAGAGGAATTGCTATCCCAGAAGCTTCGAGATTACTATTGAAAGGATTCCTTTTAAGTGATATTTCGAATTCTAAGATGAGTAAAGCGATAGAATCTGCTATCAAAAAAGAGTGGAGGTGAAGTATGAATCGAGAAGATTTTGCCATGTGTGATAGTGATATTATTTATCTCGACAGTGGAGCCACTACCTTAAAGCCAAAGCAATTAGCAGAGACGATGGCGGACTATTATAATCACTATAGTGCCAATGCTCATCGAGGAGATTATGATATCAGTTTAAAAGTAGATACACTCTTCGAAAAAACGAGGTATCTAATCAGCAATTTTATCAATGCAAATACCAATGAAGTTGCATTCACGAACAATACGACCGATTCTTTATCAAAAATAGTATGGGGATTTTTTGAAGACTATTTACAACCAGGAGAAGAAGTTTTACTTACCAAAAGTGAACATGCTTCCAATATCTTACCTTGGTTTGAGTTAGCAAAGCGAAAAGGCATTGTAGTTCGTTACATTCCTTTGGATCAAGAACTAAAAATTACTTTAGAAAATGTAAAGAAAAGTATTACTCCTAAGACGAGAGTCATTTCTTTAGCTCAGATTACGAATGTCGTAGGGGATATTCGTCCCATCAAAGAGATTACAAAGCTTGCCCATCAACATCAGATTTTAGTTGTTTGTGATGGAGCCCAAAGTGTTCCACATATGAAAATAGATGTAAAAGATTTAGATGTTGACTTTTTGGCGTTTTCTGCTCATAAGATGTGTGGCCCAACAGGTCTTGGTATCTTATATGGAAAAGAGAAATACTTAAGAAAATTTAGACCGCTAATCGTTGGAGGGGGAATGAATTCTTCTTTTGAATTTGATGGAACCGTTCAATATCACGATATTCCTCAGTTTTTCGAAGCAGGAACGCCTAATATTGCTTCTGTCATTGGCTTTGGAGAGATTATCTCTTATTTAGAGAACATTGGAATGGAACGCATTGAATCCTATGAACGTCAATTGCGATCTTATGCGATTGCCAAATTAGAAGAAGTTCCCAATATCATTCTTTATAATAAAAATAGTGAATCAGGGATTATTACTTTTAATATAAAAGATATTTTTGCCCAGGATTTAGCGATTTATCTCAATCGATATCATATCTGTGTGCGAGCTGGTTCCCATTGTGCGAAAATTCTAAAAGATGATTTAGGAATTAAAAATACTTGCCGTATCAGTCTTTATTTTTATAATACTGAAAAAGAAATCGATGCGTTAGTAGAGGCATTAAAGAATCCAAAACTGAAAGAAGAGATTTTATAGAAAGGTTTGTGCCTTTCTTTTTTTCTTATACGTGATATAATGGAAATGGTGATAGTATGCCAGTTATCAAAGTGTTAGATGAAATTTTAGCGAATAAAATCGCTGCTGGAGAAGTGGTAGAAAGATGTTCTTCTGTTGTGAAAGAATTAGTGGAAAATAGTATTGATGCTTTGAGTACAGAAATTAAAGTGGAACTAAAAGAAGCAGGGACAAAAGAGATAAAGGTCATTGATAATGGCATTGGTATGGATGAAGAAGATGCTGTTACTTGTTTCTTACGCCATGCTACTAGTAAAATTCAAAGAGAAGAAGACTTATGGAGAATAGGTACTCTAGGGTTTAGAGGGGAAGCTTTAGCATCCATTGCTTCTGTTTCTAAGGTAACGTTATCTACCTCCAAAGGAGAATTAGGAACTGTTATTCAAATAGAGGGTGGAAAATTCATCTCTCAGGAAAAAGGGGATAGTAGGAAAGGAACGATTCTTTCGGTCCGAGATTTATTCTACAATACACCCGCTAGATTAAAACATTTAAAAAGTTTATATACGGAACTTGCTAATATTACGGATTATATGAATCGTCTTGCTCTATCCCATCCAGAAATTCGTTTTTCCCTTTCTAATGATGGAAAGGAGATTTTAAAAACAGATGGAAGTGGCAATCTTTTAAAAGTAATTCACTATATATATGGAGCTTCTTTAGCGAAAAAGATGATAGAGATTAAAGCCACTAATCAGGATTATGAGATTGAGGGATATATTAGTCTACCAGAGGTTCATCGGGCAAATCGGTCAGGGATGATTACGATTGTAAATGGTCGAGTGGTAAAAAATGCAGAATTAAATCGCTACATAAAAGAAGGATATCACTCTTATCAACCCGATAATCGGTATCCTTTGGTAGTATTAACGATAAAGGTAGATACCAGTATTGTCGATGTCAATATTCACCCTACTAAAATGGATATTAAGTTTGGAAAACAAGAGGAATTAAACGAATTAGTTTACCAAACCATTGTAGAAGCCCTTAAGAAAAAAACATTGATTCCTCATGTAGATTTAGAACCAGAAAAAAAATCTGTTTCCTATGAAGTTCCGCAAATTTCTTTTGATACCGTAAAAGAGGAAGAAGAGCCACTTTTTGTAAATACCGAGTTTATTTCTCCTGTTCCTGAAGAAGAGGAGATTGAAATTCATGAAGATGTCAAAGAAAAACTGCCCATGATGTATCCGATTGGACTGGTTCATGGAACCTATATCATTTGTCAAAACGAAACCGGCATGTATCTAATAGATCAGCACGCTGCCAAAGAAAGAATTAATTACGAAAAAGTTAAACAGAAATTAGCTTCTCCTAAAAGAGAGACTGTTTCCCTTCTATTTCCTATTACCATCGAATATCCTCCTAATGAATTTTTAATTTTAAAGGAAAATTTAGATCTTCTTCGTCAAATGGGATTTGAAATAGAAGAATTTGGCTTAAACTCTTTCATCGTCAAAGCTCATCCCGTTTGGATACCAACTGACTATGAAGAAGAAAATATTCGAAAGATTTTAGAAACGGTTTGTGAAAAGGAAAAGGATTTCGATTTGGAAAGATTTTATGATCACGTATCCGCAACGGCAGCTTGTAAGATGAGTATTAAAGCTAATACGAATATTACTCTAGAAGAAATGGAACATTTAATTGATGATTTGCGACAATGTGAGAATCCTTTCCATTGTCCTCATGGAAGACCAACCGTAGTCTACTACTCTAAGCAAGATTTGGAGAAAATGTTTAAGAGAAGTGGATTTTAGTTCTTGTAAGAAAGTTTCTATGATATAATAAGGATATAGTAGAGAGGAAGAATTGCGTGCAAAAGAAACTTTTTTGCTTAGTTTTGACAAGTGTTTTCTTGTTAAGCGGATGTGAGAGTTCCAAAACGTTGAGTTGCCGAGAGGTTTATCACTCTAGTAATGGAAATGAGGCAATTCAAGAAACGACCATTACCTTTGATCAAAAAGGGAAGAAGGCAAAATCTGTCAAAGTCAATTTACAAGCTACTTATGGAAGTACGTATTCCTCTTTAGATCTTGACTCTTTGTATCAAGAAAGTAAGAGGGAATGTGAAGACTACTATTCTGAAAAAGATAAAGTGACTTGTGAAGTAACCAAGGCTGGCAGAACGATTTCTCAGACCTTAGATTACGATATTACTTCTGCAAAAGAGGATGTTTTGACGAAACTCGAACTCGAGGGTTTAGCCGAAGCAGATTATGAGACTTTTAAAGAAAGACTAGAAAATCAAGGGTTCACTTGTGAATAGAGTAGTTTGAAGCAGAAAAGATATGAAAATATCTTTTTTTGGCTATTCGATTTTTATGCTTTATGATATAATTTACTCAGGAGGGAATAGGATGAAAGAAAAGACTAACGAAAAAATTACAACGAGGGATGTGGATTTCGCAAAATGGTATACGGATGTCTGCAAAGTAGCTGATTTGGTAGATTATTCTTCGGTGAAAGGAAGTATGATTATTCGTCCTTATGGATATGCCATTTGGGAGAATATCGTAGCCATTTTGGATAAAAAGTTTAAAGAAACAGGACATGTAAATGTCCAGATGCCGATGTTTATTCCCGAAAGCCTATTTAATATTGAAAAGGAACATGTAGAAGGGTTTGCTCCAGAAGTTGCTTGGGTAACTAGAGGAGGGAAAGAAGAATTAGAAGAGAAAATGATTGTAAGACCAACTAGTGAAGTTCTTTTCTGTGATCATTTTAAAAAGATTATTAAATCTTACCGAGATTTACCTCTTCTTTATAATCAATGGTGTACGATTGTAAGATGGGAGAAGGAAACGAGACCTTTCTTAAGAAGTAGAGAGATTTTATGGCAGGAAGGGCATACGATGCATGCTACGAAAGAAGAAGCCATGGAAGAGACTTTACGCATGTTAAATGTTTATAAGGATTTACAAGAAAATTATTTAGCTCTTCCCGTAATTGTTGGTAAGAAAACAGAGAAAGAAAAATTTGCTGGAGCGGAGGCTTCCTATACGATTGAGGCTATGATGTACGATGGAATTGCTCTTCAAAACGGAACTAGCCATTACTTTGGCGATGGTTTTGCCAAAGCATTTCATATTCAGTTCTTAAATAAAGATAATGAATTAGAAACTCCTTACCAAACATCTTGGGGAGTAACAACTAGGATGATTGGTTCTATTATTATGGTGCATGGCGATGATAGAGGGTTAGTATTACCTCCTCGTATTGCTCCTGTTAAAGTAGCCGTTATTCCTATTGGGGATGTGGATAGTACAGTTGAGGAAATTACTCAACAATTAAAAGAAAAAGAGATTTCTTTCTATGTCGATAAAACGGAGAAATCTCCAGGATATAAATTTGCGGAAGCAGAAGTAAAAGGCTATCCAATTCGCTTAGAAATCGGTAAGCGAGACTTAGAAAATGGCGAAGTAACTCTTGTTAGAAGAGATACTTTAGAGAAAGAAAAAGTATCGGTAGCAGATTGTGTAGCGAGTATCGAAGAATTGTTAGAAAACATCCAGAAGAATCTCTTTGAAAGAGCAAAAAAGAGAAGGGATTCTATGATTTATGAGGCTACTACTTATCCAGAATTTTTAAAGATTACGGGAGAAAAGAATGGCTTCGTGAAAACGAAATGGTGTGGGAATCAACAATGTGAAGATAAGATTAAAGAAGATACCACTTATAAATCTAGATGTATTATTGGCGAGACAACGACAGGAACTTGCGTTTGTTGTGGGGAAAAAGCCCAGTATGAAATCTATTGGGGAAAACAATATTAGGAGGATATATGATAGAAGAGATATTAGAGAATACAGAGTTAGAGATGGCAGAAGCAATTTCTAACATGGAAAGACGATTTACAAACATTCGGGCAGGAAGAGCCAATCCTGCTATGTTAGATGGGGTAATGGTAAATTATTATGGAGTTGAGACACCTTTAAAGCAGTTAGCGACTATTTCGATTCCAGAAGCAAGACAACTTTCTATTAAACCATTTGATAGAAGTTCTATTGGAGCGATTGAAAAAGGAATTTATGAGGCCAATATTGGTATCACTCCTAATAATAATGGGGAAGTTATTATTCTAAATATTCCAGCTCTTACAGAGGAAACGAGAAGGGAATATGTAAAACAAGCGAAACAATATGCTGAGGACTGCCGCATCGTTTTACGAAATATCCGTCAAGAAGCTAATAAAAGTATTGGTAAATTAGAAATTCCTGAGGATGATGCTAAACAAGCTGAAGAAGAGGTACAAGAATTAATTCAAAAATATAATAAAGAAGTAGATGAAAAGTTTAAAGGTAAAGAAAGTGAATTGATGAGTGTTTAACTCATCTTTTTTCGTAGTAGTTCCCGGAAAAGAAAAAAAGATTTTGTTAACCCCGTATTTTCTGTTCTTTTTGTTTGCACTTCCAAGGCATATCTGATATAATGGAGAAAGGTGAGAAATGTGTTTAGAGATGAGAAAAAGCAAGTCGACCATCGTACGCTTAATGATGTTTTAGGTCTTACGAAGAATATTTTAAAAGTTTTACTAATTTTATTAATTATTTTAATCGCTTGGGTTGCTTTACGCATTTTAAGAGATTTGAAAGTAAAAGCAATACTTTTCACTATCTTAGAGATTTTAAGCCCACTATTTATTGGTGTCATCATTGCTTGGCTTCTAAATCCTTTTGTAAAAAAGATGAAGAAGCATGGTATTAAAAGGGGAATTGGCGTCGTCATTTGTTATCTTCTTTTGATTGGGATGATTGCCATTTTCTTGGGGGCTTTAATTCCTGTTTTATATGAACAAATCATTGATTTTGTGAAGACACTTCCAGAATTATTTGATACCGTTGAAGGATGGATAGATGGAGCTTTATCTAGATTTTCTACTTCTGATTTATTCGATGTCGAAGCCTTTAAAGAAAGTTTATTTGCCCAATTAGATGTCTGGGGCAGTAATTTAAATGAAGCACTTCCAGATATTGTTGTCAATGTAGGATCTACTATTATTTCTGGCTTCAGTACTCTCGTAATAGGATTTGTCATTGGCTTTTTCCTACTTTTGAGTTTTGATAATATTGAGGAATCTTTTATTTATTTGTTCCCTAAAAAGGTTCGGAAAGATGCGAATACTTTATTTAGTCGAATCAATAAATCTCTTAAAAACTATGTAAAAGGAGTAGCCGCTGATGCTTTAGTCATTTTTATTGTTTGTACGATAGCCTTTAGTTTAGTGGGATTAAGAGCTCCACTATTGTTTGCTATCTTCTGTGCAATTACAAATGTCATTCCTTACATCGGACCTTATATTGGGGCTGTTCCAGCCGTTATCGTAGGTTTTTCTATGAGTCCAACGATTGGTCTATTAACAGTCATTGCGATAGCCATTATTCAATTTGTAGAAGGAAATTTCTTACAAGAAGCGATTTTGAGCAAGACAACCAAACTTCATCCTGTAACAATTATTATAGGACTTCTTATTTTTGACCATTTCTGGGGAATTATTGGTATGGTAGTGTCAACACCTGTGATTGCCATTCTGAAAATTATTTTCCAATTTATTGATGAGAAATGGAAATTGTTAGATTATGTCGATGAGGTGGAGTAAATGAATAAAATTGTTGCTATTGTAGGAATGTGTGGAAGCGGAAAATCTGTTGCTTCTGAGTTATTAGAGTCTAAAGGCTGGAAGAAAGTTTATTTTGGCGGTGTAACAATGGAAAAACTAAAAGAAGCCAATTTAGAAGTTACGCCAGAGAATGAAAAAAAGATGCGGGAAGGTCTTCGCAAAGAACTCGGTATGGGAGCTTTTGCTAAGATTTTACTTCCTCGCATTAAAGCTTGTGCCGAAGAGGCGAATACGGTTTTAGATGGTCTTTATTCTTGGGATGAATTAAAAATATTACAAGAAGAATTAGGTGGCAGCTTAAAAGTCATTGCTATTATAGCAGACCGTGAACTTCGTTATGAGAGACTTTCGAAAAGAGAAATTAGGTCTCTTACTAGGGAACAAGCTGTAGCAAGGGATATCGCAGAAATTGAGAATTCTGCGAAAGGTGGTCCTATTGCTTTTGCGGATTATTATATCGATAATAATCATGATATTGAAAGTTATCACAAGAGATTACTTTCTATCCTAGAAGAAATATAGTAGGTGATGAATTTGAACTTAAAAGATTTATATATTAATTTTTTCGTTAAGAAGGGTCATAAACAGGTGCCTAGTGCTCCTGTTGTTCCAGAAAATGATCCTAGTGTTTTATTTAATACAGCGGGAATGCAACCTTTGATTCCCTATCTAATGGGACAACCTCATCCTTACGGAACGAGATTATGTGATTATCAGAAATGTATTCGTACCAATGATTTAGAGTCTGTTGGCGATACCACCCATCATACCTTTTTTGAAATGCTTGGGAATTGGAGTTTAGGAGATTACTTTAAAGAGGAAAGCATTTCTTGGAGCTTTGAATTTTTAACAGACGTTTTAAAGATTCCTGTTGAACGACTTGCGGTTACTGTATTTGCTGGTAATGAAACGATTCCTTTTGATCAAGAGAGTTATCAAAAATGGCTTCAGCTAGGAATTCCAGAGAAAAGAATTGCGAAAACCGTAGAAGATAACTTTTGGATAGCAGGAGAGTCTGGACCTTGCGGACCAGATACGGAGATTTTTTATTTTAGAAGTCAAGATGCGATTCCGGAAACTTTTGATCCAGAAGATTCTAGATGGGTAGAGATTTGGAACAATGTCTTTATGCAATATCATAAAGATACCAATGGTGTTGTCACCGATTTGCCTCATAAAAACGTTGATACGGGAATGGGTGTAGAGAGAACAACAGCGATATTAGAAAATGTAGACGATAACTATTTATCTAGTATTTGGAAAGATGTCATCGATTTGATTGTAAAACTTTCTGGATGTCCTTATGAAGGAAGTTATCAAAAATCGATGAGAATTATCGCCGATCATATGCGAACAGCTGTCTTTATCAGTGCTGATCCAGCGGGTATTAAACCTAGTAATACCGATCAAGGATATATTTTAAGAAGATTGATTCGAAGAGCTATTCGTCATGCGAAATTCTTAAATATAGACATCAATTCTAATTGGGAGGAAGAAATCGCTATTCTCCTTATGAAGAAATATAAAGCTTATTATAAAGAGATTGATGAGAATTGGGGAATCGTCCTAGAAGTTTTACGAAAAGAAAAAGAAAAATTTACAAAGACGTTGGAAAAAGGCTTAAAAGAATTTGAAAAGGCAACGAGAAAGCAAGAGAATATCGATGCCACAACTGCTTTTCATCTCTATGATACTTATGGATTTCCAATTGAGTTAACAATTGAGTTAGCATCCGAACAGGGATTAACAGTAGACGAAAAAGGGTTTGAAGAAAAATTTAAGGAACATCAAGAATTGTCTCGGACTGCTTCTGCTGGTAAATTTAAAGGTGGCCTAGCTGGAAATGGCGAGATAGAGACGAAATATCATACGGCAACCCATCTATTAAATGCTGCTTTAAAGAAAGTAGTGGGACCAGATGTCCATCAGAAGGGAAGCAATATTACTTCTGAGCGAATGAGATTTGATTTCAGTTGTGACCATAAATTAACAGAAGAAGAAAAGAAAGAGACTGAAGCTCTTGTCAACCAATGGATTCAAGAAGGTCTAGAAGTAACCGTCACGGAAATGAAAAAGGAAGATGCTATTCAAAGTGGAGCAGAATGCATGTTTATTGAAAAATATCCGGATGTAGTAACAGTTTATACAATTGGGGATGTTTCAAAAGAGTTATGCGGTGGTCCTCATGTAAAAAATACAAAAGAATTAGGAACGTTCCATATTAAAAAAGAAGAAGCTAGTAGTGCTGGTGTAAGGCGTATTAAGGCAGTACTAGAGTAGGAGGAATTATGAAAGAAAGAATGTTAAAAAGTATTGTGTTGGCAGTGTGCTTTGTGGTAGCTCTTGTTGGGATATCCATCGCTCTTAATAAAAATAAAAAGTCAGATGCCATTGTGTTTAAAGAAGCTTATGAATCATTAAATAATGAGCTAAATGCTGCGGGTACAGCGAAGTATTTAGCAATTGAAATTCCAAAAGATAATCCTATGACATCTGCAACCATTGATGAAATTTTAGATTTGATTGATCAGGGAACAGGAGTAATTTATTTTGGCCGTCCAACTTGTCCTTGGTGTCGAAATGCGGTTCCTATTTTAATTGAGGCAGCAAAAACGATTGGTCTTAAGAAAATTTATTATTTTGATATGGATACGATTAAGAATGAGTGGAAATTGGAAGATGGAAAACCTGTTAAGACAAAACAAGAAAAAGATGGCTATTATGATTTATTGAAGGCATTGGACGAATACCTTAGAGATTATACCCTTACGGATGAGGAGGAGAATGATATCTCTGTTGGTGAGAAACGTGTCTATGTTCCTATGGTTTTAGTCGTTCAAGATGGCAAAGTGTTGGGTTCTAAAATTGGTACTGTTGACTTACCAGATGGACAAACGGCTTATGATCCTCTAACCAAAGAGCAAAGAGAAGAAGTTTTAAATGACTATACAGATTTATTAGACCTTTTATCAGATGATTTTTGTACTGAGGAATGTGAATAATGAATTTTCAAATAAAGTGTGAAGAGGAATTAGCGAATATACAAGAAAGAAGAGATACGCCATCTCTTCTTCTTCATGCTTGCTGTGCTCCTTGTAGTAGTTATGTCTTAGAATATCTAAGTAACTATTTTAAGATTACCATTCTTTACTATAATCCCAATATCTATCCGGTAGAGGAGTATGAGCGAAGGTTAGGGGAATTAAAACAGTTCTTAACCCAAGTAACCTATCAGAATCCTGTAACCCTTGTAGAAGCTCCTTATCGTCCAGAGGACTATGAAAAAGCTATTCTAGGTCATGAAAACGAAGGAGAAAGAAGTATTCGCTGTTATCACTGCTATCATTTTAGGATGGAGCAAGCAGCTAACTACGCCAAAGAACATGGCTTTGACTATTTTACTACGACATTATCTATCAGTCCCTATAAGAACAGTGAATGGATTAATGAAATTGGAGCTACTTTGCAGAAAGAATATGGGATAAAGTATTTATATGCCGATTTTAAAAAGAAAAATGGTTATAAACGTTCTTTAGAATTATCGAGAGAATATGGCTTATATCGGCAAGATTATTGTGGATGTTCTTATTCTTATAATAGTAGGCAAAAAAAAGAAACCTTAGCGTCTTAAGGTTTCTTCAGACTGTTGACAAAAGAAATTTTGAAAACAGTCTTTTATTATTCATAAAAATTTAGTATAATTAAATTGCG
>CANQTT010000024.1 GCA_947626855.1 uncultured Bacilli bacterium
AGAAACATAAATACTATTATAAACATACTTATTGCAGTTTTTTTTAATAAAACGGAATTCCAAATAAAAATTAACGAGATAATGCTTTTTTCATGAAAAGCACTATCTTTCTGCCTTTTTTATGATATAATGATAGAAGAAAAAGAAGGGTGCGGTGTTTCATGAATGATTTGAGTTTGGAAGAGATGAACATATTTTGGCATGTCCAAAATATTATTGATCAGAAAGAACTTGAGGCAGATGATAAAGGAGTATTATGGATTAGAACGAACTCTGAAACTATGAAAAGATTGGCTTCTCTTCATTATGTTGATGGTAAAAGTGACGTTTCTTTTTTCGAAACCTCTCTTTCTGTAATGCAAGATTTTACAAAGAAACTAAGACAAATGGTAGCTGATTCTGTTGCTGAGATTTCTAAGTCTCCTGATCAATCGATTAATCAAATTGTTAACATTTTAAGAGATATAAAAAGTCTTGGAAAGCTTGATTCTTTTGGCGAAGCAGATTATTGTGAACTTATTTTGGATGCTGCGGTAACGCAAGGAGTTCTTGAGAAAAGTGTTTCTGAAAAAGTTAGCAACGCTTATCAAAATGCCCAAAAATTAGATTCTTTTTTGGAGGATGCCTTTTCTAAAATGAAAGAACTTCCAGATAAATCTGAAGAGAAGATTAAGGAATTTTTAGCAGCCAACTCTGGTTATAGAGGGGTTAATTATTCTCAATCACTCTTGTCTCAAGCATTGAGGGAAGGAATTATTACAAAGGAAGTTTATGATGCCTGTATAAAAGGTTTAGCGAAGAAAGCAGCTCGTCCTGTTAACATAAAAAGTTACGTAAAATCCGTTATTCTTCCTAAAATGAAAGCACTTCCAAATAAGTCTAAAGAGTCTATTGAACAGTTTTTAGCGGAGAATGCTGTTATGGATAATGATGGAAAAAAATTTGACATTTCGCGAGTTATTTTATCAGAGGCACAGGAACAAGGAATTATTACAAAAGAAGTTTATGAGGAACTGATGAAATCAGCTGAAGAGAAATCAGAAAGTTCTTCAAAACCTGAATCTTCTAATAAAAAGTCCCAAAAAGAAAAGTGGATGGAAGGGATCCTTTCTGAATTATCTGAACTTCCAAAAAAATCAGTCGAGTCTATTGCTCAATTTTTAGAAGAGAAAGCTGTTTTTGGAAATATTAATTATTCTCCAAGTATTTTGAGTAAGGCTCAAAAAAAAGGAATTATTAATGAGGCAACGGCAAAAGCTGTTAGTGCCTATAGAGAACGCAAAAGAAAACTTAAAAACTTATTAGCTCAAAGCCAAGATTCTTATGTGAAACAAGTAATTTCTATGATGGGTAAGCTTTCTAACCGGTCACCAGAAGTGATTCGTCAATTTTTAAGAAGTGTGAGAATTGAAGGTCAACCAGACTATTCTAAAGACATTTTACGGGAGGCACAGGAACAAGGAATTATTACAAAAGAAGTTTATAATGCAATTCTTGCTCCTGAAAAGCCATCTAAGCTTGTATCAAAGGAAAAAATGATATCAGATTTTCTAGACAGACTTCCTGCTAGCAAAAAGACTGATTATGAATTTATTTGTGAAAGTCTTTATAAGATGAAAATTAATCGTGATGATTTGAAAAAAGCTTTGCAAAATCGTGAAGGAAAAGATTTAACAATTTTACGGAAATATGATGAATATGGTTTTAAAAGTGTATTAAAATCTTCAAAGATTGATGAAGTTGTCTCTTTCCTTCATACGTATATTGTGCAGTATAAATATTTCTTTTCAGACACTATGAAAAGGTTAGAAATCTCTGATACTGATTTGGACATAAAAGAGATTAAAAAACAATTAGAAGATGTGTTCAAAAAGGATCTTCAAGATATATTCAAAAAGGAAATCTCTCAACTACCAAAGGAACAAAGAGCTGCAAAATTTCGTGAGAAGTGTGAAGAACTTTTTGGAAAAGAAATTCCTGATTTTGCATTAGATTATGTCAAAGAACTTGATAGTAGTCTTGATTTAAGTAAGCCTGGCCGTCAGTCTGATAGGGAAGAAGACCCTCACAAAAAAAAGAAAGCCCCTAAAAAAGAGCCAGCTTTAAAAAGTGGAAGAAGGAGAAAAATTGCTAAAAGAGAGAAGGTATTTACTTTATCACAAGCTCAGCAAAAAGTTATTAAGTCTTTAATGGTAGTGGCATTTGGATCTGTTTCAACAGCAACTCTTGTTTGCATATTTGGAGTAAATCCTCTAGTAGCTGTTAAGAGCTGTGGTGATGTTATTACTTCTATTCTTGCTGGGTTACCTTTAGGTTCTGTTACTTTGCCACAACATTTTTATAAAACAATAGCGGCTTTAGGAACTACGTTAGCCGGTACTATTGCTTATTTGCGGAATAATCGAAAGTTGAAAAAATTGCAAAAGCAATCAGTAGAGGAAGAAGATTTGGAAGGAGATCATTATGATAGAACGATGTGAGACCTGGACATTGGAAGATGGAAGTAAATATGTTGTCGCTTCCATTGTTGAGCTAGATGGTAAAAAGTATGTTTATCTCATGAATCCAGATGATTATAATGACTATTTTATCGGCGAATATTCGAATGATGAAATCGCTGATGTAGTGGATCCTGATTTGTTAGAAAATTTACTTTTAAAGTTTAATGATGATTTAAAAATAAATCTTCCAAAAATATTAGAAGAATTAGCGTAAGGTGGGTTTCCCACCTTTTTTAGGAGGAGCATGAAAAAAGAGGTTAAAGAAGTTTTAGAAAAAATAGAGGAAAAGGGATATGCTGCTTATCTAGTAGGTGGATATCCTAGAGATGTCTTTTTGAATAAGTCTCCCGATGATTATGATATTTGTACGAATGCTCCTCTTTCTGTTTTACAAGAATTATTTGGTGATATTTCCACTCCTTCTTTTGGATCTGTAAAAATAACTTATCAAAATCTTTTTATGGAGATTACTCTTTTTCGGAAAGAAGAAGGATATTATGAAACGAGAAGTCCTATCATTTCTTATACAGACTCGTTACAAGAGGATTTAAAAAGAAGAGATTTTACGATAAATACTCTTTGTATGGATAAAGAAGAAAATTTTCTTGATTTGTTGGGTGCTAAAGAAGATATTGTGAAAAAATTGATTCGCTCTGTAGGAGATCCTTATCAAAAATTAAAAGAAGATCCATTAAGAATTTTAAGGGCTATTCGTTTTGCTACGACTTTAGATTTTCATCTGGAAGAACAGTTATCTCTGGCTATTCGGAAGAATAAATCTTTGGTATCTAAATTATCTTATACGAGAAAAAAAGAGGAACTGGATAAAATTCTTCTTTCTCCAAATTGCTTAAAAGGAATTGCTCTGCTTCAATCCTTTGAACTAGATAAAATTTTGGAATGTGATTTTCACATTATTCAAAAAGTTTCTTCTTATGAGGGGATGTGGGCTCAGATTTCTTATTCCTCTAAGTATCCTTTCAGAAGAGAAGAGAGAAAGAAAATAGAAACTATTCAATCTTTACTAAAGTGTTCGAATTTTGATGAAGAAATGCTATATCATTACGGTTTTGAACTCTGTCAAATCGTCTTTCAGATTCGAGGATTCGATGAACAGAAATTAGTAGATTTCAAGCATCGAATGCCTATTCAGACAAGGAAAGATATTCTTATTACGGCGAAAGAATTAATGGCATTAGGATATCCTGTTCGAGAATCCTATGAACTTTTAGAACATAAGATTTTAAGAGGGGAGCTTCCTAATTCTCATTTGGAAATTTTGAAATATTTAAAAGCATATTTTACAGAAAAGAAAATAGGATAAAATAGGATGAAAAAAAACTATTTTATCTTTTTTTTGATTGCTTTTTTATTCGGTGCATGGTGTGGAAAAATTTATTGTAATCAATTAAAAAATATTGATATTAAAGTAAAAAATGATGAATTAGCACTAATTCTTCTTCACTTACCATATAGTGATAGTATTTTAATAAAAACCAAAGAAAGTTATCTTTTATACATTTTTCGGTTTGAACATGCCTTTGACTTAAAAGATTATCTTTCGCCATTCACGGAAGAAATAGATTATGTATTTACGAAAGAAGAATACTCTTTCTCTTATCCACATAAAATAGTAGCGAATCATTTCATGATTGTAGAAGATGTCATGCTAGAGAGAAACCGAATCCATTATCAGGATTATACTTTTTGTATCAATGAAACAGAGAATTGTGATTTTACCTATGTAACCGAAGAGATAACTTTTCAAGACCAAATAGAAACTCTTTTCTATACAGATGATTTATCTAGTTCTTATGTAGATCGTCTTCATAATGAATGGATTGATTTTTATAAAGTAACTAAAGATAGCTATACAATCTTACTGTTAAGTGATGACTATGAAATTATTCATTTACAACGTTAGAATATTGCGAAACGACAAATTGTATGCTATAATGATAACGAAAACGGAGGATATTAGTATGAGTGAGAAAAACAATCAGGATATGAATATGGGTCAAAATATGGGTGGTCAACAACCAATGTATAATGGTATGCAGATGCCTTATGGTAATGGACAGATGATGCAACAACCACAAACTACTATTAATATTAATAAAGATTTTGTAATGAAAGCTTTAGGAATTGTTTGTGGGGCAATGCTTATTTTAGGAATCTTTATTCCTTATGTTAGTGCTTATGGTATGAGTAGAAGTCTTTGGGATTCAGAATATACTTTCTTTAACATTTTATTCTTGTTATTGGGAGTAATTCCTATTGTAACGTTTATCGTTCAAAAGGTAAAACATCTTTCTTACCTAACATCTGGATATGCTTTATCTATTTCAGCATTTATGTTAGGACAAAATGATGGTTTTGAAAACTTTTCTGTAGGTTTTTGGTTCATTTTTATTGCAGCCATCGCTTTACTTGTTGTACAAATTATAGATGATTGGTCAGCTATTAAAGCTATTGTTCCAAAAAATACAGCACGTATGAATCCTATGCCAATGCCACAAGTAAATCAACCATATAATGCTGTTAATACTGCTAATGCGGTAGCACCAGCACCTCAAACGAGAAGTCAAGAAGCAGTTGTATGCCGTCATTGTGGTCAACCTAAAAAGAACCCATCCGATCAATTCTGTCAATCTTGCGGACAAAGATATGAATAAAAGGCGAAAGCCTTTTTTTCTTGCTCTCTAAGATAGTTTTTTGTATAATATAGCTAGGTGGTTTTATGGAACAGGTGATAGAACTATTAAAGGATAAAATATATCAAATTCCTCAAGTTCTTTTATTTCATTATCGCATGTTAGGGATGACAGATCAGGAATTTGTGGTAGTACTGTATCTATGGAATATGCAAGATAGTAGCTATAATCCTAAAAAGATTAGTAATGACTTAAATCTAAAGTTGAACGAAGTGTTAGAGATTATTAATACGTTATCTGAAAAGGGCTTTCTCCAATTAAGTATTGTAAAAATAAACAATGTTAGAAGTGAAGTCATCCGTTTAGATTTATTGTATGAAAAATTAGCTTTTTTGATTATGAAGCAAGAGGTTAAAAAAGAGAAGACGGATGTATTTGATATTTTTGAAAAAGAAATGGGAAGACAACTATCTCCTACAGAAATTGGTATTATTCGAGGATGGTTAGATACTGGTTGTCGTGAGGAACTTCTTCTTTTAGCCCTCCAGGAAGCCGTTTATAATGGAATTACCAATTTACGGTATATTGATCGAATTGTTTCAGAGTGGACTAAAAAGGGGATTAAGAGCAAAGAAGATGTGGAAAGAAATCGAAAAGAATTTCGTAAAAAGAAAGAAAATCAAGAATTATTTGATTATGATTGGTTAAATGATGATACAACAGATAATTGATTATTTAGATGATTTATATCCAAATCCTCGATGTGAACTTAATTATACTAAGGATTATGAACTCTTAATTGCGGTTATGTTAAGTGCTCAGACAACCGATAAAAGGGTGAATATGGTAACTAGTGTTTTATTTCAAAAATATCCAACGCTAGAATCTTTAAAGAAGGCATCTAAAGAAGAGATTATAGAAATTATTCGTCCTATTGGAACTTATCAGAGAAAGTCTGAAAATGTCATCGAAATTGCTTCTTCTCTTTTAGAACATGGTGGATATGTTCCTAATGATAGAAAGTATTTAGAGAGTTTAAAGGGCGTAGGTCATAAGACTGCTAATGTAGTGTTATCCAACCTCTATGATGAGAATTGTGTTGCTGTAGATACGCATGTGAGTAGGGTTAGTAAACGCCTCGGTTTAGCGGATGAAAAAGACGATGTTTTAACGATTGAAAAAAAGCTAACCAAAAAGATGAAAGGCTATTCTTTAGGAAGAATTCATCATCAATTCGTTCTTTTTGGAAGATATCATTGTAAAGCGAAGTCTCCGAATTGTAAAGATTGCTCTTTACAGGCTATTTGTTCCTATTATCAGTCTAAAAATAAGAGTAAGAGAAAGAACTGAAAATCTTTCTTTTTTTATTGACAATGATTTTTCTTCTGTACTATAATAAACAACAAAACTGGAGGTGAGAATGTGGTAAAGATTCAGCTACCCGTTATTGTTTTAAAGGACATGATTTTGCTTCCATTTAATGAACTTAGATTAGAATTAGAAAGTACGCTTGGACATTCTATTTTTCAGGCTTTGGATTTGATTGAGGAGAATAGGGTTTTTATTGTTACGAAGAAAAATCCTTTAGAGGAAACGACACAATTTCGTGATATTCCAAATATTGGGGTATTGGCAGAAATTACTAGTCGTTTGGAATTACCTAATCATAAAATAAGAATTATTTTAAAGGCATTAGGGCGTGCTAGATGCGAAAATTATAGTTATACTTTTGAGAATGTTATTCAAGGGGAAATTGAAATAAAAGAGGAAGATCCTATTGAACCAGAACTCAATCTTGCTATTACTCGTAAATTAAGAAAAGAGTTAGATAGTTATATTAAGATTGTTCCCTCTATTAGTAATAGTGTTATTGCAAGGATAGATGAGGCCAATTCCATCTCTCAGATTACGGACATTATTGTTCATTATTTGCAGTTACCGATCGTTAGAAAACAAGAGTATTTAGAGTGTTTTGATCCTCTAAAGAGAACAGAAATGGTGCTTGCTGATATCTATCAAGAAGAAGCCTTGGTAGAGATTGAGAAAAGAATTGATAGAAAAGTAAAGAATTCTTTGAACCATTCTGAAAAAGATTATTTATTGCGTGAAAAAATAAAATTAATTCAAGGAGAATTAGGAGAAATTTCTCCTCATGAGCAAGAGATTCAAGAATTAAAAAATACGTTGGCAGAACTACCTTGTAGGGAAGATATAAAAGCAAGAATTGCCTCAGAAATTCATCACTATGAGTTAACACCAATTACTTCTCCAGAAATTGGAATTATCAGGACCTATTTAGATTATATCTTAAGTCTTCCCTGGAATAAAACGACGGTAGATAGAGAAGATTTTAAAGAAGTAAAACACATTTTAGATGCTTCTCATTATGGCTTGGAACAGGTAAAATTAAGGATTCTTGAATATTTAGCGGTAAAAAAATATAGTGAAAAAGTAACAGGACCTATTTTATGTTTTGTTGGTCCTCCTGGTACAGGAAAGACAACCCTTGCGAAAACGATTGCGAAAAGTATGGATCGAAATTTTGTAAAAATATCTGTAGGTGGAGTAGATGATGAAGCAGAGATTATCGGTCACCGGAAATCGTATTTAGGGGCAAGACCGGGAAGAATTATTGAAGGAATGATAAAAGCTAAAAGTAATAATCCTGTTTTTCTAATTGATGAAGTGGATAAACTGGTCAAAGGAATGAAGGGAGATCCTGCCAGTGCTCTTTTAGAGATATTGGATTGTGAACAAAACAAAGCTTTTCGCGATAATTATATCGAGTTAGAATATGATTTATCTCAAGTTATGTTTATCTTAACAGCGAATAGTGTCGAAGAAATTCCTCTTCCTTTGTTGGATCGCCTAGAAATTTTAGAGATTCATGGCTATACGGAATTTGAGAAAAAAGATATCGCTAAAAAATATTTAATCCCTAAACTCTGTTATAGTCATGGCTTAAAGTATTTAAAAGTATATGATCAAGCAATTTTAGATATTATTCGTTATTATACCAAAGAAGCCGGAGTCCGTGAATTGGAAAGACAAATCTCTAAAATCATTAGAAAAATTGTTACTTCTGTAGTGATTGATCATAAAAGAGAGAAAACGGTTCTTACTCCCCAGAATTTAGAAATCTATTTAGGATATCGCAGATTTGGTTATTCTCCTTCTTATTCTGAAAGTCAAGTAGGAGTAGCGAGTGCTTTATCATATACGCCTTATGGGGGAGAAGTACTTCCGATTGAAGTCAATTATTACAAAGGAAAAGGAAATCTTATTTTAACAGGCTCTCTAGGAAAAGTCATGAAAGAAAGTGCTACTCTAGCTCTTAGCTATATCAAAGCCAATTGTGATGTCTTTGGTATTCCTTATCAAGACTTATGTGAAAATGATATCCATATTCATATTCCTTCTGGAGCTATTTCTAAGGATGGACCTAGTGCTGGAGTTACCCTTGTTACTTCTTTGATTAGTGCTTTTGCAAATCTTCATATGGATACGCAGATTGCTATGACGGGGGAAATTACGTTACGAGGAAATATTTTACCAGTTGGCGGTCTTCGCGAGAAATGTTTGGGAGCTCTTCGCAATAATATTCATAAAATCTTTATCCCAAAAGATAATTTGAAGGATGTGGAAGACCTTCCAGTAGAAGTAAAAAAAGAATTGGAATTTATTCCTGTTCAAAACTATATGGAAATCTTTGAGAAGATTAAGGACAATCATAAAGAATAGGTGATGACATGAATTTTGAAAGAACAGAAGATTGTACCATTTTTTATTTAAAATTTTTACAAACTATGCTTTGTCAGGAAGATATTTCTGCCTTTTTAAAAGAGGTTGAAGAATTTGGGGTTTCCACTTCCTCTATTGCTCTTTTAGAATTACTTAAAGAATTGATTTATCAGTATACACAATCCACTTCTCTTCCAGAGGAAGTAGTTAAGAATGTCTACTACTTTGTGAATGAACATAGATTTCAAGAGGAGCAAGAAGGAAGAAAAGAACGGTGTGAAGTCTGCAATGAGATTATTAACCTTTTGAACCGTTCTACTTCTTTCCCGGCTTTTCCTTTTTATCAATCTTTGGTGAATCGGTATTATACCAGTCCTTTACAAAGACTCAATGAACACCTTAGTCTTATAACTGAGCCAGGTAGAGTAAAAAGAGATATGTCTAATTTTACGGCATATGAATATCTTATCTTCTTAAGTCATACCTATTTGGTGTCAGAGGAAGAATTTCTCGATTTATCCAGTGAATTTCTCTTAAATGATGTCTATTTAGTATGTATCCCCATTCTTCTTTCAGAAATTCCTAAACTAAAGGATGATGTCGTTTTTCAAAGGCGTGTAAACTATGTTTTAAAATGTAATGAAGCTTTATCTGCTATCGAAAAGGGAGCAGAAGATGAAGCTTTTCCCTATGAATTGGATGCTGGAGATGAAGCTATTCTTCACAATAAAATGTTTTGGAAGTTACATCGTAAGTTGAAAACCAAAATGAAGAGATATCGAAAAGATTCATAGAATCTTTTTTTTTGCATACGTTGATAATGATAGGAGAGATGATATGCAAAAAATAATCCCCTTTAAAAAGGATATTGTATTTAAAAATACGATAGAAGAGATTACTAGTATTTCTATGGATCATCATTTGTATCATGAAGAATATGCCATAAAGGGTGATTTTATTGTGGAAGGAGAATATGTAAGTGGTAATGCAAAAGATAACTTCCATTTTGAAATACCATATTTGGGATATTTAGAAGATCATTTTGATCTTAGTAATTTATCGCTAGATATTGATGATTTTTATTATGAGATAACAGAACCTAATAAGTTATCTATTCATATCGATATTTTAGCCGATAAATTAACAGAAAAGCCGTTATTAGAAGAGGAGGTAGAGCCTGTGATAGAAGATTCTGTTTTAGAAGAAGAAACTAAAGCTTTAGAAGAAAGGGAAGAAGTGAAAGAAGAGCCAAGAATGGTGGAGTCTGTCTTTTCTAATACTTCTATGATGGAAGATGCTTACATGACTTATAAAGTTTATATTGTAAGAGAGGGAGATACCATTTCTTCTATTTTAGAAAAATATCAGTTAACGGAAGAACAACTTCGTCAATACAATGTTATCAATGAACTATCTATTGGAGATAAGTTAATTATTCCACATGAACAAAATTCATGATGCCCTAAGAGTATTAGGAATTAAGCCATTACAGTATGAAAAGCGAGGTAAAGCAATCATTGTTACAACGAAGGATCAAAAATATGTCATCAAAAAAAATATTCATCCTATTTATGAGTATTTAAATCAAAGAACTTTTCAATATTATCCCAAAACTAGGATAGAAGGGGATTATGAAATTTCTGAGTATTTATCGGAGGTACCAATTCCTGAAGATCAAAAAATGATGGATTTAATTTCTTTGGTTGCTCTTCTTCATACCAAAACAACCCATTATAAAAAAGTAGAGGAATATGGTTATCAGGATATTTATGAGACAGTTAAAGAAAATCTTGCTTTTGTAAAGCAGGATTTTGACAAAAAAATGGATATCGCAGAATCGCAAATCTTTATGAGTCCTAGTAATTATTTATTAGCTAGGCACATTACTTTAATTTATAATACTTTAACCTACTGTGAGGACAAGATTGAAAATTGGTATCAAGAAGTAAAAGAATTACAAAAGATTCGTTTTGTAATTCTACACAATAATTTAGATTTAAGTCATTTTTTGGAAAATGAATTAATTAGTTGGAATAAAGCAAAGATAGGTTCTCCTATCTTTGATCTTTATGGACTGTATCAAAGGACATATTCTCCGTTTGTATGGGAAGAAATTTTTCGAAAATATAATTCTATTTATCCCTTAAAAAAAGAAGAAAAGGAATTATTTTTAATCTTAATTAGTATTCCTACTCCTTTAGAATTTACTACTTCGGAATATAAAAATGTTCAACTTGTTCAGCACCAACTTGAGTATTTAGAGAAGACTAGTCATTTTATCGAACAATTAAAAAACGAATCCTAACATCACCAAAGGATTCGAAACACTGACAAAAAAATAAAACAGATAAATAAAAAAAGTAAAAAAATGTTGAATCTTGTAATAAAAAAGAAAGTAATAATTAGTTGGTAAAAGAGAATAATAGAAAATACAAGAAACCAAATATACCAACAACCTCTTCTTCTCCACCAGTTCATAAGAACCACCTAACATAGTATATGTTCCTTGAAATACTAGGTGAGTAGAAAAAGGATTTTTCTGTTTCTTGACAGAGAAGTTTTTCAAAAATTTTCAAAAAATTTTTACGGATTTCTTGACAAGCTTGGATTGGTAGCTATAAAATAAACTTGAAACAATGGAAAAGGAGGTATCGATGGTAAAATGAAAAAAATGACTAAAAATCTAAGAGACAAATTAAAAAGAATTGCTGTTGTGCTTCTATGTGCCTTTGTGATTGGTACAAGTTTTAATAGTGCACTAGTAAGCAATTTTTTTCATTATCCAATTGCTTCTGCTAATAATTCGAATTATAGTCGTGTAGCAGATCCGAATACGATGGAGTCTTACTTAGATTCTAGTGTATTAGACATTGCTTCAAACTCAAGGTATGCCGGTCGAATATGGACTGACAAAACTGTTTTTGCGTTGGGACAAAGAAGTGACAATTTTGATGGAACTACTTTGCAATTAGATGCCAATAAAGATGGCTCAGAAGCAGAAGTTTCTACGAAAGCGGACTTTTTGCATGTCTTTTCTGCATTAGGTTCTAGTCAAGTAGTCAATCAAGAGACATCAAAACCAATTGATGTTGTGTTACTACTCGATGTTTCTAGATCAATGACCCAAAATGCAGGACCAAATGGTCAAGATTCTTTACATGAATTGATGACAGAAGCAAATACTTTAATTAAACAATTAATGGGCGATAATCCTAATCATAAAGTCCATCCTGATAATCGGGTAGGAGTCGTTGTATATGGTGGTGGAGCTCAAGAATTACTTCCATTAGATCACTACCAATCTTTAAATAATGATGGAAATTATATTGAGATAGGTACAAAAACTGAATCATCAAACAATAGTTACTTTGCTGAAATCAATACAACTGTAAAAGCAACAAATGGTTTTCAAAACAAGCACAGTAATGTCATGTTAGCTGATTCTACATATTTACAAGGTGCTCTAGCTTTAGGTATGGAGATGCTTGCTAAAGAGGAAAATACTACTTATTATGATTCTATTACAAGAACAACTCAACCAAGAACACCAGTTGTTATTGTTCTAACAGATGGTGCAACTAATATTATTAGTGCAAACAGTACTAGTAATGGAGGTACTACTCATTATAATGAATGGTGGAAGCCAATGACAGGTGTTATTGCACATGCTGGACCGGGTCTGAACTATGCAGTTGGAGGAGCAAATCCATTTTATGCTGATTGCAGTTCTAGGACTGGTAATGGAGACAATAATGATGAGAACGAAAGAAATCGGGTTGCTAATAAGAATATTGAAATTCAAGCAATCGCACCAAGAACTGTCTCTAACTTATTGTTAGCTGGTTACTATAAGAAGAAAATTCAAGCAAATTATAATACCTCTATGTTAGGATTCTCTATTGGATATAACGTAGGTGGTTTAGGAACTTATGCTAATGAGCAACTTTTAGCTACGATAGATCCAAAAACTTATTTTGGAGAAAGAACTGATGTTCCCAAATTAGCTCAAGATGAGATTACTGCTACTAAAGACGCTTTAGAAACTTATTTTAGCGGTAAGAATCCATCTATGCGTTTTCCAAGAAAGGAAGAAGATACTTATATTTATGTAGGTCGTGGATTATACGCTAACTTTACTTGGACTCATCCAACAGGGAAAGATGCTGATTATGATGTAACAAGCTTAGAGGATGTTTATTATATTGATCAATACTATGAAGCTGATAGTGGTGACTTAAGCAGGATTTTTGATCAAATTTTTGAACAAATTAATAGTTCTGCTTTTACGCCAATTGGTGGAAGTAATGATGCGGGAGTAGAAGACTCTCTAACTTATATGGATCCGATTGGAGAATATATGGAAATAAAAGATAGTGGAGTTACTATTAATGGGGAAACCTATGATATGGGATTGCTTTTATTTGAGCAAATGCATGGTTTAGTAAAGTCTGCTGTCTATGATTATTCTTTTAATAAAAATCATCTTACAGGAGACAGTTTTAAAGCAGGATGGTATGACAGTGATGGAAATTATAAAGAAAGTGGTAGCTTTGAAGAAGGAGATACTTATTACTTAGATATTGCTACTGCTAGACAATATGTTTCGACTCTAGATGAAGACGAAGGTAATTTAACGGAACAAGAGAAAAATACGGTTTATACGATTTATCGCTTTGCGGAAGAGTATGGCGAGAGAAATGAGGAGGTATTGAATCCTTGCTATGAAAAGGCATCTAACATTTCTTATAAGTTAAGTGATATTCGTGTTTGGATAGAAGATACAGGAGATTTTGAAGATGAAGATAGTGGAGGAGCTATTGACTTAGGATATAATCAAGCCCTTTATGTAAATATTCCAACAGATGCTTTACCAATTCAAACTGCTAATATTTCTATCTCAGGTGAAGATATTTCTTATGCTACGGATAGTTATTATCGTCAAAATACGCAAGATACTGATAGAGTATCTGATCATGTAACACCAATCCGTTTATTCTATGGAGTTGGTGTAGATAGTGCTATCATGTCTGCTGATGCTATAGATATTGATATTGCTCAAGTAGATTCTGAATATGTAGCGAACCATACAGCTACAGATGGAGTTTATTTCCTATCAAATTATTACAGTAATACTACTTATGGAGGATATGTAACAGATACTTATAATGGAGATCGTACAAGAGGAGATCCTAATGCTACTTTTTCTCCTTCTACAGACAATCGATATTATCTTTTTCAACGTCCTTTAGTTCTTTATCTTGCGTCTGATGTTACTTCTTACCAAGAAATAGAAATGGACGAAGAGGAATATCAAAATTTTGTATCAAACAATTCTAGTAATATGGTAGATGAGGTTAGTGATATTTCTTCTGATAAATGGTACTACATGATTCTTGATTACTACACAAGTACTGGGAACGGAAAAGGAAAGAAAACTTATCTTGCTGTTACTCGTAAGGGAGAAGAATTTGGAAGTGGTATTAGTGGCGAAATTAATCCTGGCGAATTCCTAGTTTGGTATAATTTAAAGGATGAAGAGGCTCCTTTTGATGAAAATACAAGAGCATTTAATAATGGTGTAAAACCAGAAGAGGACGGAGAATGGGTTCTTGCTACGAAACCAGGTGGATTGCGTACTGGGGACATGGCTCAACATCTTTTGTCAAAAACTAATAACCGTACCAATACTTCTTATAATGTAAATATTCCGGTCGTAAGCTCTAGTACAGATGCTTCCAATATTGTTATTGATAATTATCTTGGTAATAACGGTCGTATTGTACTACCTAATCGATTATTAGAAATTACAAAAGAGGTAGAAACGGTCGGTGGACCAGAAAAAGAAAAGGAATCTTTCGAATTTGAATTGTTTGTTGATAATTTTGTAGGAGATCATAGTGCGATTGCTTTAATCAAGAATCCATACTCTGGCGATTGGCAATTGCGAATCAGTTCTATTGATATCATTGTAAATAATCAAGGACTTCTTCAAACAGGAGATACTGAAAATCATCGCCTAGCGAAAGTTACTAGAAACGGAAGACAGTACTATGTCTATGTCGGTGGTGGTGTGGAAGAAGATGGAAATAATGTATTTCCTCTATACTCTGCCGCAGATAATGGTAGTGAAATAACACTAAGTGGTGTTGGTAGAACAACGTATGTTGATAGTTTAGAAGCTGTGACAGAAACAAACGATCAAAAATATAAATTGGTAAGTGGAGAAAATACGCTTGGTTCTATTGATTTCTGGTTAGAAGATGTCTATCTTATTCCAACAACAGCTGTTGATGGTGGAAATTGGTCATGGGATGAAAATTCTAAAAGTCAGTATCCAGTAGAACATGAATTTGTAATTTCCCATTTAGATTCTATGAAAGTAGGAGTTAATCAAATATCTTCTTCCTATTCAACAAAAACAAATTATTTAACTTATACCCTTATCTTTGGATATGATGAGAAAACTAAACCATCTACAAAACCAGAAAATTGGCCTGGAACAGAGGAAGAGTGGAAATGGGCTAGTAATCCTCAGAATGCTAATAAGGCTAGATTTTCTTTAAAAGATGGAGAAGGACTAGGAATTGTTGGACTAGAAGAAGAAACGGATTATAAGGTAACTGAGATTCTTTCTTCAGAACAAGAGGAAAAAGGTTATGCTTTTGATCGTGTTATAGATGAAAATAAAGAGCAGAGAGAAGTAACGTCTCAGAATTCTCAGTATCTAGTTTCTGGTAGTATGCAGAATCTAGAAGAAGAACATTTTATCAACCATTATCGTGCAAGATATGATTTAACTTTACGAAAAGAAGTTCGTGGTTTAGATGGCGATCAAGAGGCTACTTGGACTTTCCATATTCGTTTAACACCATTAGAAGGAGAGGAAATTCCGGAAGAGTATACCTATACTTATTCAGGAGCTACTGAGACTCAAATTCTTCATTTTACGAAAGAATCAGATGGTAGTTATTATTCTGATGCGATTTCTTTGAAACATGGAGAATCTATTACTATTCATAATTTAATTTCTGAAACCACATATGAAATCACGGAAGATGAAGCTGGTCTATATGAGGAATACATAACAACCGTAACAGAAGGTGAAGATTTCGATAGTGAAAAAGGAATTTTAGAGGAAGATAAAAAGGTACAATTTGTAAATACCAATTGGGCAGAACAGGACTTAACAATTCGTAAGACGGTTGCTGGAGGATCTGGGGAGATAGAAAAGGAATGGACCTTTGATATTACCTTTACTCCAAGAGAGGATGTTACTTTAGCAAATAGTTATTCTTATAATGGTTCTCGTACAGGCGAAATGGCATTAAAGGCAAATGGAGATGGTACATATACTGGTACTGTTTCTATGAAACACAATGAACATATTACTATTAATGATATTCCAGAAGGAACTCAGTATAAGATTGTTGAGCGTGGTGCTAATAAAGACGGTTACCAGACAACAGTTTCTACCAATAATGCAGAAGGAACTCTTGACAATCATGTAGATATCGAGGTAAGTTTCCTTAACACGAGATATTCTCGTCATGAATTGACAATCGAAAAATTGGTAACTGGTGGAGCTGGAGACAAGAAAGATGGTTATTGGACCTTTAAGGTAACCTTTACTCCTGCTTCTGATGTTCTCCTTGAAAAAGGATATCCTTATCGTGGCTCTCATTTTATAGAAGGTGTAAGTGATCCACAAGGCGGAGTCTTAGAATTGACTAAGAATGAGGATGGAAGTTATAGTGGAACTGTTAGCTTGAGACATGGTCAATCCATTACAATCTTTAATATTCCAGAACGAGTAGAATATGTCGTAGAAGAGGTAGGAGCTAATCAAGATGGCTATACGACATCTGCTACAGAGAATGCAAAGGGAACTTTAATTAAGGATAATGAAACTGTAAGATTTACAAATGAGAAATTAGCATATCAAGACTTAACAATTGAAAAAGAAGTATTGGGAGATGGAGATACTGATAAAGAATGGCATTTTGACGTAACTTTCATTCCAGCTAGTGGTATTTCTTTAAAACAAAAATATCATTATGTTGGAAACCATATCGTAGACGGTGTTTCAAATCCAATAGACGGAGATATGGAATTGACTGACAATTTGGATGGAAGTTATACGGGACATATTGTTTTAAAACATGGTCAATCTATTACGATTCAAGATCTTCCAGAAAGAACAAAATACAAAATTAAAGAACAAGAAGCTAATCAAGATGGATATCTTACGAAAGTAACTGATAATGCGGAAGGATTCTTACCAGAATTAGAAGATAGTCAGACTATTGTTGTGAGATATACGAATAAAAAATTACCTCCTAATACCTTAACAATTGCTAAAGAAGTATTAGGTGGAGCAGGGGATAAGAACAGAGAATGGACTTTCCAAGTAAAATTTACGTTTGCTGAAGAAACAGAAATTCTTTCCAACTATCCTTATACAGGAGATTCTATTATTGAGGGTGTAGAACCAAAAGAAGATGGCACTCTTACTCTTACGGAACAAGAGGATGGAAGCTATCTTACTACGGTTTCCTTAAAGCATGGTCAGGCACTTACGATTTCTGATCTTCCTGTTGGTACCCAATTTGAAGTATCTGAATTAGAAGCTAATACAGAAGATTATCATACGGTAGCTTCGGGAGATATCAAAGCAACGACCGATGGAACAAAAGCTTTCCTTAGCATATTCTCTAATAGAAAGTCTATTAATTATGATTTAACACTTAGTAAGATTGTATCTGGGCATGCAGGGGATCAAACGGCAAATTGGGAATTTATCATTACGCTTACTCCAGCGGAATATGAAACGATTGCAGCTAACTATTCCTATACTGGTACAAAAGAGGGAGAGATTGCTTTCGAAAGACAGGACGATGGAACTTATGTAGGAAGAGTAACATTAAAGCATAATGATACCATAACTATTCAAGATATTCCTGAAAATACGAAATATGCGATAGTCGAAGTAGAAGCAAATCAAGATGGATATATTACAACGGTAGAAGGAGATAGTACCGGTGTTTTGGATACAGAAAATAAGGAAATTCAATTTACGAATACGAAATTATCTTTGGTAGACTTGAAAGTTAAAAAATTTGTAAAAGGTAATCTCGGAGATAGAACTCGTGATTGGAACTTTAAAATTACGTTTACAGCTCCAACTTTAGTAGAGTTAGAAGATAGTTATCAAGCTATTAAAGAGACTCTTGTTGCTAAAGAAGGAACAGAGGAGTTAGAGGTACAACAAGAAGAAATCACTTTACAACTCGTTCAAAATACTTATGGCAATTATGAGGTAAGTTTTACTCTAAAAGATGGAGAGAGTATTACGATTTTAGGGTTACCAGAAACGACCCAATATACCGTAACGGAGATGGAAGCAAATCAAGATGGTTATAGTACTACTTATACAGACAACTTTGAAGGTATGTTAGAGGAAGAAATGGTAGAAGTAGAATTTACTAACTGGAAATTTTCTCCTCTCAAATTAACTCTTGAAAAACAATTAAAAGGTAACGATGTAGATAGTAACAAAGAATGGCATTTTGAAATTACCTTAAAACCTCAAGACGGTTATCCAATACATTCTCTTTCTTATATTGGTGAAAATAAAGAAGATGGTTTTATAGATTTCCTAAAGCAAGAGGATGGAACTTATGTTGGAACAGTAAGTCTAAAAGGTGGACAAAAAATAATTTTAGAGGATTTACCATATGGAGTAGAATACACGGTGGTAGAATTAGAAGCTAATCAAGATAGATATCAAACGACGATGGAAAATGAACAAGGTTCTTTAACAGAAGAAGAAACGAATGTTGTTTTCATCAATAGTAGGGATATCGAAGTTCCTAATACCTTAGATGATATTTCAAAATATATAGTATTATTCTTTGTTAGTATAGGTACTATGCTTGGAGCTATTATCCTTTATGTAAAGAAAGGTTCTAGATTAAACTAGAATCTTTTTTTGTATATCTTTTTTTTCTTTTCATATAATTTATTAGGTGATCATATGAATATAGGAGATTTGGTAACAAGAAATTCTTATGATAATGATCTTATTTTTCGTATTATAGATATCGAAGGAGATATTTATTATTTAAAAGGAATTAATATGAGATTATATGCAGATAGTCATGTAGAAGACTTAGTAAAATATGATGGAAAAATAGATATCGAAGAGGAAGAAAGTTTTCAAGAACGTATTAAGGAAAAAGAAAATATCGAACGGGATGAATATTTTTATCTTCCTGGAAAAGTATTACATATTGATGGCGATAAAGAATATTTGAATAGATGTCTAAAATTTTATGAGGATATGAATGTTGCAGCTTTAGGAGTTATAGAACAAGAAGAAGAAATCCCCTCTAAAATTTATCAATTATTACAACAATATAAACCAAACATTTTAGTCATTACTGGTCATGATGCCTATTATAAAAAAAAGGGAAGTATAAAAGATTTAAAAGCATATAAAAATAGCCTATACTTTGTCGAAGCGATTAAAGAAGCTCGGAGATTTGAAAGTAGCCATGAAAAATTAATCATTATTGCTGGTGCTTGTCAATCTAATTATGAAGAACTTATTAAAGCAGGAGCTAATTTTGCATCCTCTCCTAAAAGAATTAATATTCATGCTTTAGATCCGGCTATTATTGCTGTTAAGATGAGTCTTTCGGATATTAATAAAGATATTGATTTAAAACATATTATTGAAAGCACAAAGTATGGCTCTAGTGGCTTGGGAGGAATTATTACGAAAGGAACGATGTACATGGGGTATCCTAGATGAATGGAAAGTTTATGCAAAAAAAATTAAGTCCTTATGTTGGAAAAAAAATCAAAGTGAAATATAGTTTAGGAAGAAATAAATATGAAGTTTATGATGGTACTTTAAAAGAATTATTTCCTAATGTTTTTTTATTGGAAGATGAAATGGGTGCTATTAAATGTTTTTCTTATAGTGATCTTCTAACTAAAACGGTTCGTTTAAAAATTCAAGATAGATAATTGCGAAAAAGAAAGAACTGTGATATAATTTTCCTACATGGGGGCGTCTAGTTTCGACGGATTAGTTGGTGCTTAGACGGCAAGTCGGAGGTACACGTTACGTACAACCAAAAAATAACTGGAAACAGTAGAAATCAATTAGCTTTCGCTTAATTTATAAGAAGGCTGCTTCCTAATTACTTTCTCCCATAAGGTAATTTGTGAGGCTCGAATTTCATGGGATATATAACTATGATGATTATAAGTAGTTATGAATTTTATAATCTTACTTAAAAAGGATTGTTAGGTGCCAACTTTTTAAGGAAAAGATACTATCTAACTAAACTTGTAGATGTTTAAGAGTTAGCTCTTTCGGACATGAGTGCAAATCTCATCGCCTCCACCAAGTTGACAATTATCCCTTTATTTAAAAGGGTTTTTATTTTGCTTTATGAAAAAAGGAACTCTACAACAGAGCTCCTTTTTACGTTCTAAAAAATTATTTTTAAGTTAAATCTTCGGTTGGTAGGGTTTCTTCTGGTAAATCAGGTTCTTCAACAGAAGGAGTTGCTGGAATAGAAGAAACTACTTTTAAGGTAATCGTCTTTGATTTTAAAGCATCTACATCAGTTAATTCTGGAATATCTTGACTTAGAACTTGACCAATAAATTGACCAGAGCTTCCCTCAACACTTACCACTTCAATATTTAATCCGTTGTTACTAGCAAGAATTTTGGCATCTTCAATAGATCTTCCTACAAAATTTGGAACAAGCTGTAAATCAACTTGTGAATAATTTCCTTTACCGATTACTTCTGCTTCATATTCATTATGAATGGAGAAAGTAAATTTTTTTACAGGATCTTCCTTTTTTAATTCTAGGTTGACTTTCATGGCATTGACGACAGCATTATAACTTTCTTCGTAAGGAATAAAATTATCCTGTAACAAATTATTAGTTAAATTATAAATTCTAGTAGTAATTCCTGATAAATATAATTTTTGCATATTTAGAATTTGATTTTTTCCATTAGAATGGCTTAAAATCTTTTTTCCTAAATTGTAAAGAGAGGGAATAGAATCAAAAAGGTCACTTTCTAAATTTTCACTGATAATATCTAATAATTTTTCAATATCGTTTATACTACCTGCATCAGCCACTTTAGAAAGGACAGCCTTTAATACTTCCTGTTGATGTTGCCCTCTAATAAAGTCACTCCAGTAGTTGGCATGTTGTGTATACTTTGAGCCGCAATAATTTACCATATAAGAGGTAACTTTTCGGTGACGTGAATAAGCCAAAGCCTGTTCTCCGTCTAGATGTTGTTCTCCGGCTTCTACGAAAATTGTATTTTTACCCCATTTTCCTTCACTATTTTGTTCACAAAAACTGTATGGAACAGTAACATCTACACCTCCCACGGCATTGACTAAGTCAACTACTCCTTTAAAATTAATTTTTGCATAATAATCAATTGTAATATCAAAATAGTTTTCAAGGGAATCAATAATACAAGATTCTCCTCCACTTTTTGTATTTCTTCCAACATCCGTTATTTTATTTTTTCTATTATTCCAACAGGTAATTGGCATATAAGTATCTCTTGGAACACTTAATATCGTTGAATTCATTGTTTTAGGATTAAAAGTAATTAGAAGAAGGGAATCACCACCAAATCCCTCTTCCTTTCCGTTCTCATTCAAAAATCCGTTACCAACTTTATCAATTCCCATAATGAGAACAGTAAACGGTTCTTCTAAACTTTTTTTAATTTTTTCTTCTTTTTTTGTATAAATAATTTTTGTATCTTTCTCTAGAGAATCAAATTCGTCTGATGCATAAAGATCGACATAATCAGTTGGCAGAAATGCTGCATCTATTTTTCCATCTAGTAAATCATGTAAGAGATCCACGTAATTTGTGTAATATTGCACTTTTTTTTCATCAAATTTTTCTTCTTCTATAATTTTTTCTGGAAGTTCATAGGTAACCATGTTTCCTTCTTCTTCTAGAATACCAATTTTCCCTTTTTTGGCATCCTCTAAAGATTTATAAGAACTATTTTTCGTCACTACGATACTGGTTGAATAATTATTTGAGTTTGTATTTTTCATAGTAGATAAAGCATCATAGATTGCTTTTACCTTAGTGGATGTGAAAAAGATTACTCCAGAATATAAAAGAATAATAAAACCGAAAATAAGTATTTTTGGGCGTTTTTCTTTCTTTTTTAATTTTAAGGCAATCACTGAAAAAATTGCTACTATATCAATTAATAGAATGGATGCAGAAATTCGAAGAGGGGTTTCAACACCATGATAAAGAAAAATGGTCCTAAGGATATGAATATTCGCTATAAAAAGAATAACCATAAATAAAAATAATAAAGCTTGTGGTCTAAGTTTATAACGAGACTTTCTTTTTTTCTTTTTTTGTTGTTTCATTAAGCACACCTCTATTCTATTTTTATTATAACCTAAAAAAAAGGAGATAACAATTCTTTCCTTTTTTTAAGCCTTTATTTCGTCAAATACTTAACAGATTTTAGTATATTTTATTCTTATTAAATGTATTTATGAACTTTGATTGAAAATGAAATTTTATGATGAATAAATTTATAAAATGGATTATCGCAACAAAAAAGCACTAATTTTTAAGATTAAGTGCTAGATTATAAACAAACTTTGGAGGGCCTAGTCGGATTTGAACCAACGATCAGGGAGTTGCAGTCCCACGCCTTACCACTTGGCTATAGACCCATAGTGATTAAGGTAAATTTATACCTCATCACGTATATGATTCTACACTAATTTCTTTTTTTTGTCAATGAATGTAGTGTCTTTTCTATACTTTTATTACATTCTATGCAATGCAAACGAAAATGCAACCAAATAAAAATGAAAGTGCTACTTACACTTTCATTTCAGACTGTTGACAAAAGAAATTTTGAAAACAGTCTTTTATTATTTATAAAAATTTAGTATAATTAAATTGCGAG
>CANQTT010000025.1 GCA_947626855.1 uncultured Bacilli bacterium
CAATATCTAAACTATAAAAAAACTAGATTTTATCTAGGCTAATTTAATTTTATTTTTCAAAACTGTCAAAGTAGGGAATGTAAACGAAGTTTCTTCTTAACTATTTATTTACACTTGACATTTGACATAGCAGTGATATAATGATAGTAGGAGGGTATGAGAGATGGACAGATTAAATGATATCTTACATGAGTTAGGTATTTCAAAAGTTAAATTAGCGAAATTTTTAGGAGTATCTAGACAGATGATTTATAACTATCTAGATCTCGATGATATTAATAAATGGCCAAAGGATAAAAAAGTTTTATTGCTAAACTTATTAGGAATTAAATCGGCTGATGAGTTAGAAAACATCAAGGTAGATACGGATTATATTACAGAGGTAGAAACTCGTTTAAACGCTATGCATAATGATGATTCTACTAGTATGGATTATCCAGAGGCTGGCTCCCTTTTTTCTGGTTTAGGAAAGAAAGAAAAAGAATTATTAGTAAATATTATTGATCTTCTAAAAGAAAAGTTAGAAGATGATAAAGATCCCAAAAATTATGCAGCTGTTAAATATTTATATCATTTTATCCAATCAATGGATTCATCTAAGGAATTAAAATATATTTTAGGATATGTAGCAAAAGAAACGGGATTTGTAAAACCATTAGAGTTTGCTTTTAATGAAGAAGAGCAATTCGTTTTTGAAAGCATTATGTATTCTGCCTTTGTCCTATATAACAGTGGGGGAGCCTCTAAAACAAAACTAGTTGAGTGTCATAAGCGTTTTATCAATCAGATTGAGCAAAAAATGGAAGATAAGTTAAGTCGTACTCTAGAATTAAATAATATCAAAGTACAGGCTTTAAGAGAACTTGGATACACAGAAATTAATGAACAGAATGCAGCCGTTGTCTTTGAAAAAATTGCGGAAATTCAATCTCGAAAAGTTGGAAATTAAAAATAGGGGAAGAGACTTAAAGATTGCTCTCTCCTTTTTCTTTTAAAAATAAAGCAAGTAGGGGAGTTGTCTCAAAAAGATGGAAAAAATCCCCTACTATTTTTTTCTATCCAAAAGAGGGGAAGCTAATAGATGTGGGGTTTTCTTCTAGTTTATTTCACCTATCCATAAAATAATATTCCTTATATACTTCCTTTTTCAGACATTCTATAGAATAAAATGATGCGTCCTCATTTGCATCGACAATTTCATAAGATGAATAATTGATTACCTTTTTTCAAATGATGACTCCCCTGTTGGATAATTATTTTTCGAAAAGGGGATATAAAAGAGGTACTCTCATTTGCATCGAGAAACAAAAAGATGGAGAGTTAATCATCTGAATGCAACAATATAATTAATGGATTATAGAATATATTTATAAGAATTTTAAAATAATAATCATTAGAAATATTTCTAATTAAAATTTTCTAGTTTAATGATTCTTTATAAGAAATAGATAAGATTATTGATAAGCCCTTTAGAAGGAATTACATTTTATAGAATATTCAGTTGGTTTTATATAATACTATTTAAAAAAAGTAATAACCTATAATGTATATTATGTTAACTTCTAGATGATTCTTTAATCTTATTCCTTTTACTACAAATAAAGGTATTTAATAAAACAGTATGACTACTCGCCACATCAAATAATTCATTAAAATTATTTGCTAAAAAACTATTAAGTAAATCGGAATATTCTAGAATATCATTATCGTTAATAAAAGCAATAATTTCTTTTAATAATTTTTGAACTTCAGTTTTAGTAAGTTCTGTAACTTTCATCACATCAAATCCATTGTAAAATTCACGTTGCCAATCAGGGTACTGATATTTCTCTGGATTATCAAGATGTAAATGATATCGATACATTCCCCTCATCGATTCAAGTTTAATCGGAATCGTAGCATTTATCTTATCACAAACATTAGTCTTCACATTCTTATAAGTTGTAGGATTTTCATAATAACATATAACATGATAATGAGGCTTTTTAGGTGTATTATCAGGATTAACATCATGATCATGATATGGACTTATACAAAACGGTAAACCAGTTTGTTGCAAAATCTCCTTCCAATTCTCTGGAGCAGAATCTAAATAGACAACAAATGCCCAACTTCTTCCAGACAATTCAATCATCCTTTCTCTCGCGTCACGCGTCTCTCATAGGGGGGCGTCGTAGTAGCCCCCTACCCTGGTTGCAGCCAGGGAAAAAATAGGAGAATTTTCGGCGAAGCCGACAAGCCTACCGGAAATTCATTCTAATTTATATATTTTTTTACTTTTTGAAAAAAGTAAGCAAAAACTTTTATTACCTCTCGTCGAGGAGGCAGAAAAACAAAAAAGAAAATTGTATTTTATTTTTTGTTTTACAACACCATTATAAGGCGTTACAAATTATCAATTACGAATCCGGCATATACTCAAAAAATCAAGATTTTTTTCCGTTATTCCGTTTCTTCATTGACAATTTTACACGCTTTATTCTGTTCTTAATAACTTTTTTTAATTTAGTTTTAGGAGAAACTAATTTATCAAGTTGAGGATCTCCTGTAGTCCAATTTTCAATCGGAAAAACTGGACGAGATTCTAGAACAGATTCATCATAAGAATCAAAATACTTATACCAAGATGGACGCCATACAAGTTTCATATTACTTGTAAAAATTGACTCTAAAAATGTACAGAACCTATATCCCATAATCAGATCGCCAGTATGCTCATTAATAGCTATCGTACGATAAACTCGCTTACAACGTGACCAATTCCTAAAAAATGGAATAACAGATTTTGTCATATACCACAACTCTTGTGTAAGCGATCGAATTTTAGAATCAACTTTAGAATAATCCTGTGTCAAATAAATAATATCGTCACCTAAATGGCGATGTAATATGAAGAAATCTCGATGTTCATCACTAAAATCTTTAAATTTACGATTATCAGCGTCCAAAGTTAATTCATCAAAAATTAAAAGTGAATCATAAATTTTATAATACTTTAAATCATTATAAGTAATTTTATTACAACCTTTACAGTAAAAATTAGTATAAACAGATTTATACTTACTATTACCATTCATAATTCTCTTAAGTTCCTTACGAGCAATTCTAGTACCTATAGTAGTCTTCCCTACTCCAGGAACGCCAAAATAACCTGTAATCATTTTTTTATACCTAACTTTCTTTTATTTGTATAAATATAAGTAAAAACAACAATTTCTTCATTTGAACAATCCTTTAATTTCTTTTTTTTAATAGAATCATAAACCTCTTGAATAGATTTATCAGAATTAGAATTCAAATATTCAGAAACTAAAAAAGGATCTATATTAATCTTTCTCATATTAAGACCTCATAATTAATTTCCGTAAAATTAAATTACAACCAAGAAATAAAAAAGCCATAATTAAATATCGAAAAATAGAAAAATCTTTAAAAATATCAATTACATTAATAAATGACATATAACCTCCAATTAGTGATAAGCCCCGACATAAAGTCAGGGGCTTATCTTATCGACCAATTAAACGACCAGCAAGACCAATGACAGCACCAATACAGAAAATTCCTACAGGTAACAATAATAATGGCGTCGTACTGATAGTTTTCACAAGTTCACCGACCCAAGTCATGACTTGAGTAAAAATAGTTCCAAGTGCTTCCAAACCGGTTTCAACTCCTTCCATATTTCCATCCTTTCTATAACGTCTTCCCTACCCTACCACCATCCATTATTTTCTAAACCAAGAAAAAACGGACGAAAAAATCAAATGATACAAATCATATAAGATCATAAATAGAATTCCTAAAGCAATAGCACTAATAAAAGGATTGTCTAAAGGTAAATTCTTATTTATAATTTCAATAAGAGAACTCATACAGTAACACTCCTTTTCATACTTGTAACAGAAATAATAAATACTAATCCAACAAGTAAAATCATAAAATATTTAAAATAATAATAGAAATCAATTTCTTGAGAAACATTCGAAACAAATCCGTAACCATCAATATTTGATGTATTATGATAACTAGAACTCAACCTAAAACTAGAATCAGTACCGTATAAATATTGATAGCCAATTGAAGAAGAAACACGATAATATCTTAAATATTCAATTTTAGAACCAGTAATGACATTACTTGAATTTACTAAATCTTTTCCCCAAACGATATAGTAAGAATCGCTTGAATCCGAAAAAACAACAAACTTAGAATCATGAAAAGAATCATAATTTTCAGCAAGACTGAGCAAATTAGTAGTAGTACTATTAGTAGGAGTCATATCTCGATAAGTTGAAGAAATTGAAAGAGCATGAACACTAGGAGAAGAAATTAAAAGTAAAGTAAAAACAAACATAAAACTAATCTTCTTTATCATTGCGAGACTCCTTTCTAGCTCTATACTCATAAGCAGACTTATCAGCACCCTTTCCAATTGCGACTAATAAATTTAATCCGATTGGTAAAATGATAAGAGCTAAAGCAAAATCTAAAAGTGAAAAACCAAACATTTTTATAGAGTCTAAAGTATCAAAGAAAAATTTAAAAATATTGAAAAACTGAGTAAAAATCCAGGTCATCGTATCAGTAATATCCATTATTTACTACCTCCCTCACGACCTAAAATTATATACATAACAGAAATTGAAATTGTAATAGTTCCAAAAATCTGTAACCAACTAGGAAGAGTTCCGACAAAAATCAAAGCATTTGATAAAGCTTTCGTAAGATAATAGAAAAGCTTTACTAAATTAGATAAAAATCCAGTGATTAGATTAAAAATTAACTGAACTATTTCAAACAAGCCTTTTACGGCAGAAATAATCTTACCCACGATTAATCACCAGCCCAATAAATCCAAAAGTTAAAACAGTAATAACAGTAGAGAAAATTTTTGAATTTAAATTTAAAACTTTATCGACTTGCTCCCAAATCCACTTAAAAGGATTCAGGAATGGAGATAAATCCATATCAACATCATCAACATCTACATCAATAGATTCCATCAGATTTTTCTCGGATTCTTCATAATTAGAAGTAGAACCACCGTCTCCTTTAAAAGAAGACTGAGCATCAGCATTCAATAGCTTATCAGTATTCTCATTAGCATTTGAAATTTGTTTTTGCGTATTAGAGTTCTGATTGTTAATAATTTCCTCTTTATTACGATTATCGTTTTCGATTACAGACTGAACGTTATTGTTAAGAGTAGAAAGCAATTGCTGAATTCTACCATCCCAAATGCCTACTTCATCAACATCAAAACCAAAAAGAGAAATACCAATTTGACCACTTGGCACTGACAATTTGATAGAATACCAAGCAGTACCAAAGGTCGGAACAATTAGAGACGTAATAGCACGACAACTACCATAGTCAGTAGAGCTATTAGGATTTACAGGTAAAGCATTTTGTGGATTTAACCAATAAACCGAAGTAGCTTCAAAAGAAGGAGTTTCAAAATTGCTATACTGTCGCTCGTCACGAATAGCGTAAGTCTTAAAACTAGTTGGAAAAACATTAGTAAAACACACGTAAGTGGTAATTGAGTAAAGATAATCAGATTTCATCAAATCCGGAACGAAATTATTAATATAAACAGTACGAGAATCTACCGTCGCCCAAAGATACGACGTATAGTATTCAGGAAGAGACCGGACAACTCCATGCTCTTGACCTGACGCATTTAAAACGTGAGCATTCATTAAATGATACTCCATATCTTGCCCCCAATACTGAAAGTCGAGTGCAAAAACATTAAAAGAAAAAAAGGCAGAAAAACCGAATAAAATAAATGTAAAAAACAGATACTTTTTCACTTTTTCCACCCTTTCATAAATTCTTAAAAAATAAAATTACTTTTTCAAAAAAATTAAATCTACGAGTTTTGCATAAATTACGAAATTGATCGTAAGTATATAATTTATGATCAAAAATTACATAAGTACGAATAAAAGTCCAATCATAAGAAATATAAGCATGACGATTCTTGACTTGCTTAAGGACTGGTTCACCATTCTTATCATAATAAAGATTCAAATAATAAAACATATTATTTTCCTTCAGAAGCTAATTTGGGAACAATACCTTGAGACTTTAAAAGCTCTATTTCTGAAGCATTAAGGAAACAAACCTTCTCATAAGTTGGGGTAATTTTAATAAAAATAGCCGTATATGTATTCCCTTTTTTTGAAGTTCGAGTTTCAACGCGAGCAACAATATCTTTAGAATTCATATCAATACCTCCTTTTCTTTCGTCTTAAATCCTCAATAGTATCTTCATAACGATCGCACAAGAACAAGATATTACAGTATCTCTTTTTCCAATAAAACCATTTGAAGATTGATATGACAAGGAGGAAAACTAATAAACTTATAAAAAGGAGTAGCATAGAATTCCTCACTTTCTCATATCTAGATTTAGGAATAGACTTGATACAACAATATTGTTGTATAAGACAATCTTACTACAACTTTGTTGTAATGTCAATACTACAATATTGATGTATTATAAAATTTAATTAGGTGATAGGAATGTACCCGAGAAGAATTAAAGAATTAAGAGAAGATAGAGACATAAGTCAAGATATAATAGCGAGATTATTAGACACAAGCCAACAACAAATAAGCAGATACGAAAATGGAACAGAAATGCCTTATAATTGTTTAATAAAAATAGCAGACTTCTACAACGTATCAATAGATTTTTTGTTAGAAAGAACAAATAAAAAAGAAGTTAATAAATAACTCCTATATTATTACAATTATGTTAACTTCTTGCTTTTGAAAATATCATATAGAGAATAAAAAAAGAGAGCTGAAGGATTCCCTATTGAGTTTCCTCAGAACTCTTTTTCTTTTTATAGTTTAATAAAGCTTTTGCTAATTGATCTGGACAAGAAGTTCCTCGATTTCTACAAGGAATACCAGATAATAAATCCATTACTTCGTCAATGTTTTTTCCAGCACATAACTTACTAACTCCTAAAGTATTACCAGGACAACCTCCTATAATCTCTACATTACGAATAATATCCCCTTCTATGGTAAAATTCATTTTGCTAGAACAAACTCCTTCTGGAGTATAACTAAACTTTGTCATACCTACTTCTTTTTCCATACTAATACTTCTTCCTTTTCCTCTTTCCCTATTTGTCTAGATTCTCTAATTTTTTGAATGGTTTTGTTTTGAATCCAAGCATCCAATTGATTTTCTTTTAAGAAGGCTCTTGTTTTTTCTTTTTCCTTTAAATAACAGATGGATAGTAACCAAGCCATCGCCATTTGAACATAATATTCTTCTGTTTTATGATTATTACAGATTGTCAAAATAGCATCGATATAGTAATTATTCACGTAATAATCTAGTAACAGAACAAATCCTACTCTTTGATACCACTTATTTTTCTGTTTTAAACACCGTTTTACGAAGATTAATCCTTCTTCTTGATATTTATACCATATTTTCATATTGGAACAAGTAAGGTCACATAAGGCCCAATTATCGATATATGGCAAATATTGCCAAAAAAGTTCTTGAACAACTGAAAAATCTTCTTGTAGATATCCAATCAAAAGTCCATGCAAAAGAATCTCTTCATAAGTTTTATGAGTATTGTAGATAAGAAAGCTCTGATAATCTGTCTTACTGATTTCTTTAGCTACTTTCTTTAAAATAGGAGTTTTAACTCCGATTAGATAATCCTTTGAAATGCCTAGATTTCCTTGAAATTCTTGATAAGTGATGTCTTTCTTAGACTCAAGATACTTCAACAATTCTGAATATTTTTTTTGATTCCATATAACCTTCATAAAGTTATTTTATCATACCTTTTCAAAATAGTAAATGTGTAATTAAGAGGAATAAAGTACCTATTCCAAATGCTTTCATGGTCTTAGAGAAGGAATTCTTAAAAGCTTCTGGAAGAATTTCTAAAAAAGCCAAAGAAAGCATCATCCCAGCCACCATCGATAGAAAGATACCAAGCATCATGGTAGAGAGATTTTGAACGAGAAAAGAAGCTGCTAAAAAAGCTCCTAAAGGTTCTGCTAAAGCAGATAATAGTACCATCCCAAAAGCTTTCTTTTTACTACCTGTAGAATAATAAATGGGAATGGCAATACAGATTCCTTCCGGTATGTTATGACAGGCAATCGAAAGTCCTAAAAATAGCCCTGTTTTCCATTGAATAGTAGAGGTTAAATAGGTAATAATTCCTTCTGGTAAATTATGAAGAATAATGACAAGCATAGATAAAATTCCAACTTGATAAAGAGAATTCCCCTCTCCTATTTTTTTATGAACTGCTTCTTCGATAATGGTAGATCCTAAGATTCCAAGAAGAAAGAAAAGAAGACAAAAAAGAATATGGAATCCATATAAAAAAGCTTTTTGAAAGTAAGAAAAAGCCTCTGGTAGTAGATCAAAAAGAGAAATAAAAATCATGACACTTGCTGAAAAACCTAAAGCAAATGGAATGATTTTTTCCTCTTTTTTCCACCATAAAATGAAAAATCCTAAAATCGTAGAGATACCAGCTAAAAAAGTAATCAGAAAAGCATGAATATTCATAGTCTCTCCCCTATTTTCTTATTATAAAATATGCCCTTCCCTATTTTATATGTCAAAAAAAGAAGCCTTAATAGGCTTTTTCTTTTGGTTGGACTCCTAGAATAATAGCAAAAGGAATGGCTAAAGGATTAAAAAAAGCAGATTCCGATGTACTAGAAATAATTAAATATAGGAAGACAATGATTTTAGCAGCATATAGATATTTATTTTTCGTTTTTTGAACCTCCGAATACAAAAGGAGAACAATTATTCCATATAGAATCAGTCCTATATAACCGATTTGACCTAAAATAATCGGCCAAAAACTATCGGATACGTATCCTGTATCATTTTCTTTCAGTCCATTAATATACCAAATGCCATACTTTTTATAGAGGGGGGAATATGGTTTTGTAGAATAATGAGAGCCAAAGGTAGCAAATCCCGCTCCCAGAGGAAAGTGATCATTTGCAACATGGATACTTTCTTCTAATAAAGCTTCTCTAGCACTTCTTTTGACTCCGTGAAAATAAACTTGGATTTGGCTAAATACCAAAAGAATGGATAATCCTCCTAAGACTGCTAATTTCAGAAGATCCATTCTTTTTCTTTTAAATTTAATATATCCTAAAAGAAAAAGAATAATACAAGCTGCTGCTAAAGATTTAAATCTCAAAGTAGAACAGAGCATACATAAATTTAAAAATATATAAATAGAAAAGAATTTTTTCTCTAAAAGGAGAAAAAGGGATATTAAGAAGATAGAGACACTCGCTAAATAAGTATAGTGGGTATAAAATATGGTAATCGTTTTTATTCCAAATCTACTTCCTGTTGAAAAAACGGGAAAGAGATAAGATGCAACCACACAGGCAAACAAGAAAGCTGTTACAATCTGAATAGAAAGTAAAATAGAGCTTCGATTTCGTTCTAAGAAATCTTGTGACAGAAACATAGAAAATAGAAAATAAACGAGATAAAATTTTAAAAAGGTAAAAGCATCTACCAAAGCAGAAAAAAGTGGTTGATAAGAAAAAAGGATATTAGCGAGTAAACCAAGAATACAAAGGAGGAATAAACAGATACCGATTAAGAATTTCGCTCGATTTTCTTTGATAAAATCTTTCCAATCTCTATCCTTATTTTTCCAAAGGAAAAAAAGGAAAATAGGAACAAAAGAAAGGGCTAGTAATTCATCAAAATATCGGAAAAAAAGAATTTTCGTTTGAAGCCAATCCTGAAAGATTAGAAGATAGATTAATCCAATCATTAGAAATGCTTTAGTTTTTTGCTTCGTCATGACTACCCTCCCCTCTTTCATAAAGTTTTAAGGTTTCTGTAACGACTTGTTCCCAATTATATTTTTTTAAAATAAAACTTTGGGCTTGCTCTTTATATTTTTGAACAATTTTTTCATTTTGAAGTAAGCGATTCAGTGCTTGTTTTAAACTTGCAACAGAACCAGCTCGAAAGGTAATTGCTTTCTTTTCTACTACTTCCCTACATTCTGCTATATCTGATACAAGACAGCAATTTCCATAACTCATTGCTTCCAAAAGACTCATTGGCATCCCTTCCAAGTCGCTTGGCAAACAATACAAATAACAATTACTGTAGAGTTCTTCTAGAATTTCCCCTTCTACAAACCCTGTAAATAGAATATTCTTGTTTCCTATTGCTTGTTTTTTTAGCGAATGAAAGTATTCCTCTGTATCGCTACTACCTCCTGCTATCACTAATTTTTTAGAAGTAGAAAGAGCTTTAAAAGCCTCTATTAAATAGTGAACCCCTTTTTCTGGAACAATGCGACCTAAAAAAAGAATATAGGAATCTTTTTCTAATCCATAGGCTTGTCGTATAATATTTGCATCTCTTTTTTCAGGTTTAGAAATAGCATTTGGAATAAAACAAGTTCTTCGACGGTAAGTATTCCAGAAGTAGTCCTGCATATTTCTACTTAATACAATGATTTCATCGGCATATCGAACTGCCATTTTTTCTCCCCAATGGATATATTTGGTAGCAAATCCACTCCATTTCGAACGCTGCCAGTCTAATCCATGAATGGTTGCAAGAATTCTTTTATGACTAAAAAATTTAGGAATCCATATCATTGTACAAGGACCTTCGGCATGGTAATGAACAACATCACAGTTAGAAAATAAAATTTTAATACTTCCTATCAAAGAACTAGTCATAGCTGCTAACCCTTTTTTTCGAATGGTAAAATTTTTTATTAATTTTACGCCTTTATAATTTTTAGGTGTCTTTTTTTGGGATAGAGAACGATTGTAGCAAGTAACTGCATGACCACGCAAAACCATCCTAGTAGCAAGTTCTTCTACTACGATTTCAACTCCTCCCTCTCTAGAAGGAATTTGCTTTTGCCCAATCATTGCAATTTTCATGCCTACACCTCTTTTCTTTTTTCACAAGTAGAACAAGCATCTAGTTCTTCTTTAGATACTTCATGACTTTCATACTTCTTAACAATATCCAATTCATACATAGAATATTTTTTCTTTTTGAAGAATCGTAAAAATTTATGACGGAAAACCCACCATGCTGGAACATAAATATATTTATGCATAGCCGGAGAAACCGATCCAATCATCCAACAATTTCTTTGACAATTTCTAACCTTTTTGCGAACTTCTTCTGCTTGACTAGAGTTCCATAATTCTTCAAAACTCATCGTATTTAAATTTCCCATAACTTCTTTTTCTTTTGTTCCATTACAAGGCATTACATCCCCATAAGGATCTAGAAAAAAAGTATCGAAAGCCATGTTACAAGGTAATAAACGTTTTTGACTAAAAATGTAGTTGATTAAGCCATGATTAAAATAAGCTCGAAACCATTTCTTAGGAGAGTTTGATTTCAATAATTCATTGATTAGATTTTCAAATTCTTTGGCTACTTTTAATCGATCATGAATAATATTGGAATTTTCAACAAAGTAAAAACTGTTATGAAGGGATGCCGTTGCAAATTCCATATGAAGCTCATTAGATAACTGATAAAGAGCCACTAAGTCCTTCGCATTTGCATCTTGTACCGTCATGCCAAAGCCAACATCAGGATGTTTTCTTTCCACTAATTTTTTTAGGGTTTGATATCCTCTTTGAAAACCATTTTCTAATCCCCTGATGGAATTATTAGTCTCTTCTAATCCCTCGATAGAAATTCGAATTCCTACATTAGGAAATTCTTCACACAATTTTAAAATTCGATCTGTAAAAAAGCCATTCGTAGAAATCACGATGCGATCTGATTTTTTATATAATTCTCTTACAATATCACTTAAGTCTTCCCGAATGAATGGTTCCCCACCTGTAATGTTTGTAAAATACATAGGAGGAAGTTTTTTGATAGTTTCGAGAGTGATTTCCTCTTCTTTTTTAGAAGGACATTTATAGCGATTACACATATTACATTTGGCATTACAGCGATAAGTAACAATTACAGTTCCATTTAATTTTTTCATAGATAGGTTCCCCTTCTTTCTTTTAAAGCTTTTTGATAGACCTTCATCAATTGCTGATAATACCTCTCTTTTCCATATTTTTTAGCATATCTTTTCGCATTTTGAGAAAACTTATCAATCTTTTCATCTTGCTCAAATAGTTCTTGAAGATAAGTAGATAGAGCTTCTATATCCTGGGATGGATAAATATATCCATTTTTTTCATGAATGACTAATTCTGGGATTCCTGCCATATTAGAGCCAATGATTGGTTTTCCATAGGCCATCGTTTCTAAAACAGAATAAGGGCAATTTTCGTACCAAATAGAAGGAATTACAATGAATCTAGCTTTGGCAATCGTATGCTTCATTTCTTTAGGATTTAAGTGACCTAACAGAATGACTCGCTTTTCTAAATGATGTTCTTTCAAATAAGCTAAAATTTTTTCTTTTTCGTCGCCATCGCCTGCTACATAAAGAACCCCTTTGGGAACCTTTTTCATAGCCTGAAGAAGTTGTAATATTCCTTTTTCTCGGGATAGTCTTCCAAAATATAGAGCATATTTTCCTCTTTCTGAAGAAGAAGGATATTCTTTGAGATCTAAAAAATTATGAATAGCGGTAATCTTTTTTTCCTGGATTCCATCTGCCACTAATTTTCTTTTATAAAAATAACTAGGAGTGATGATATGGGTAATTTTTTGAGAATAAATTTTATGGCTACGATAATAAATAGCCTCCATAACCCCTAAAAGACTTTTTAAGCGTGAATTTTTTACACACTTCTTCGATAGACAAGAAAAGTATTTTCCTTTTAGGCAAGCTTCACACACCTGATTATGGCCATCAATCATATTAATGGCAGGACAAATAGGTTGTAAATCATGCATCGTATAAACAATAGGAATCTTTCTTTGATAGATTGGTTTTAGAATAGAAGCTGATAATTGTCTTTGAAAATTGTTAAGATGAACAATATCCGGTTGAAAATCATCCAAAGCCTGTTCCATTATTTTTTTATTTTTCTTAGCATAAATTACTTTGAGAGCATGTCTTTTAGAGGAATGATTTAAATCAAAAAAAGGTACAAAATATTCTCGATTCTCTGTTTGAATATTTTGATCGTTTTGCATCGAGAAAAAAGCTACTTCATTCCCATGCGATTGTAATAGTTTAGCTAATTCAAACGTATAGGTTTCACTGCCCCCTTTTCGATAATGAAATTTATTTACTAATAATATTCTCATTCAACTTCCCCCTCAGTACAAAAAAGATACATACAAGAAAACTATGTATCTTTTCTATCAAACTACTTAGCTCCTTTACCTAACAAAACTACTCGAAATGTTTTGAAGAAGATTTTAGCATCTAATCGGAAAGAACAGTGATTAGAATAAAACTGTTCTAACATCAATCGTCTTTTAAAGCTTAAATCATTTCTTCCACACACTTGCCAATACCCAGTAATACCAGGACTCGTTTTCACGATATCTTGATAATAGGCACCCATTTCTTTTCTTTCACGAGGTAAATAAGGACGATTCCCAATAAGGGACATCTCCCCTTTTAGAACATTTAGAAATTGAGGTACTTCATCGAGAGAAGTTCTCCGTAAAAAATTTCCTATTTTTGTAATTCTAGGATCGTTTCTTAATTTTTTATGAATTCGATATTCTTCTTTTAACTTTTTATCCTTTTTTAAAATCTTTGTAAGAGCTTTATCCGCATCTGGAATCATGGTTCGAAACTTATAAAGTTTAAAGGGTTTTCCATTTTTTCCAATTCTCGTCTGCGTGAAGAAAATAGAGTTTTTATCTCCACTTATCAAAGTAGCAATTTTAATAAGAATAGTAACAGGAATTAAAAAAAGAATTCCTAGTAATCCCATGATAATGTCAAAGCCTCTTTTAACAGCGAAATAAACTCCTGTTCCTGCGTGACATTGTTCTAGGACAATTGCTTCATTTTCATACATCCTATCACTACTTTCCTATCTCTACTATATCCATCATAGCAAAAAAGCAAAAAAATAGCAACCAAACGTTGCTATTATTTCTAAAATTTATTTGTTATTCCAAATCGATAACGTTAATTTTTTTGCCTCTTCACGAGAATCTTTGGTAATAAGAAAGCCGTCAGGGCTCGTTAGAATAAGATTATGAACAGCCAATTGAATATACTTTTGAGCCTCGATTAGTTTAGAATCTATCCTTGAAGATGGTTGATTCTGTCCGTCTTTTATCGTAGAAACGGTCTTTTGCCAAATTCTTTGAAAGCCATTCTCTTCTTGAAAATCTTTTAAAGTCGCAACGAAATTTGTTTTTCTTACTAGGAGACTATAACGTAGTAAAAAGCCACTATTAGCGGTCCAACTGCCCTTATCTTTATATTTCTTCATATCTATCAAATGGAAATTCATAAAGTCGTTCCATACATCATCAGCTACAAAGTTTTTAGGATTAGAAGAAAGAAATGGTGTCCATCTGCCATTCATAATATTGGAAAAAATTTCTAAGCTATCTGCTTCTTGTAAAATGGCAATTTTAAGAGCAATTAATTGGTTTATTTTTTCTTTTCTCCTCGATTTTAGTACTTCTTCTAAGGAAAAATCTTGAAAAGAATGCGTCAGAGAAGAAATAGGATATTGATAGTTGTGATTGCGAACGGTTGTGTGCTCTCCAATTACCTCATAGAAAACGTTCCAATACTCCTTTCCTTCTGGTACTATCTCTTTTAAAAAAGAACAATCATTAGCCAAGAGGATTTTTTTTCCAAGATTGCCATGATCTTTGATACCACTTTTCTTCTCTAAAAGAGCATCATTCAAACTTCCCATCTGATAATATTGTTCGAATCTTCCAATATCGTGAAAACAGCCATCAAGGGCAGAAGACAAATAATAGGTATCATTGAAAAGGCCACTTCTGCGACTAATTCTTTCTGTTGCATTCATCATGGCGATTCCATGTGGCAATTTTAAACTGATATCTTGAGCAATATTCCCATATTTTTGTTTTATCAGGTGAAACTTCGCTTCAGCATACCGAATATATTGTTTTTGAAATACTTCCTTTGGTGGCAAAGATAACATAAATTCTCTCCTTTTGTTCTTTATGATAGCATATTTCTTTTTAAAAAAGTAGGAATTTCTTCCTACCCTATAACTCTATGAATTTTGCTCTTGATAGATTCGGAATCAAAAGGTTTTACGATGACATCTTCTACATGATATTCAAAAGCCTTGTTAATCGTTTCTTTTGTACTATCCCCACTAATCACAATAACTGGTAATTGAATATTCTGAGAAGCCATGTGATCTAAGACACCAAAACCGTCGATATTTGGCATCATTAAATCCAAAAGCATAACATCCATTTTTTCCTGATTATCTAGTTTGGCAATCGCTTCTTCGCCATTCTCAGCCACTAAAATTTCATAAGTATCCTCTAATTGTTTTGTCAAATAATTTCTAACAATACTAGAATCATCGACAATCAATACGACTGGTCTTTGCCCAGAAGGTTCCTTTTTTTCCTCCTTTGGACCCATTTTCGCCTCATATTCTTGAAATAACGTATTAATGTTTCCCTTTAAAATTTTTAATTGTATTTTGGTTTCTTCACTACTATTCTCCATGCAGTTCTCAAATGTTTGATTAATTTGTTCCAATAACTGATTCATCACAAATTCCTCCTATTTCTCTAAAAACTTTTTTATAATGGTAATGATTTTTTGAAATTCTTGTAGAAAGATTGAATCTCCTTTTTGCAAATCTTCCAATCTATTTTCTTTTCCCGCCATCTCTTGTTTGAAAGCCAAATCAGCAAGGGAAAGAGCTCCTAGGTATTTGGCATCACTTTTAATTGCATGGACGAGAATGGTATAATTTTGAAAATCGTTTGTTTTTTTATATTCCTCTAACTCTTGTAGCCTTTTAGGAGTTTCTTCTAAAAAGGCTTCCATCGTTTCTAAATAGGTATCTAAATCGCCTAAGAGTTCTATTCCTTTTTGAACTTGAATTCCACATTCTTCCAAATAGGTTACTGATTTAGAAGTTTTTGGTTCGGTATCGATAGGAATAGGTTCTTCTTGCGAGGTTCCTATTTTTAAATATTTTTTTAACACATGTTCTAATTCTTTCCGTTCGATAGGCTTTGCTAGATAATCCTGAAAGCCAGCTTGTAAATAAGATTCCTTCATTCCGACAATAGCATTAGCGGTCAAGGCGATGACAGGGGTCTGAAAGCCAATAATATTCTTTAAATTGTTTAAAGTCTGCTTTCCTGTCATTCTAGGCATCATATCATCTAAAAAGATGAGATCGTAATGATTACCTTCTAATATTTTATCAATACATTCCTGACCAGATTCCACGCATTCTACGGAAAGAGGATAATCCTGCAATAAACGTTTTGCTACTTTCAAATTGATAGGATTATCATCTACTAGTAAAATGGATTGTCCCTGTTTGAAAGAGACTGATTCTTCTTCTTCAAACGAATCAGACTGTAGTTCCTTTACAGATTTTGGAACGACTCTTTGATCGATTGCTACCGTAAAGCGAGAACCCTTGCCGTATTCACTTTGTACTACAATTTTACCATGCATAAGATCCACTAAACTTTTGGTAATCGCTAACCCAAGTCCTGTTCCTTCCATTGTTATATTTTTTTCTTCTTCAAATCTTTCAAATTTCTCAAAGAGATGGGCAAGATTTTCTTTTTTGATTCCAATTCCTGTATCTTCTACTGAAATGATTAGTCTACAGAGATCTCCTTTTACGACGGCATCTACCTTAAAATAGATACTTCCCTCTTTTGTATATTTAACAGCATTGGTAAGTAAATTTACCAGAATTTGCTTAATCCTTAAATAATCTCCATACAAAACAGGTGGCATAGAAGCATCAATACTCGTATGAAATTCTAAAGGCTTATCTTGCATTCTCGCCCGAATCAGAGATTGGATATCTTTCATGAGTCCAAAGGAATCATACTCGGTATTTATAATTTCTAATTTATTTGCTTCTATTTTTGAAATATCTAAAATACCATTTACAATTTCTAATAGATTATTCGAAGACATTAAAATATCTTTTACTTCTTCTTGAGCACTTGTGGGAAGATCTTCTTCTAAAAGAGCTTGACTAAATCCGACAATAGCATTTAAAGGAGTTCGAATCTCATGGGACATATTAGATAAAAAATCAGATTTTGCATGATTTGCTCGTTCTGCTTGTTCTTTGGCGATATGGAGTTGTTCAATCATTTCCAAGTCTGGATTTTCAATTGTATGATACATGAAGATTACAATAAAAGCAATAATGGTTGTAACGAGTAATAAAGTAGGATTTTGTAATTGAATCAATACACCAGGAATTCCTAATAACACAAAACAAATGATGGGTAGCATCTTTTTTCGAGAGAGATATTTCCCTTTCAATAAAATCATTAATAACCAATAGAGGATATGGATAAACCCTATTCCGTAAATAAAGATACAATTGGCTCCATAGACGTAGATTTCTTGACCATTTCGATAGTAATGAAATGGTAAGATAAAATTGAGAAACACACAGAGGAGAAAGGAACCTAAAAATACTTTCATAACAGGTTTTTCTAAAATCTGCGATAGATTCGTATAGAACTGATCCATCTTTTTTACTAAGGAAGTAATATAAATACTGATACTAAAGACGAAGACTAAAAGAAATAATAAATAAAATTTTACAATCATCCACCGTAAAATGCTACTTTCCGATAAATACATATGGGCATAAATACCAGCAATGTCCAAGACAATACCGATAAGAGTTGTCACTAATAAAATAGCATAGATTTTATTTTCAATATTCTTTTGTTTTCTCTTTGTAAAAAATAAGATAGCGATTAATAACGTATAGGCTAAACTAAGTAGCAAAAGTGGGATACTGAAATGCATATCCTCATCCTCCCAAAAAAAGATAGAACCAACTATTCTATCTTCATTATACGAAATAATACTTAATTTTTAAAGTCTTTTTTGTAATTTTTTTTCTTTTCCCAAGGATTCTTTGACATCATAGTTTTCTTGTAATCCTTGATATTGAATTTGCAAGTAATGCTCCATCGCTTCTTCTTTTTTTAACGTTCCTACTTTAAATGGTTTCCCAAAATTAATGATGACTTTAGCCCTTACCGGAACCTCTCGAATCCATAGGGTAGTAATTGGTTGCACCCAGGAATCTGTTTTTTTTGCTAATAAAAGGAAGGCATCATCGAAAGTACCAAATTCTTTTCCTGGAGGACGTCTAGTAGTCCCTTCCGGAAAGATACCAACTTTTTGTCGTATCCTCAAAAAAGAAATCATATCACGAATAGAAGACAAGTTATTTGCGTTTGGATTATCTCTTTTTCGTTCGATTGGAAAATAAGCTAAATCGCGAAAAGCTGTCGCTGTTATTTGACATAAAATTGGATTTTTACTGTTGTTAAAAATACTATCTTTTCCTTCAAAGAATCGTAAAAGAGCAGCCCAATGAACATTTTTTACTAAAACGGCTGTTATCGCTAGAGGATCTAGAGTACTACGATGATTAGGAGCATAAATAATGCCACTTTTAGAGTCTTCTAGGATGTTTTCAGGATGTAAAACAATAGGTTGAAAGAAAGATAACATAGGTCTTTTTAAGATGGTTAAACGTCTAAAAAGGACATCTGATTTCGCTGCTCTTTCATAGGCAGAAAGCGATTTTACACCCAATAAAATTTGTAATTTTTCTTCCAATTCCTCTTTTGTAAAGGTTTTAATTTTACGAAGATTCTTGGATTCTTGAACTTCTTGATTGTGACAACCCTCTACACAAATACTTTTAATTCCTTGTTCTGTTAAAGTCGATAGAATTTCCGGTTTATCGTCAAATACAAGATCTGGGTTTGCAGCTAAAATTCCTTTTACTTTTTCAGAATCATTGGGATAGAAATGAAATTTTTTCGTAGGAAGATAAATTCCATTAATCCAGTATTGACCAATCGTGAATGCTCTACAAATAGAACCAATCCTTGTATTTTCACAGGATTTCGCACGTGATGTATGGACTTCTACCTCGTGTCCATCTTGGATAGCTTTTTGAATATATTCGCGAGTACCAGGTCTAAATTTTTCTAGTAGGGAAAATTGAACAAACCGAATACTTACCCAAAAGCGATCTAATGCTTTTTTGGTATATTGTTTTGCTTCTTCTTTTGATAACTGATATTTTTGAGCAAAAAAATCATCCATTTGAAAAATATCTTCCACTTCTAAAGCATTAGGATTTTGAATCGTCATACCATAATGTTTTTGAAAATAAGGAATCGCTTTTTCCTTTATATAGGCATTAAAATCGGTCATCGTACCGTCTGTATCCAAAATAATCTTCATGGTAATCCCCTTCCCTCTTTTCATATTGTTCGCTATTCTAACATAAAAAAGAAAGATAATCAAATCTTTCCCTTTCTATTTAAGATAAAAGTTTATTTAATAAATCAGTAAATTCTGTTTGTATTTCTTGAAGATGATTTTCTTCTCTTGCCTCAAAACGAGCAATAATATTTGGCCCAGTATTAGAGCATCTAACTAATGCCCATCCATCCTCAAACTCTACGCGAACGCCATCTACAGTAATCATCTGATATCCTTTTTCTTGACAATAAGACTTTACCTTTTCAACAATATCAAATTTAATTTCATCAGGAGCATGGAATTTTAATTCTTCTGTAGCAAAATAAGGATGAATATGGTCTAATAGTTCGCTTACCTTTTTATCCGTATGAGAGACGATTTCAATCAATCTCATACCAGCATAAATCCCATCATCGAAGCCAGGCCATTTATCACGGAACCATAAATGTCCAGAATACTCTCCTCCAAAATCTAAATCTTCTTCATTGATTTTAAGATTCATATAGGAATTTCCTGTTCTAGCCATTTCTGCTTCTAAGCCTAATTCTTTTAAACCATCAATCAAAGTCTTAGAACATTTTACATCATAAACCGCTTTTTTCTTTTTCATGGTTGGGGCTAAAGCCCTATATACGATTAGCATCATGAGATCATTCCGAATGATTTCTCCCTTTTCATCTACAAGTCCTACGCGATCCGCATCCCCATCAATCCCAATTCCCAAATCATAGCCTAATTCTCTTACTTTTTCTGCTAAGTCCTTCATATTTTCCCTTACGCTTGGATCCGGATGGTGGTGAGGAAATTCAGGATCTGAATCACAGTAGAGGAGCTCATATTCAACAGGAAACATCTCCAAGATTTTTTGAATAATAATCGATCCTGTTCCATTTCCACAGTCAAACACTACTTTTACCTTTCGTTCCCCTAAGTCTACGCTTTTTTGAACTTCTTCTAGATATTCCTTTTCAATTTCTAAAAGGCGTACTTGTCCATTTCCCTCTAAAAAAGTTCCTTCATTCGTAAAATGACCAAAATCTTGAATAATTTTACCACAAGCATTCCCTTCTAGAGAAAAAGAAATTTTAAATCCATTATATTCTTTTGGATTATGACTAGCTGTAATCATAATACCAGTTTCTACTTGATATTTCTTTTTTGCATAGTAATACATAGGGGTAGTTACTAATCCTAAATCGATGACATCAGCTCCACTTTCCGTTAATCCTGCTAGTAGAGCTTGATGAATAGCTGGAGAAGAAATACGATTATCATGACCAACTATTACTTCTTTTTTCCCCATAGGTTGTATAAAAGAAGCGAAGCTTTTCCCTATTGTATAAGCTACCTCTTCATCAATCTCTTCTTCCCAAATTCCTCGAATATCATATTCTCTAAAAATTGTTTCGTTTACTTTTTTTCTCTTCATAATTCCTCCTATTCCCCATGTGGGTGAAATTCTCGATAATTTTCTTTTAAGTGTTCACTGGATACATGCGTATAAATTTGTGTGGTCGCAATATCGCTATGACCTAGAAGTTCTTGAATACTTCTTAAATCAGCTCCATGATTAAGCAAGTGGGTAGCAAAAGAATGTCGTAACGTATGAGGGGAAATCTCTTTTTTGATCCCAGCTTCTCTTGCCCTTGCTTTTAACATTTTAAAAAATCCTTGCCGAGTAATGGGCTTGCCATGATTATTTAAAAAAAGATAGTCTGTATACTCTTTTTTCAATAGGATAGAACGATAATCTTGCAAGTAAATCGTTAGAAAATGTAAGGCATATTCCCCCATGGGAACAATTCTTTCCTTACTTCCTTTTCCCATTGTCCTTACATAGGCATTTTCTAAATCGATGTCTTGAAAGGTTAAATGAACGAGTTCACTAACTCTAAGCCCTGTTGCATACAGTAATTCTAGCATAGCTTTATTCCGATAACTAAATGCATCTAATAAAGGAACATCTAATAAAGAGTCCACTTCTTCTTCTGTTAAAGTGTGGGGAAGACTTTGTCGCAATTTGGGAATTTCAATATTCTCCATGGGATTTTGCGTAACAACTTTATCAATTAAAAGAAATTTATAAAAAGATTTCAAACAAGATATCATCCTTGAAATACTTCTTTCACTCAATCCGTCTTGGTGCAGCTGCTTCATCCAATCATGGATATCCTCTTCTTGAATATCTTTAGGATTTTTCTTAAGATAAGAAAAAAATTTCTCTAAATCTGCTTGATAGGCATCAATTGTATTATGACTATATTTCTTCTCCACTAATAAATAACTTCGAAAGTTTTGAATCTCTTGCATAACATCTATCCTTACCACTACATTATAACACATCTGGCAAAAAAGCAAAAGAAAGATACCTCTCGGGAATTTATCAGTTTTAAAATAAGAAATTTGTGGAAACCATTGAAAAATGGTTATTTTTTTGTCAAATTTTGTTT
>CANQTT010000026.1 GCA_947626855.1 uncultured Bacilli bacterium
AAATTTAGAAATCTCGTGTCTTTTTGTTGTGCATATAATATCACAAAATTTTATTCTTGACAAATCTTAGAATGTCATTTTTATATAATAAAAGCGAGATATGTCAATGACTTTTTGGTTAAAATAAGGCATTTTATCTCGCAATTTAATTATACTAAATTTTTATAAATAATAAAAGACTGTTTTCAAAATTTCTTTTGTCAACAGTCTGACAGATAGAAAATTCTATCTGTTACTCATTGGAAGACTTCCTAAAGGAAGTCTTTTCTAATTCTCTTAAGATTTCTTCTTTTTCTGTGATACTTTTTTGAAGGTTTTCTAACTGTTTTTTTAGATTCATATTTTCTTCTTCTATTTGGGTTAATTCCTGTTGAAGCACTCTTTCTAAGTCCTCTTTATTTTTCATAGGTTTTTTCCTTTATCTCACTGGTTGAGGAAAGATCGATTTCTGTCAAGATTGCTTCTATCTTTCGATTTAATTCTTCTTCTTTTCTTTTTAAAGTAGCAAGTTCTGAAGTAAGAGCTCGATACTGACTTAATAATTCTTCTTTTCTCATGTTATAAACTTCACTCTTTGGTGTCCCTAAATCAATTCCTATCGCTAGTGCTGTTTTTTCAAATTTAGAAGGAAGGTTCATTCCCTTCATCTTTCGTTCTCGCAAAGTAGCTAAATTCTTTAAGGAACGAAGAATTCCGTACCAGTAGATATCCTCTAAACTCATAATCCAGCTAACACTTGATTGATCAACAACTTCTTTTGGCGAAGAAGAAACAATCGTTTTTCTTTCTTCTAAACTTAGTTCCTCCATAAAAGAAAAACCAAGACGATGTGCTTCCGATAAAATTTTATATCTTCCAACTTCTCCTAAGCAAAAATCTCCAATTCCATAACAAGATAAGTCAAGCATGGTAATGACATCTTCTCTTCGCAAAGCTTGAATCGTTTTTAAACCTAATCCAATATCCCAAATCGTAATCTTTCTCGCTTTTTCTTGCGTCTCTTTATCGAGAATAGAACTCATTTTGGTAAGTGGACTTTTCTTTCTAGAAGGAATCGTGTACACCATAAAACGAATATCTTCATTCAAAGAAAGCATGATTTGACAAGCAGCTTGGTATGTAATTTTTAATGATCTGGCGATTTCTTTGGCACCCTGCCATTCGCCGTAATCAAACCTACCAATCATTTTTCTTAAAGCCGTTGTTCTCTTAACAGATAGAACCCCTACTTGTTCTTTTTCTGAGAATAAATCATCCACCAATTTTTCTGTTTCCTTACGAAAATATTCTAAATCGGATACTTCTCCTACATATCTTTGTAGTAAAACTTCTACTAGTTTCTCTTTTTGTTCGTCTTCCATAAATCCCCCTTGAATTCAAACAGATTTGATTATATCAAGGAAAGAGAAAAAAGGCAAATTCAGAAATACTTACTGTCTAATTCTAATATGAACTTCTCTTAATTGTTGCTCTGTCAATTCTGATGGACAACCCATTAAAAAGTCTTGACCACTAACACTCATTGGGAAAGCTTGAACTTCTCTTAGATTTGGTTCATCTAATAAAAGCATCATCATGCGATCAATTCCTGGAGCCATTCCAGCATGAGGAGGTACTCCATATTGAAAAGCATGATATAAAGAACCAAAACGTTCTTCCACAATACTCTTATCGTAACCAACGATTTCAAAAGCTTGTTCTAGAGCAGAGATATCATGATTTCTTACAGCACCACTTGCCATTTCATAACCATTGCAGACAAAATCGTATTGATAAGCTAAAATATCTTCAACATTTTCATTTTCTAAACTCTTAGAACCACCCTTTGGCATACTGAAAGGATTATGACAAAAATCATATTTTTTAGTCTCTTCATTATACTCAAACATAGGAAAATCATGAATAATACAAAACTCGTAACGATCTTTATCCAATAATCCCAATTTTTGACCTAAAAATGTTCGAATCAATCCTGCTTGTTTAGATGCGATTATTTCTCTTTTATCAGCAATAAAAAAGAGGACACTGCCAACTTCTAAATGAGCAGTTTCTTTTAATTTTTCTCGATCTAAATCGGTTAAAAATTTATCAATAGGGCCTTTAAAAGAAAAATCTTCTTCCACAGTAATATAGCCAATTCCAGGCATTCCTATTTTTTTCGCATAATCTACAATCTCATTAAACCAACTATTGGCTTTATAAGATAAATTAGGAACGGTAATGCCACGAACAACGGATCCCCGAAAAGGTTTAAAAGCACTTTCCACAAAAATTTCACTTAAATCAATAATTTCTAAAGGATTCCGTAAGTCTGGTTTATCTGTTCCATATTTTAACATAGCATCCCGATAAGAAATTCTTCGAAAAGGTCTCTCACTCACTTTACGGTTAGAAAAATGAGTAAAGGTATCATAGAAGATTTCTTCCCCTATTTCATAGACATCCTCTTCTTCCACAAAAGCCATTTCAAAATCCAATTGATAGAATTCTAAAGTTCTATCACTTCTACAATCCTCATCTCGAAAGCAAGGGGCAACTTGATAATATTTATCAAAATTACTCACCATTAACAATTCTTTAAATACTTGAGGAGCTTGTGGTAACGCATAGAACTTCCCTTTAAATTTTCTAGAAGGAATGACAAAGTCTCTTGCTCCTTCTGGACTAGAGGCTGTAATAATAGGCGTTTGAATTTCCGTAAATCCTAATTGATCCATCTTTGTTCTTAAAAATTTTAATAATTCACTTCGAAAACGAATATTATTATGAACTTTTTCATTTCGCAAATCTAAATATCGATATTTTAATCGAATGTCTTCTGAAACGTTCGTAGAAGTTATTACTTCAAAAGGAAGTTCAGAAGGAGCTTTACTTAATACCTCTAAAGAAAGGACTAATATTTCTACTGTTCCTGTTTTTATTTTAGGATTGTAATCATCTATCTCTCTTTTACGAACAGTTCCCAATACCGTCACAGAAGATTCTTTCGTCAAATGAAGAAAAATTTGATCATCGTTGCTTACGATTTGAACCATTCCTGTTTCATCTCGCATATCTACGAAAATAACACCACCGTGATCACGAATATTGGCAACCCATCCAGCTACTCTTATGGTTTTTCCTATCTCTTGTTCACTAACTTCTCCACAATATATCGTTCGGTATTTTTTGTTCATTTTATCACTCCTTTTTAAAAGTCACAATTATTAGGCGTTCTTGGATAAGGAATAACATCTCGAATATTTTCAACACCAGTTAAATAGATGAGAAGCCGTTCAAATCCCATGCCAAAGCCAGAATGAACGCATCCTCCATATTTTCTTAAATTTAGATACCAATCTAAACCTTCTTCAGACATCCCCATTTCTCTCATTCTAGATACTAACTTTTCATAATTTTCCTCACGTTGTGATCCACCCATGAGTTCTCCAGCACCAGGAACTTCCAAATCCACTGCTGCTACCGTCTTTCCATCTGGATTTTGTTTCATATAAAAAGCCTTAATATCCTTTGGCCAATTTTTGATAAAAACAGGTCCATGGAAATATTCAGTAATATATTTCTCGTGTTCTTTTGCAATATCTTCTCCATAAGCTGGTTCAAATTCCCAGTCAACATCTGCTTCTTTCAAAATACGGATAACCTCTTCATGATCGATTCTTGTAAAATGACTATTTACTAAAGTTGTCAATTTTTCCTTGAGTCCTTTTTCTACGAATTCATCAAAGAAATTCATCTCAAGAGGACAATTTTTTAAGACATAGGATACGATATATTTAAGCATATCTTCCATAATATCCATATCCCCTTCTAGATCACAAAAAGCAATCTCTGGCTCAATCATCCAAAATTCACTAGCATGTGTTTTCGTATTAGAATTTTCAGCTCGGAAAGTAGGACCAAATGTATAGGTCTTTTTGTAGGCAAGTGCGAAAGTTTCGGCTTGTAATTGACCAGATACGGTAAGAGATGTCCTTTTGCCAAAGAAGTCTTTATCATATTCTACTTTTCCAGAAGTCGCTACTCTATCTAAATCTAAAGTAGTCACTTGAAACATCTCTCCCGCTCCCTCACAGTCACTAGCCGTGATAAGAGGAGCATGAAAATAGACATAGCCTCTTTCTTGAAAATACGTATGAATTGCTTGAGCAGCTACACTTCTAACGCGAAAAACGGCTTGAAAGAGATTGGTTCTAGGACGAAGATAAGCATTTTCCCGTAAAAACTCTCTCGTATGTCTTTTAGGCTGAATAGGATAATCTTCCGGAGCATCTCCCTCTAATACCAAAGAAAGAAGTTGTAATTCCATCGCCTGTCCTTCTTTTGGAGAAGGAATTAACTTTCCGGTTGCGGTAACCGCACTTCCAATATGTAGTTTCGTAATCTCTTCAAAATTGTCTAAGTGATTATCATAAACGATTTGTAAGTGCTGAAAAGAAGTTCCATCACTAAAATCAATAAAACCAAATTCTTTTTGTTTGCGATGATTACGAATCCATCCCTGAACCGTAATCTCTTGATTTAGATATTTTTTTTCATCAGCTAAAATATCTCTTATATCTAGTTTCATAAAATCCTCCTATCGTTTATCTATCTCTTCTTGAATAATCTTGGCTGTTAAACTTGGATTAGCCTGTCCACGAGTAGCTTTCATGACTTGTCCAACAAAGAAATCGAAAGTATTTTTTCCTTTTCGATGATCTTCAATTAAATCAGGATGTTCATCTAATACTTTTACCACGATATCTCGAATCGTTTTATCATCAGAAATCTGTGTAAGTCCTAATTTTTTGACAATCTCTTTTGGTTCTTTTTTCTCTTCTAATACTTTATTTAAAACCTCTTTACTCTGTTTAGAAGAAATTTTACCATCGCGAACCATATCCATAATATCCACAAGCATTCTTGGAGTAAGATATAAATCTTTTATCTCCATTTCCTCTTTATTGAGATAGCCCAAAATAACACTGGTAAGCCAATTCGCTGCATTTTTAGGATTTGCTCCCAAAGTAATGGTTTCTTCATAGAAATCAGATACCGGTTTTTCCTTAATGAGGACTTTAGCATCATATTCAGATAAACCATATTCTGATTGATAGATTTCTTTTCTCTCACTCGCTAATTTCGGAATACTCTTGCGAATACTTTCTTTCCATTCTTCGCTAATTCGATACTTAGGAATATTAGGTTCTACAAAATATCGATAATCAATGGCATCTACTTTACTTCTCATATAGATAGTAGAAAAGGTATCCTCATCCCAACGACGAGTCTGTTGTTGCATCTCATCATATTTACCATCTTCTTTTAAGGCAATTTGTCTTTCGATTTCATAATTGATGGCATCTCTTACGCCTCCAAAAGAGTTAACATTTTTAATTTCTACCTTAGTACCCCAGTTTTTAGGGTCAGTAGGATCTTTATCCTTATCCATAATAGAGACATTGACATCACATCGAATTTGTCCTTTTCTACTATCGGCATCACTAATTTCTGCATATTGATAAATAGATCGCATAGTCTCCAAAAAAGCAACAGCTTCCTCAGCAGAATGCATATCTGGTTCTGTAACCAATTCTAGTAGTGGTACTCCAGCACGGTTATAATCAACCGTAGAAAATCCTGGGTAATGATCTAAACTAGCCGCATCTTCCTCTAAATGAATATTATTGATTCGAACGGTTTTTTTCGTTCCTTGAAAATCATACGTTAAAGAACCATAAATTCCTACGGGAATAGGTTTCGTCTCTTGTGTAATCTGATAATTTTTAGGCATATCTGGATAATAATAATTTTTTCTTTCAAAATACATATACTCTGGTTGCTTACAACCTAAAATCATACTGGCTTTTAAAGCTAATTCCACAGCCTTTTTATTGACAACAGGAAGAGTTCCAGGAAAACCCATATCAAGCGGACGAATAAAGGAATTCGCTTCTTCACTGTATCCATTTTTCGCACTAGAAAATACTTTACTATTTGTCTTACTGATTTCACAGTGCATCTCTAAACCGATTAATACTTGATAATTTTCCATTACTTTACCTCCTTTGCTACTTGATTTTTATAAGGCATCGTGCTTTCTAACGCATAAGCAAGATTCAAGACTTTAGAATCTTCATAACAATTGCCGGTAATATTGATTCCTACTGGTAAGTCATTGATAAATCCATCTGGGATGGTAATAGAAGGAAAGCCACCAAAGTTACCGATTTGAAGGTGTTCCTCTAAAACAGCAGTATTCTTATCAATCATATCTTTATCGCCATTAAATTTTTTAGCTGGTCCACTACCTACTGGTAAAACAACCGCATCATATTCCTTAAAGATTTCTTTCCATCTATCTACCAATAGTCTTCTAACTCTTTGTGCGTTATAGAAATAACGATTCTTATTCTGAGCTTGTAAGACGTAAGAACCAATAATAAACCGTCTCTTAATCAAAGGAGAAAATCCCTCTGTCCGATATTTTTTCATCATATCGATATAATTATCGGCACTTGCTCTTGGACCAAAGACAATTCCTGTTAAATTGGACATATTAGAAGTTGCCTCGGCACAAGAGATAACGACATAAACAGAAGGCTCTGCATTTAAGAGTGTAGAATCCACAGATACTTCCTCTACTTCTACTCCTAGTTCTTTAAAATGTTCTAAAGTCTTCTGAAAATTTTCTAGATGAGCTTTTAATTCTTTAGAAGCATGAGGATACATGGAACTATCGCAAATCTCTTTAATGGTACATACTTTCATTCCTTTGACATCTTTTCCTAGCGAATCATAGAGATGAAGATCACTAGAATCCCAACTTGTCATATCATTTTCATCAATGCCCTTCATAGCATCTACTACAATAGCAGCATCTTCGACACTACGCGTTAAAACACCACAATGATCTAGACTAGAAGCAAATGGAAATAAGCCATAACGAGAAATCATTCCATAGGTTGGTTTGTATCCAACAATTCCACAATAAGCAGCTGGTTTACGGATAGAATCTCCTGTATCTGATCCAGTAGCATATGGATAAACTCCGGCTGCTACAGCACAAGCAGAACCTGCACTAGAACCCGCACACATCCGTGTAGGATCCCATGGATTTTTTACAATACCAGTATGTCCAGTCGTTCCTGTTCCCCCCATACCGAATTCATCTAAAACAGTTTTATTAACAGGAATCGCTCCATGACGAGATAAATTTTCTATAGCTGTAGCGGTAAAGAAAGGAACATAATCTTTTAACGTATTACTAGAACCCGTACTTAAAATTCCTTTTGTACTATAATTATCTTTAATACCATAAGGGATTCCCGAAAGAAGATCATCCGTGACACTTCCCTCTTTCGCATCTTCTAAAATCGTTACAAAAGCATTATATTTTTCCTGTACTTCTTTTGATCTTTTTAAAGACTCTTCTACTAATTCTTTAGAAGTTACGGTTCCCTTTTTTAAAGCCTCATGAAGTTCTACTAATCCTTTTTCCATCATATTAACCCACCACCTTTGGTACTTTTACTTCAGAACCTACATAATCATCACAATTTTTTAAAATATCATCAATAGGAACAGATTCTTGTTCCACATCTTCTCGTAATTCATAGACAAAGTCATCTAAGCAATGAGTCATCGGTTCCACACTTTCAATATCTGGTATTTCATTAATAATATCGATTTGAGCATCAATCGCTTCAAACTCCTCTAATACCATTTGATTCTCTTCCCTCGTTAAGCCGATTAATAGTTTATCTGCATAATCATCTACCATCTCGCTTGTAAATTTTCTCTCTTCCATAAATCCTCCTTTATAAACAAAAATAAGTCCTACAAAATAGGACTTATTTATATACAAATGGCGCCTGATGTAGGACTCGGACCTACGACCTGCCGGTTAACAGCCGGATGCTCTACCAACTGAGCTAATCAGGCAACGAATGGCGCTCAATGTAGGACTCGGACCTACGACCTGCCGGTTAACAGCCGGATGCTCTACCAACTGAGCTAATTGAGCAAATTCTTGAATATCGTCCTATTATGGGACGAATCTAATCCGCGGTACCACCCAAATTGTCACCTGTTGTGACCACTCTATCGATTTCAAAAAAAATCGTGTAACATGATAACGGATTACTTCCGATTAAATCTACTAGAAATCGTTCGACTTAACAACTAGTGGGTGTTATTCATAACAAGCGTCATTGTTAGCTTCCACCATTCCTAACTCGCTTTTACTCGTTTTTGTTACTACTTCTCCCACGTTAAAACGCTTATGAATTCATTATAGAGCAAATACCACAGTTTGTCAATAACTAAAAAAAGAAAAAGTGAGCCACCATACAAGAGACCAACTTTTTCTTAATCTTTATTCTATTGTTTTCTTTTTATCTTATAGCAGTTCTTGTTTTGACACTTTCTGGAAAATATTCTATGATTCGAATGTCTCTTCCCAATAAATTGGAATAAAGATTTGGTAAAGACTCTTCTAACTCTATAATCATAGCTCTTCAATCTTGATAGTCTTCAAACCATACATCTTCGAATGGATATAAGGACTCATCCTCTTCAGCAAAGCGAAATCCTAAGACTAGGCTATCATTGGGTGCGAAATAATCTGGTGTCGAAATGCTTCTATCACTTGTTAAATCAGAATCACGCATAGAAGGAAATTCCATAAACTCGCCTACTCTCTAGTTTCCTTATAGCATATTTTATTCCTTTAAAAAACAAAAAAGAAGTTCTTTTCAAAGAGCATAACTTTCAAGAATCCTTATTATTACTCTTTAAAAATTGTAACTTCTCCATAGCCATTTGATAAACATATTCGGCTTCTAAAATTCTTCCCGTAAGACTAAAATTTAGACTTTGTTCTCTATTGATTTCATCAGCTAAACGTAAATATTTAATAACCTTTTTTAATTTTTTCATTTTTTGATAACATTCTGCTAAATTTAAATAAACAGAAATTCTTTCTTTTGGATAAAATTCATTATAAATCAGATAACAGAAAACAGCATCACTCCATCTTTTTTTCTTATAATATGATTCTCCTAAAAAATAGTAAGTATCTGGATTAGGAGCAATCGCATTTGCCTCTAGCCATTTCTCTAAAGCTTTTTGACTATTCCCAATTTCATTATAAATATATCCCTGCAAAATAAGTCCTTTATTGTTATGAGTCGTATCTAACTTTTGATAGTTATCTAAATCATTTAATGCTTCCTCATAGTCATAATGTCTCATAGCATTATAAGCAAGTTCATACATCCTTTCCTTTTCCTGATAAATCTCTTTAGATTCCATCATCTCTAACTGCGTAATTTCAAGAGTATAATAAAACTGATCTAGTCTTTTTTCTAATTGATTCATTCGTAATAATTGATCATATTGACTCAACCAATTTCTAGCTTCGTCTAACTTTAAAACTTGAAAACACCTTAAAAAATTTAAAAAATAAGGATGTTGAGGATAGATATGTTCTAAAAGGGGCTGAGCGGGATAAAAAATTTCTTCTTTCTCTAATGGTTTTTGATTGGTATTTTCTTTTATTTGTTTGGGAACAGAAAGCTGCTCATCCAGTTGTTCTTCCTCTAGAGGCTCCTCTAAAGCAATCGTCTCTTCTAGAGGATCTTCTTTGACTCCGTCATTTTTTTCTTCTACAGTTTCTTCTTGGATGCTCTCTACTTCTTCTTCCTCTTTTTCTAAAGAAGTTTTTTCATGTCCGATTTCCTCCAATTGAGAAGTAATTTCTTCTTCAATGACAGCATCTTGATTTTGAACTTCAATGGGAGCTTCCTTTAACTCCTCCATACTGGGATCAAAACTTTCTAAAACTTCCGTATCCGGTAATGGTGGCATCTTTTTTTCAATGGCAATCCCTGCTTCAAACAAATCTAATAATAATTCTCGTTGATAGTATTTTAGACTTTCTTCATGGATTTGATAGAGTTCTAAGGCATGTAAATAATGACCTCTTTGAATGTTTCCTTGAATAATCTGATAAATTGTTTCTAATTCTTTTTGGCGTTCTTCTAACTTTTCGAAAAAACAATCTAATAAAGATAGATAAACAGAAACTTTCATAATGGGTTGAGAAGAATCCAAAACTTTACTCTTACAGGTTTCTCCTACTTCCTTAGCTTTCAAAAAATCGCCCAGAGAAATGGCCTCCATAAACGTATAAAAAGCATCACTTTCATTCTTGTAAGTGTAAGAAACAGGAATTAATTCAAAGGTAGGATCTATCTGTATAGATTCTATCATTTCCAATAATTCTAATAATAAGTAATAAACATAATTATCCTTCTGTTCATATTCCCGGAAAGATAAAATGCGAATTAAATCTTCTTTTGCTCGAACCATATTTTTTTCTTTGATATCTTCTACCAAGTTCTGGCAACGTTCTTTTTCTAAAAACTTATCTTGTAATTTAGCATTCTCTTTTCTCGTTTTCTCTTCTCGTTCTATTTTTTTTAATAGAAAAGAAGCAATTTCTAACGAAAAAGATCGAGGCATCATCTTTTGACAATTCGCAAGAGCTTGTTTCACTGTGGGAAGAGAAAAATCTTCCAAAGAAGCTAATAGCTCCAAATATTTTCCATTATAAGAACATTGATTAAAAGCCACTAATTTAGGACATCTTAATAATTCTAACAGTGGAATGACATCGTAATCTGAAGAGAGTTGTTGAAAAAGTTTCAAATATAAGAGATAATCATTATCTTGTTCAAAAGAAGTTCGATTCTCAATTGCTTGTTGAAGGTAGGAATAAGATTCCTCTCCTTCGAATAGAGAAATGACAAATTTCGCAAAATTCAAAGCACTAGAATGGGGATTGGAAAGGAATAATTCTTCTAAAGAAGCATCTGCCTCTTTATACTTTTTTTCGAAAATAAACTTCCATGCTAAATCCAAAATTCCTTCCATTACATAGCAATTTGCTTTTATCAAGGAATATTTTTGATTCGTTTGAAAACAAATCGTATTCACGAAAATCATTATCTCAGAAGTACTCTTCTTTTTTGATTCAGAAATGGTTATCGCGACCATGTCGAGGCTTTTCAAACGCTTATTGTTAAAACTTCTTCTCATACGCTACCCCCACGATACATATATGTCTTTTATTATAGCAAAATAGAAAGGTAAATGGCAAGAAAAAAGTATAAAAATTTTATACTTCTTGAACGACTACAATAATCATTGGTTTCGAGGAAGTTTCTTGATAAAAATACTTCCCTAATTTTTCTCGAATACCTAATTTTATTTTATTAAAATCGATATAATTGGGATTAATAAAATTGTTTACAATTTCTAAAGAAATCTTCTCTGCTTCTTGGATGAGATCACTATTATCCTTAACATAAATGAATCCTCTCGTTAAAATTTCAGGACCAGCTAAAACTTTTTTACTAGCTCGATCTAAAGTCGTTGTAACAATTACAATTCCATTTTCTCCTAATAGTTCTCTATCTTTTAATACAAGATCCCCTACATCTCCAGCTTGTTTTCCATCAATTAAAAGTTCATCTACTTTTACTTTTTCGTTGGTATCTACATAAGTACCATCTACTAAAGTAACAACATCTCCATTTAATCTTAGAAAAACGTTATCCTCTTTCATTCCAAGACGATACGCTAAAGCAGCATTCTCAACTTGATCACGATACTCTCCTACAATTGGAAAGTAATACTTAGGCTTTAACATATTAATCATCATCATAATATCCTCTTTAGAGGCATGAGGAGATCGATACTGACGTTTAGAAAGAACAACTAAATTACATCCTATCTTAGCGATACTATCAAAGACTTGGGTAGATGTCACTTCAATACTGTCATAAATAGGAGAAGCAAACACAACCGTATCTTCCTCTGTTAAGGTAACAAACTTATCATACCCTCTTAAAATCCGTTTCATATTAGAATAAGGAACTTCTCTTTCATTGGAAACAATGACAATAATTCCAGGATCAGTTACATGATGAATATTCTTAATCCTTTCCTTAGCAAAGGAAATATAGTGATAATCAATCGCTTTCAAAATAATCGTTTCCAACTTTTTTCCCATGATAACAACATTTCGATCTGTCTTCTTTACTTCTTCCAAAAGTTCTTGAATTCTAAAAATTTGGGCTTGCATAATATTGATAAAAATTCTTCCCTCATTTTTATTAATCACTTCACGAATAATATCTCTCGCACGATGATTAGGAGAGGTAAAACCTGTTTTAGTCGCATATAAAGATTCTCCTAGAAGGCATAAAACACCTTGCTTTCCAACATAAGCAATTTTACCAATATCTGAACCAAAAGCATCCATCATGGAAGGATCAAAAACATAATTACCCGTAAATACAATAGCTCCATCCTCGGTATAAAGAACATACATTAAAGAGTCTGGAATAGAATGAGATACCCTAACAGGAAAAATACTATTTTTTCCAAAGACAATCTTCTTATGAAGTGCTAACTCAATTAAATGGGCATCCGTAATCCCTTCGTCTTCTAAATCCTGGCGAATAATATCTAATGTAAACTTTGTAGCATAAATAGGAACATCTTTTAAATCTAACAATATATCAGCCAAAGCTCCCATCTGTTCATCGTGTCCATGTGTAATAAAAATTCCAATAATTCGATCTTTATTCTCTATTAAATAATCATAGTTAGGAATAATATAATCAATTCCTAAAAGACTATCATCCGCATATTTTAATCCCGCTTCAAATACATAAATGTCACGATCTACTTCAATGACATACATATTTTTTCCGACTTCGTTTAACCCACCTAGGGCAAACATCTTAATTTTACTCATAAAACTCCTTTCTTTTTTTAAACTAAAACATTATATCAAAGAATCTTTGAATTGTCTACTTATCCATTATATCATGTTTCTTTAAAAACGAGTATGGATTTCTACAAAAAAGAAAGTCTAATGTTCTCCTTTAGACTTTCTTTTACTAACGGATATACCATCTCCTAAAGAATAAAATACCGTATCAAACTCTTCATTGTTTTTTAAAAATTCAATATAATTGCGAATCTTTCGAACCAATTGTTTCGTATTTCTATTCTTTGTCAAACCTGGATTTTCTACCATGCCATGAAAAGATAAATTATCCGTAATTATAATGCCATCAAATGCTAAATTTCGCTCATACTTTTCAAAAAATTTTTGATATTGACTCTTCGCTGCATCAATAAAAATAATATCAAAAAGTCCTTCTACTTCTGCTTCCAAGGCATCTTCATTTCTGATTTCGATTTGATTTTCCAATCCCATCTGGGCAATGTTCTCACGAGCTTGTTCAAATAGATTCTCATCTCTTTCAAGAGTAACGACTGTAACATCTTTCGCACAACTTGCAAAACAAATCGCCGAATACCCAACAGCACTACCAATCTCTAGAACTTTTTTCACAGAATGTTCTCGAATGTATTGACAAATAAAATCAATTCCTTCATCTTTCATGATGGGAATATGATGTTCTAATGCATTCTTCTTAATTACTGATATCTCTCCCATAAACCATGTTCCTTCAAATATTCACGCATTTCGATATGTTCTTGATAAGTCTTTGTAAAATAAACTTTTCCTTGATTATCGGCAATGAAATAATAAGCAGTAGTTTTTTTAGGTGCTAAAACAGCTTCAATAGCACTGATAGAAGGATTACAAATAGGTCCAACAGGAAGTTTTCCTGCCATCGCTGCTGGACGAGTATTATACCCATTAATTGCTTCAATTTCAGCAACCATTAAATCCCTTTCAGACATCTCTATTTTAGCTCCATAATAAGTGGTAACATCGCTACCTAGTTGCCAATTTGAATTTAAACGATTAAAAAATACTCCAGCTACTTCACTTCGATATTCAGAAGAAGCAGCTTCCAATTCTACAACACTCGCTAGAGTAAGAATCTCATGTACCGTATAATCACTTTTTTCAATTTCCTTTCGATAAGGCTCTAACTTCTTCCCCATTTCATTTAGAAGTGTTTTTATAATCTCTTCAACAGATACATCCTTGCTAGAAAAGCTATACGTATCTGGATAAAGATACCCTTCTAGTGGATAGTAAATATCTTCCTCTAGAATAGAATCATCTAAAAACCAATACTCCTGAATTAATTCCTTTAAAAAAGTTTCATCAGAGATTGTATCTAAAACTTCTTTTTGCGTATGATTGGTATTCTCTTCAATGACTTTAGCCATTTGTCGCATATTCAATCCTTCTTTAAAAAGAATGGAAATTTCTAGTGGATTCGTCGATTTTCCACCTTTCGATAAAACTTCTAAAATCTCTTCAACACTCATATCTTGGCTTAGAGAATAAGTACCTGCTTTTAAATCCTCTTTGGGAGGGTTTAATTTAATATAAATCTTATAAGCTGTTTTAGAACGAATCAATTTCTGATCATATAATAAATTCGCTAAAGTACTATACGTACTCCCACTACTAATTTCTACTTCAATAGGTTCCTTACTAGAACCAACTGGTTTTAAAGAATTTTGATACCAAAAAAAGCCAACCAATAAAACAACAATTAGAAAAACAAAAATAGAACTAATAATTAATAATGCTTTCTTCATCTTTCACCATACAACAAAAAAGAGTAAGAATTACTCTTCTGATTCTGTATTCTTTCCTTGAATTTCATTTTGCAATTCATCAAGAATTGTCTCGATAATTTTCCATTCTTTTTCGGTTTCAATTGGCATCAATTTCGTATCATCTTGATTTGGATTATAAATAGATGCATATACTTTCGTATTTCCTTCATCATCTAACGTATTATCCGTATAAACGATATAATTCTTCTTTGTCTCATCAGACTCAAAGGTAAATAAAACCTCACATTCTACTTCTTTTCCTTCATCATTGACTACTTTAAATGTCATTTTTTCTTCCATTTTTTAATTCCTCCCTTTCCTTATCCAAATAAGTTTGTAAAATGATATTAGCAGCTATTTTATCTACTTTTTTCTTTCGCTTTTTTCTAGACATATCTGCTTCTAATAAGTAATTAGTGGCTTCTACCGTAGACAACCTCTCATCCTGCATGACAACAGGAATAGAAAATGTTTCCTCCAATAATGTTTGAAATGCTAAGGTAGTCTTTGCTCTGTCACCGATACTATTATTCATATTTTTAGGTAATCCCAAAACAATCTTAGTAATTTGATACTCTGTTATCAACTTTCCTATTGGTTCTAAAAGAGACTGATAATCGCTCTCCTGAAATCGAATGGTCATCAAGCTACTAGCAATTGTTTGCGTTGTATCGCTAATAGAAATACCAAGTGTTCTTGTTCCTAAATCTAACCCTAAATATCTCATGACTGTAAAAATTTCTTCACTAGAACCTCTAGTATCTTTGTTCTTTCAATTCTAGCGATTTTTCTTCTTGCCTCCTTATGGCTAGAGATATAACCTGGATCACCACTCATTAGATACCCTACAATTTGATTAATTGCATTGTAACCCCTTTCTTCCAAAATCTCAGATACTTCCTTGATTACCTGTGAAATCATTTCATCCTGAAATTCAGAAGACTCATACACTTTCGTTTCGTCCAAGCAAATCACCCTCTCCTATGAATACAACTTCATTTTAACATATTCATTCTTTTTTGTAAATGCTTTCACTTTCTTTTACCAAATTTTTATAAGCCCTGCCCTTTTCCTCAAAATTTTTAAAATACTCATAACTAGAAGCAGCCGGGCTTAATAAACAAATAGAATTTGGCCTAGTGACTTCCTTAGCCTTATCAACCGCTTCTTTCAAGGTTTCTACAAAATAACAGTGAACACTAGGATGGTTTATTTTTTTCCCTATCGTATGACCTGTTGTCGGCATACAAATTAAATTTCGAACTACACCTTGATTTAAATAATCCGTAAGCTCTTGATAATCGATTCCCCTATCCATTCCTCCGAAAATAAGGGTATCAACATTCTCCAGCGTTTTTAAGGCATAAATGGTCGCAATTGGAATCGTAGAAATCGTATCATTATAAAAAATAATATCATGATACTTACCGACTTTCTCCATACGGTGTTCAAGAGGCTGAAAATCCATTATCGCACTCTTCGTTTTTTCAATATCTAACCCTAAAATCTCTGAGATAGTTAAAACTACCATAATATTTCGTAGATTATGTTCTCCTAGTAAAGCCGTTTTCGTGTGACTATCATATAATTCTTTTCCATTTAAAAGTACTTTTCCATCTACTAATGAAGTTGTATTCAGACTTTGATCATCTTGTAAAGTCAAAGCATACGAAGTTGCCTGATAGCGGTCATCAATATAGCTATTAAGTGGTTCTATATCTGTAAAATAGAGTTTAAAATCTGTTTTCTCTTGATATTTAAAGATATTTAGCTTGTTTTGATGATAATGTTCAACTGTACCACTATGGTCTAAATGGTCCTGATACAAATTTAAGATAGCAGCTATATGAGGAGAATGATGAACAAACTCTAACTGTAAAGCTGACATTTCAATGACAAGCCAAGTATCTTCCTCAAAATTCTCTATTTCATCAAAAATAGGCTTTCCTATATTGCCAAGTAAATACGTTTTCAAACCATTTCTTTTTAAAGCTTCAAACACTAAAGTAGAAGTTGTACTCTTTCCTTTGGTTGCCGTAATGCCAATCACTTTTTGACGAGCTACTTCTAATAATAATTCCAACTGCGAAGTAAATGGTAAATGGTCTGTTGGGATGTCTTTCGTGATAACACCAGGGCTTTTAATAATCCAATCAAAGCCATCTAATTTCTCTAAATAATCTTCCCCAAAAATACAAGTAATATGCGTATCTTCCTTTAATTCAGGATGACTTTCTAAAACATTTTTCTTATCAATAATAGTAAGAGGCATATCAGAATGTTTTCGAAGGAAGGTATAAGTCGATTTTCCTTCCATTCCAAAACCTAAAATAGCTATTTTTTTCCCTAACAATTTATCTAAGATTTTATGATACATACTTTTGTAATTCCTCCTTTACTAACTTGAGATAATCTTCTGGAATATGATGTTCCTCATTAAAAGCTTTCGTATAATCAATCGGTTCTTCTAATGGGTAATGTTCCTGATAATATTTAAGCAAATAGGAATCTTGAAATTGTTCCATGGCTCTCCATACCGCATATCTTACTTCTCCATACGTTCCAACACATTCAAATGGTTTCGTTTTGGCATATCCCAACAACTCTAGAAACGTTGGTAATAACTCTTTTTTATCATATAAATTCTCGCCAAAAATACCTCTTAATTCCTCTTTGGTTAAAAAGGGACTTAAAATAATATAGACGAATAAGCATTTTGGACAATTACAGCACCATGTCCAAGGAATCGTTTTACTTCCTACATTACAACTTTTAAATGCCAAATGATATTTCTTATAATGAGAGAAAAGCAAAGCTATCTGTAATTCATTTAGACATCTTAACAAACTAAAATATTGAATATCTAATTTTAAATACTGTTTTACATATTGTTTAAAATCATCCTCGAACTCATAAGTCTTAGAATATTGATGATTAATATTAGTTCCTAAGACCGTTGCCTCATTCGCACTTCCTTCATTGGATAAAACAATATATTTTCGATTTGTTAAATACGCACATAAATAAGAAACAAAAGCGACTAAAGCACTAAAAGGCGTATGACCATTTAAGTAACCCTCTTGATTTAAGCGGATAAGCTCTGGAGCAATTCTTCTTTCTACTCGTAAATAAGTATCATAACCAGCTATTTTCATACATTCTATTCCAGGAGCTTTTGGATTTATCATAAAACAAGTATTCTCATAATCTTTTAATAACTCCAAAGAAACGGTAGAATCTTTTCCTCCCCCGATTGCAATCAAGTTTCCTTTTCCTTGAAAAGATGGAACGATAACCTCTGTCTTGCCAACAGAAGAGATGTTCATCCAAGAATCCAACTCGCATTCGATTTGATTCACATAGCGAAATTCCCCTAATCCCCAATAATATAATTTTAAAAACCATTGTTTCTGGTTTTCATCAAGAGAACCAGCTTCAATAATTACATTAGGACTACACGTACATTTCCAATAACTCACTAATTCTACTAAACCGATTTGAAACGCCAAATAAGAAAGATAAGAAAGATCATGATTTACAATATTTTCTTTATAAATTTTAATCGTTGGTTGAAACTTCGCTAAAGAAGGAATTTCAAAAAGATATTCTAATAAATAGAAATCTTCCTCTTCTTTTACTTGATAACTTCTATAATAAAAAGCAGGATACTCTTGCCTAAATTTTAAAAACTTTTCTTGATTCATACCATCACCAATACCATTATATCAAAAAACAGAAACAATAGTCTATTTTTTCCTTTTTGGAAATTCCACAAAAAAACTACTAAAAAAGTAGTTTTATCATCCATGGTAGCCTAAAGGAAGAAGCATAACAACTTTATTTTAACAATTTCTTTTGTTATAAAAAAGCGATTTTCTGATTTCTATTAAAATAAGTAAAATATAAATCGTCGTTATCTCAATGTATTATTCCTAATTATTATTGTCATCATCCAATAATAATTATAAAATTCACTATTACCTATATTATTTCTTAATATCTTCAATGGCATTACCCTCTTATTATTTTTGACGATATGCAAATGTGTTTTTTAAATTGTCGAAATTTAATATAAAAGTATCGTAGCAAGAACAAATGTTTGGTATAATTTTATTAGGAACATTTAATAGTTGGGTGATTGCCAAACTTCATAAAGAAGGGAGGCGATAGTACGAGCAAGAAGGATTTTTTAATTCTATCTTTAGTAATTCTTATCTTCCTATTAGTATTATTACTATTTATAGTTTTAATATAAAAAGAAAATCACCTAACTCAGCAATGATTTAGGTGAAACCAAAATTATATTGGCAACACTCAACATGCGATATTGAATGTTCCTTTTTTATTTTATGCAAGTTTCCTCGACGTATTCATCATAACATAAAAACGCACTTTTATCAAGTACGCTCTCTATTTTCACTCGTATTTTTCCGAGTAACAATCAATCTGGTAGCCTAAAGGAAGGAGTACGACAACTTTATTTTATTAATTTCTTTTGTTTTTTTGTCATCTATCAAATAATAATTATAAAATTCACTATTACTTAAATTATTTCTTAATATCTTCAATTTCATCACCTTCTTATTGTTTTTGACAATATGCAAGTGTGTTTTCTAAATTGTCAAAATTTAATATAAAAGCATTGCGTCAAGAACAAATGTTTGATATAATTTTATCTGGAACATTTAATAGTTGGGTGCTGCCTCTATCTTTATAGACTGGAGGTGATGCTTGATGAATAAGAAAGATTTTCTAATCTTTGCTTTAATCGTTGTCATCCTTTTACTTATAGCATTACTTTTCGTAATTCTAAATTAAAAGTGCACCTAACTCAAACAGTTTGAATTAGGTGCTACACAAATTATTGGGTAACACTCAACACTGCAATATTGAATGTTCCTTCTTATTTTATGCAAGTATCATGCACAAATACATCATAACATAAAAACGCACTTTTATCAAGTCGTCTTGTATTATACTAGAAAAGTCCGAGTTATCATCCTTTTGGTATTCTAAAAGAAAAACCTTTAAACAAAAGAAATAATCAGTAGTAGATTATTAATAATTATAATTTTAAACCAATTATTTTTTTTACTTCTTCCATTTTTTTATTAGCAAGATTTCTAGCTTTATCCGCACCATCTTTTAATATTTTTTTTAAGTATTCTTCGTTATTTCTATATTTATAAAATTCATTTTGAATTTTTAAGATAAAGTCTATCACTTTATCAGCAACTTCAGTTTTAAAATCATTGTAAGTATAATCTTTATATTTTTTTGAAACATCTTCTATACTTAAATCATCTATAACCGCTATAATAGATAAAAGATTTGAAATGCCTGGTTTATTGTCTTCGTCAAAATAGATTTTGCCTTCACTATCTGTACAGGCTGACATAATTTTCTTTTTTGTTATTTCAATGTCATCTAACATGAATATTGTGCCTTTATCATCCTTTGGAGCTGATTTACTCATCTTTACGCTTGGATTTTGTAAGTTCATAATTTTGGATCCAATTTTGGGAATTTGATATTCAGGAAGTTCAAACGTTTTTCCATAAATTTTATTAAATCTTTCCCCTAAATCTCTTGTTTTTTCTATATGTTGTCTTTGATCTGCTCCAACGGGAACAATAGAAGCATCATAAAGCAATATATCAGCAGCCATTAGTGCAGGATATATAAAAAGTCCCATATCTTTATCCTTTTTAGATAATTCTGCTTTTTTTGATTTATATTGTGTCATTCTAGATAATTCACCAACACTACATTGAAATGACATTAAAAAACCTAAATTGCAATGTTCTAAAACATCACTTTGTTGAAATATTAACGTATGTGATAAATCTATACCACATGCCAAATAAAGGGCTGTTATATCTAATATATTATTTCTTATTTCATTTGGGTCAATATAAGTGGTAAGACCATGAATATCTGCTATAAATATTAATGAATTATAATCTTTTTGTTGTTCAATAAATTTCTTTATTCCTCCAATATAATTGGCTAGCGTTATTTTCCCTGTCGGTCTAACGCCTGTAATCATTGTTTTCATAAAAATTCCTTCTTTCTAAATATATGTTTTCTACATCAATATTTAAACCACCATCGCTTTACTAATAAAACCATTCATATCACTCCTTAAAATATAAAAAGACTCATGCCCTAAAAATAGGACAAGAGTCTTGTGCCACCTAAAAATAGATCATACATATACCATCATATATGTTCTATTGATAACGGATAGAAACTCCGGTTTTTCCTACTCTTTATATAATTTCAGAAAAACTCTCATTGGTCCATTCAATATTAATCCACTATAACTTTTCATCAACCAGTTACTTTCTACAAGTTTCATTAATATTTACTTCTCCAAATCAGTGATTTAAAAATACAAGTTCATTCTAGCATATTTTATGAATTTTGTCAAAAAATGACTGAGTACCTGAACTAGAGCATTATTATATTCTTGCTGCCCATGTCAACATAGCATTATTCCTATAGCGTTTGTCCTATCAATCCATCTTTTGAGACTTAAAGTAAATGATGAATATCCAACTTCATTATTTAATTGTTCCTATAAGCCTATATAATCAAATGTTCCTTTATTGCTCATCCTATTATAACATTAGCAGTATTTGAAGGATTAGCGTACTTTGAGTTAATGATATATAGTCAGTATCACCAATTCTTAAAATACCTATTTTATTATTAACAGTTATTTCTGTTTTAATTAACTCTTTTTTCATATTTTCCCCCTTAATTACTAAATCATTTTATCATAAATTAGAACATTATAAAACTCGAACTTATCAAATAATTTAAGAAGTTCGAGTTTAGTATCAATTTGGTAGCCTGTACGGGATTCGGACCCGTGAATGTTGCCTTGAGAGGGCAATGTGTTAAACCGCTTCACCAACAGGCCATAAAATAATCTATCAAATGACATTAAACATTGTATCATCAATTCTTTTTTTTTACAATATAAAAATGAAAATTCTTGAGAAAACGTTAATTTTTATTTGGAATTCCGTTTTATTAAAAAAAACTGCAATAAGTATGTTTATAATAGTATTTATGTTTCTT
>CANQTT010000027.1 GCA_947626855.1 uncultured Bacilli bacterium
ATACAAAATTTGCCAAAAAAATAACCATTTTATAATGGTTTCCACAAATTTCTTATTTCAAAACTGATAAATTCCCGAGTATAGTTTAAAAGATTATCCTACCTTTTTTACTGTTTTAAAGAAAACAAAAAATAAAACATATGAGTTAGAATTTAGTAATAATGAAATGGAAGGAAATATACGATATCAATTTTCAAAAGAAGAAAAGAAAACGAAAATAGAAGTTTTTTTAGATGTTCAGTGGGTTAGTGAAAGGAATCATCTTTTAGCGAAATCAAGATTGAAAAAACATTGGAAAGATTTTTTACGGGATTTGGAAAAGGTAGGTCTTTAAAGCAATTTTTAAAGAAGAGATGAGTTGAATTTTTCTCTTCTTTTTAGTATACTCTTATAAGAAGGTAGGGTGGAATCATGCAATACTATAGAGAAGAAAAAGAATCTGTAATGAAAAGTCTCGATACGAATGAAAATGGTTTGACAAAAGAAGAAGCTGAAAAAAGATTAGAACGTTATGGAAGAAACGTAATTGAAAATAAAACGCAAAAGTCAAAGTTATCTTTATTTCTTTCTCAATTTGACAATATGATGATTAAGATGTTAATTGTTGCTGGTTTCATTTCACTTGGCTATTCCGTTTTTATGAAAGAGCCTTTTACCGATAGTCTTATTATGTTTTTTATCGTCTTTTTAAATGCTTTAATGGGATTCTTTCAGGAAGCAAAGGCAGAGGCTGAAGTAGAATCTTTGAAAAAAATTAATCATGTCTATTGTAAAGTAAAAAGGGCAGGAAAAATTTATAATTGTAATGCGGAAAAATTAGTGCCAGGCGATATCATTTTATTAGATGCAGGAAATAAAATTCCTGCTGATGCAAGAATCTTGAATTCCTATACGTTAAAAGTGAATGAATCTTTATTAACAGGAGAAAGTGAACCCGTACTAAAATCAGAAATGCCAATTGCAGAGGAAGTTTTGATTAATGATCGGAAGAATATGATATATGCTGGATGTGATGTTCTTTATGGAAGATGTATCGCTGTTGTCACAGAGACTGGGATGCAGACTGAACTCGGCAAAATCGCTTCTGCTTTGACTGATAAAAAGGATGTTCCTACCCCTCTTCAACGAAAAATCGAGGAAATTAGTAAGAAATTAACGAATATCATCTTAGTAATCATCGCTTTTGTTTTCTTATACAATTTATTTTATTTAAAAAATGATTTGTTAGATGTTGTCATTTTATCGATTAGTTTATTGGTATCTGCTATACCTGAGGGATTACCAACTGTTATTACGATTTGTTTATCGATTGGAACGCATACTATGGCTTCTAAGAATACCATTGTTAGGACACTATCATCCGTCGAAACATTAGGATCAGTAGAAGTAGTTTGTTCTGATAAAACAGGAACGATTACACAGAATCAGATGACAGTCATGAAATTGGAAAGAAATTCTCGCATATTCGATGAAAAAGAATATTCTTTATTAGAACAAGATAGTTTGATAAATGGTATGATTCTATGTAATGATAGTGAAGTAGAAGGAGATCATTTTTTAGGAGATCCAACCGAAACTGCTCTTTTAGATTATGCTCAAAAAAGAAAGATAGATTATCAAGCTGTTAAGAAAAAGCATGAACGGATAGCCGACATTCCTTTTGATTCAGAAAGAAAAATGATGAGTACGATTCATCGCTATGCGGATACTTTAGAGATGTATTCAAAGGGAAGTTTAGAGTCCATTTTAAATTGTTCTACTTTTTATCTTGAAAATGGACAAGTATATCCTTTGCCAGAAGAAAAGAAAATAGAGTTTCGCCGTTTAGAAGAAAGTATGTCAGAGAATGCTCTTCGTGTTATTGGTTTTGCTTACCGAGAAGTTTCTTCTACCGAGGAAGCTAAAGAAGAAAATTTAATCTTTGTGGGAATGGTTGGAATGATTGATCCTCCCCGTAAAACTGTTAAAGATTCTATCCGTGTTTGTAAGGAAAGCGGTATTATTCCTATCATGATTACAGGGGATAGTTTGAAGACAGCTATGGCGATTGCCAAAGATATTGGTTTAGCTACTTCCAGTGAAGAAGGAATTGAAGGAAAAAGTTTAGCGAATTATTCTGACTTAGAATTAGATAATATGGTTTTAAAATATAGAGTATATGCTAGAGTTTCTCCGGATGATAAAGTAAGAATTGTAAAAGCATTAGAACGTAATGGAAAAGTAGTTGCGATGACAGGAGATGGGGTCAATGATGCTCCAGCTATTAAGCTAGCACACGTTGGCATCGGTATGGGAGCTTCTGGAACCGAAGTAACAAAAAGTGTAGCGGATATTTTACTTTTAGATGATTGCTTTAGTACAATTATTACAGCGATTGAAGAGGGAAGAAGAATTTTTAATAATATAAGAAATGTAATCGTATATTCTTTATCTAGTAATTTTGCTGAAATTTTTATTGTTGTAGCAGGGATGTTTTTGTCAGTAACGGCATTGCTTCCTATTCATATCCTTTTCATTAATTTAGTTACAGATACTATTTTAGCGATTTGTTTAGCGTTTGAAAAAGGGTCTCCTTCGGTTATGAAAGAGCCTCCTCGAAAAAGTACAGGAAAGTTTTTTACTCCTTTTATTACTTCTTTCTTGATTGTATCAGCCGTTATAGAATGTATTTTAATCTTCATTGCCTTTTTGGAAGGAGAAAGATTTGGTCTACCGGTTGCTCAATCCATGGCCTTTTTATGCTTAATTGTTCAAGAAGCCGTTTTTGCCTTTAATTGTCGTAATTTAAAGGAACCAGTATATAAGCAAGGACTATTTTCCAATAAATATTTTAATATAGGAACAATTGCTTTAATCATAGTACACGTTTTAATTTTTGTGACACCAATTCGTAGTTTATTACAAGTTACGCAGTTAACTTTTGAACAATTCTCCTTTTTAGCAATTATCAATTTAATAGCCTTTTTAGGTATTGATTTTTCAAAAATTATTTTGCGAAAAATCTTTAAAGACGCTTAAGCAGAATTTTTTCTGCTTTTTTTGATGAAGAAATATGTTACAATGAAATTAGGAAAGATGGTGGAAGAACGTGGATGAAGCACAAATACCTAAAATTTTGGAAGCATTAAAAAAGTCTTCCTTCCGTAATCGTTTTCATTTGAGTGAAAAAGAAAAAAACTACGTTTATGAGCGGGGAATGGATACTATTCAAAGTCATGCTTTCGATTTTGTACACAAGAGATTATCCTCTGCCAATCCACTGCACGACGGAAAACAAACACCTATGCGAGGACATCCTGTTTTTATTGCTCAGCACGCTACCGCTACTTGTTGTCGTGGTTGTCTAGAAAAGTGGCATCACATTCCAAAAGGGAGAAACTTAACGGAAAAAGAAGTGGCGTATATTGTGCAAGTTCTCTCTAAATGGATTAGGAAAGAATGCTTTTGATTAGGAAAATCATAGACTTTTGTAAGGTTAGTTGATATAATGGTGTTAGGTAGGTTTAGAACGTAAAAAAAATAATGTTTTTAGTGAGCTTGCCTTATTCATGGAGGTAGAAAATGATGAAACAAAAATTATCGCTGCAAGATTTTTTTAAGGCAATCGATCGAAAACTCAATAAGATTCCTGAAGATAAAATTTATAAGGTAAGAATTGAATTATTTGGAAAAATACTAGAATTTAAAAGTCCAAATAAAGAAATTATAGATCTTATGGCGAATAGTTTAACAGGTAAAATAACCAAGAAGAAAGGACCCGCTGATGCGGTTTTTTGGCATGTTGTTGATAAGATTACCAATTACTTGTCAGAGGAAGATGCAGGAAAACGTTTTCAATATCAGGTCGGAGAAGACTTTTTAGTTTTAAAGGCTAATCTTAGTTTGTTAGGGGCAGATGCCCAGCATAAAAATTATTATTATATTGATAATAGTGGAGCCATCAGTATTTACGGATTTACTTGTTTATTGTATAGATATGCTAAGAGGGAAGGATATTTATTATTACATGGTGCAGTTGTTGGAATGTCTGGTACGGGAGTAATTGTTGCGGCAAGGGGAGGAAGTGGAAAATCAACTTTTTCTGTATCCTGTCTTTTAAAAGGTTTAGACTTTGTTGCTGATGATTATTTTCTTTTAAGTGATTCTGGACCTTTAAAAGCTTATCCTTTGTATACCTTAATAAAATTAAACCCTGATATGCATGAAAAATTGAAGATTGATTTACCTATCTTTTATATCGAAACGAAGACTGGTAAAAAAATGATGGATGCCTCAAAGCTTTCTTTTTGCCCAGAGTTAGATATCAAAGGAATTGTTTTTCCAAAAGTTGCTGATGTAGAAGCCCCAGAAATTCATGCCACTACGAAGGCAACTGGCTTGATGGAACTTGCTTTCTCAACAGCGATGCAATTGGAACAAATAGAAGAGGGAAAAGCTGCTAATCACATTTTAAAACGAGTAACTGGACTTCCTATGTATGAATTGAGTTTAAGTAAGGATTTAGATAAAAACGTTGAAGTCTTTAAAGACTTTTTGGAACAATTGAACACGGAAAAGAAAAAAGAAAAAAAGGATAAGGCTATCTCAGAATGAGACCTTTAGTTAGTTTTTTAACACCAGTATATAATGGACTGCCTTATTTAAAGGATTTTGTTACTTGTATTATGGTTCAAGACTATAGACCATTAGAATGGATTGTCGTAGACGATGGGTCAACGGATGGCTCTTATGAATTTTTACAAGAAAAGATAGAATCCTTAGAAAAAGCAGATATTCAGGTAAAGTTGTTGAGGATAAAGCACAAGGGGCAAGCTGCTGCTATGAATGCAGCTTTAAAAGAAGTAGAAGGCGAATTCATGACTTGGTGTGATTGTGATGATTTAATTACTAGTGATAATGTTTCTAAAAAAGTACGATATTTACTTACCCATAAAGACATTGGAATGGTTCGTAATAATTTTATGATTTTATTGAATACGGCTCCTAATCGAGTGAGTTCTAGTTGTGCTACGGCTGAGGAATGTGTTACGAAAAATATTTTTGATGATTTATATAGGGCAAAAACCTATGCTTTTGCAGGATGTTATATGGTTCGAAGTTCCTTACTCTTCGCATGCTATCCTGATAGAGAAATGCCTTTTTCTGTAGAGGAGCAAAATTATCAGCTACTATTTCCACCAGCCAGTCGAACTAAATGTGGATATATTCCAGATATTCTTTATGCCTATTGCCATCGCGAAGGATCTCATTCTTTAACGAAGAGAACTTTTGCTGAAAAAAAGAAAAGAATTCAAAATTATGCTCAATTGCGACTTGATTTACTTCCTTTTTGTGAGGTAGATCAAGATTATTATAAAAAAGTAAATGAAGAAGTAGCCAAAGAATTTTTTAATTATTATTTAGAATCTTTGGGAAGTCTTGCTCGAAAACAAAAAGAAGAGAAAAAATAGAGAGGTGAAGTAGTTGTGAAGGAAGTTTACGATATTATAAGAGAAATTTGTAAAGAAAAAGGAATTACCATGCATAATCTTTTCAAAGCAGGTGTTATCATGTTTGAAAAAAATGGCAAGATTCGTTTTATGTATGGAGAAAATTGGGATATTTGTCATAATGCTCTTGCTGGTATTATGAATGATAAATATGCTACCTATGAGGTTTTAAAAAGACTTAAAATTCCTGTTGCTGAGCATTCTATCTTTTATCGCCCTCATTTAGAAAAAGGAACTACATTTGAGGATAGTTCTACTTGGCAAAGAATGGTTGATTATTTTGAAACCCATAATCAACAAATTGTTCTAAAAGGACCTTCTGGTCATGGCGGTAACAATGTTTTTCAAGTGAATAGCAAAGAGGAACTCTATCAAAAGGTAGTATCTTGGTTCGCGAACCATCAAACTTTGATTTTAATGCCATTTTATCATGTTATAACGGAATATAGATTGGTTTATCTAAATAAAGAATGTGTCTTCTCTTATCAGAAAAAAAATCCAGTCGTTATTGGGGATGGAAAACAGACGATTCGGGAATTACTTCTTCAATTTAATCCTATTTATTTTTCTAATAAGTTAGCAGATGAAAAATATGAAAAGATTCTCAAAAAGGGAGAAAGTTTTCAATATAGTTTCAAGTGTAACTGTGAAGGCGGTGGCTCTATAAAAGATATTGATTCCGAAGAAATGAAAGCACGTTTATTAGAGATAGGAGATAGCATTGCTAACAAGATTGATTTAGGCTTTTCAACCATCGATATCATAGAAACAGATACGCAAGAATTTATGGTTATTGAAATGAATTGTGGTTATTCTATCGGGAAAAATGGTCAAACTTTCTTAAAAGATGGTGTAAATGTGGCGAAACGTTTGTATCGAAAAATTTTGGATGATATGTATCCTGAGGAGTAGAAAAAATTATGAAGTCTTTTTGGGAAGAAATGAATGTGGCCTGTAAAGAATTAGGAATTGAGATGAAACTTCTCGTAAAATCATCTGTGATTAAATTAACAAAGAACAATCAAATCCGATTTGTTTATGGAGATCGTTTTGATGTCAATCCCCATGCATTGGGTTCTATTATGGATGATAAATACGCTACGTATGAAGTATTAAAAGAGTTAAAAGCTCCAGTCGTCGAAACTTCTCTTGTCTTACAGCCAAGAGAAACTGATACTTTTTCCTCCGTCAAAACTATCAGTTTGATAGAAAAATATTTTGAACAATATCATAATAATATAGTAATAAAATCTTTAATTGGTTCTTCTGGAAAAACAGTATTTCATATTAAAATCAAAGAAGAAATAAAGCCAACCGTTGAAAAACTATTAACTCATGGTTTTCTTTTTGCGGTAAGTCCTTTTTATCAAATTAAGAAAGAATATCGACTCATTTATTTAGATGGAAAATGTTATGCGATGTACGCCAAAACACTTCCCAAAGTAGTTGGCGATGGCAAAAGGAGTATTCGGGAATTATTAATGGAGAAAAATGCTAAGTTTTTTTTCACTAGATTGAATGCTTCCAAATATTCTACGGTTTTAAAAAAGGGCGTACCCTATCAGTATGATTGGAAATTTAATTACAGTTGTGGTGGAGGTATAGAAGCAATTAAAGAGAAATCAGTGAAAGAAAAATTATTAAAAATAGCTGATCCGGTTATTTCCACTTTAGGGATATCCTTTTGTAGTATAGATATTATTGAGACAAAAGAAGGAAAATTCCTTATATTGGAATTGAATTCAGGAATTGGTCAATTAACAGAAACACTATCTTCTTTAGGAGAGCCTAAGAAAAAAATAGACGAATTTTATAAAAGAATAATTTCTAGTTTGTTTGAAAAATAAAAAGAAAGGAAGAAAAACGATGTCAAAATCAATTAGTAAGAAAAAGAAAGAAGCGGAAAAACCGTTAGTATCCATTTTTACTCCATTTTATAATGCACTGCCTTATTTTAAGGATTTAATCACTTGTATTAAATATCAGGATTATCGTCCCTTAGAATTTATTGCCGTAGATGATGGGTCAACAGATGGTTCTTGGGAATATTTACAAAAAGTAAAACCAGAATTAGAAGAAAACGGTATTATTGTGAAAGCGGTAACACAAGAACATGCCAATCAATCTGTGGCTGTGAATAAGGCTTTATCTCTAGTAGAAGGAGAATTTATAACTTGGACAGATGCGGATGATTTAATTACCAATGATTGTATTTCCAAAAAGGTAGAGTATTTATTGCAACATCCAGAAATAGGAATGTGTCGTAGCGACTGGATTGTTGTTTTAAATAAGGTATCGGATTTACAAGAACAAGCAACTTCTAGAGGTGCAAAAGAGGAAGACAAAAAAACGAAAAATATTTTCGAAGATATGTTAACAGGGGCAACCTATTGTGATGCCAGAAACTATATGATTCGTAGTTCTTTATTCTTTGAATGTTATCCAGAAAAGAAAATAGTGGAATGTAAGGCTGGCCAAAATTTACAATTAATCCTTCCTGCCGCTAGTCGTACGGATTGTGGCTTCGTACCAGAAATTTTATATGTTTATTGCCATCGTTCAAATAGTCATTCTACGCTCAAAAGAAGCTATTTGGAGCAAAAGGAGCGTATTGAAGATTATACTTATCTATTGAAGGAAACTCTTAAATATTGTTTAGTAGATCAAGAATATTATTCGAATTTGATTGATCAAATTGAAAAGAAACGCAAAAATGTTCTTTATTATACTTTAGCAACGAAAGCAGTACAAGATATTCGTAAAAGTTCCTGATGGAAAGGAAGGGGGTAATAGGTTGAAAAAAGAGTTAAATGTGAAAGAAGAAATTCAAAAAAATTCTTTGAACGAGAAGGAAAAGTGTTTGATGAGACTTCTGTTTGGAGATAGAGTAACTAAGAAAAAAATACAGATGTTGATGGATGGGTTAGATTTTGCTTATGGAAATAGCAATTATTTATTGATGCTTTCTTGTTTAGGGTATCAAACGGATTGGAAATATTTTCCAAAGAAGTATATTTCTTCTTTTCAAGCCATTTATAGACGCTTTCAGGTTATGAATTCTAAATCTATTCCGTGGTTAATTCAACAAATTCGTAGATTACGAGAAAAAGACATTCCCGTTATGTTACTGAAAGGGGTAGCCTTGTGGTCTTATTATGTGAAAGATACTCCTAGATTGATGTCGGATTTTGATATCGCTATTCCTGAAGAACATTATCAGGAAGCCATTTCTATTTTATGTGAAGAAGGTGCTTATCTACAAGATGAGACCGCTTATTCGGCTACGATTATTGGCAAGAATAGTATCGATTTACATCGTTGGATTTTTAAAACAGCGGGAGAAAAAGAAACAGATATTTGGAAAAGAGCGATTCCAATTTCTTTTTATGGGGTAGATGTTTTTGTTTTAGACCCTATAGATATGATTATTCATCAACTGGATAACCAATCTCGTAATATCTTTTTGGCCGAATCTGTCGATAGAAGAATGAAATGGATGTATGACGTAAGAAGAATTTTTCAAAAAATAGGCAAATTCCCTTTAGAAGAGATTGTTAATCGATCTAAGGAGTTTCATGCAGCCTATCGAGTTCGTTTCATGTTAGAACAATTTTCTGATTGTTTTCCAGAGATGCTTTCTAAAGAAGAATTAGATAGGTACTTACCATCTACAGTAGAATATCAAAAATGGCTTGTGAATGCTTTTAAATTTAGAAAAGCAATTGTTCAATATGATTCCTATGGATATTTGCCAGAGAGTTCTATTTCACCTATTCATTTTGTACGATCAACGAAAAAAGAATATTATCATTATCAATATTTGAAAGATGAATTAAGGTTAGAGGATCCAGATACAACTTTTCTAAAATATTTTAAGAAAATGAAACATATTGATGGGATGAAAAGCTTTTTAGGAAGATATTTACCACGAATTGGAATTGGAAAAAAGAAACAGAAGGGTAGTTAGAATATGATTAGAATTGGAAAGAGTTATATAAAAAGAGACGAGGAAGAAGTAAAACTATGTGCGGATATCTCGATAGATAACCATCGAGCAACTCTCTGGTATGGTGTTCCTAAAGAATACGAGTCATCGCTTGCCCTTTCTCGGGCAGATGCTTTTGTGGTTGCCTTACTGCCAACGGCTATGCGTACAGGAAGAAACATTATCTGTGAAGATGCATTATCAGAAGCTCTTCATTATCAGATTACTCGCTACTTGATTCCTTGCTTAAAAAAAGCAGGACATCTTTACCAAGAAATAGAAGTAGAGGCTCCGTTAACTACTTCTCCTTATGATAATGAAGAAGCTGTTGGGACAGGCTTTAGTGGAGGAGTCGATTGTCTTTATACCATCATGAGGCATCAAAAAGATTCTCTTTATCCTTTGACCCATATTGTAGTATTCAATTCTGGTGTCTTTGATAGAGAAACTTATCGAGAGGATTTTTTTGAAAGTTATGAATTGGCAAAAAAATTTGCTTCTGAAAATAAGTTAAAAGCTCTTTATGTGGACACGAATTTTTTAGAAGTATTACCAGAACGTTTTTTGGATGTATATACCTTTCGAAATTTATCCTGTGCTCTAGTTCTCCAAGGATTATTTAAAATGTATTATTTGTCTTCTGGACATGATGCTGCCAACTTTAGTTTTGATCTTCACAACTCTGCTTCCTATGATGCTCTTACAGTTTGGTGTTTGAGTACAGAAGGATTGATTTTCTATTTATCCGGTTATGAGGTAAAACGAAGAGATAAAATAGAGGCCTTGACGAAATGGAAGCCTTCTTACCATTGGTTACATCCATGTGTCTATGGAAAAGCAGGAGAAGTGAATTGTGGGCATTGTAAAAAATGTACAAGGGATATTACAACCATTTATGCTCTTGGTAAATTAGAATGCTATAAAAAAGTTATCGATGTTGAACAATATAAAAAGTTTCTGCCTCAAAAGTTAGGATTTATTTTAGCGAATCGTGGAAATCATCTCTATGATGAGACATTAGAATTATTAGAACAAAAGCATATCGAAATTCCTCCTGTTGCTTATATGTTAGAGAAACAATTTACAAAGTCATTAGAAAACTTAAAAAATCAAAAGGAAGAAAGCTAGGAGAAAGTCATGAGAAGAAAACAAATTATTTTAGAAAAACCATATCTTGAAAAAGATGGAGATTCTGTCAAACTATGTGCAGAAGTTACCTATCATAGGAAGAAGCAAGTTTTATATTTTTCTGTAGAACAAGAATATGGAAAGTACTTGGTAGAAGATCGGTTAGATGCTTTTTTAATAAGTTTTCTTACCGTTGCTATGAGAGAACAAGCGGATATTGTTTGTAAAGCACCTATCAGTCGGAGGCTTTTCTATCAGCTTGTTCACTATTTAATTCCTATCATGTCTTCTACTATGGAAGTTTTTCATCCTATTAAAATAATATCCGAGCCAACGGATGTTCCAATTGAAATTGGTGATGCCGTAGCTACTGGATGGACAGGCGGGGTAGATAGTCTTTATACCGTAATGAATCATTTGAAAAGTAAAGATCCCCATCATAAATTAACGCATTTAATGATTACTAGTAATGGGTCTTTGGAAGAAGAGGACAACACTGCGACGTTAAAAAAATTAGTATCGATGGCTCGGAAGGGAATCGCTAAGGACACGAATTTAAAGGTAGTATCCATTGATACCAATATTCAAAACATTGTAGAGGAACATTTCTTATCGGTTGTTAGTATTCGATTAGTGGCTGTCGTTTTAGCTTTACAAAAGTTATTTCATATTTTCTATATTTCTGCTACTTATGATTTGGGACATTTTGCTTTTGTTCCAGAAAATATGGGATATTATGAGATGGTTTTACTAAATCACTTACAAACAGATTATACAATCTTTTATTCTTCAGGATGTGAGTCTACTAGAATGCAAAAATTAAAAGAATTGTCTCAGTACGAGCTAGCCCATCGGTATTTGCATCCGTGTATCAGAGTAGGAGGCAAGAATTGTGGTATTTGTGGCAAATGTGTAAGGACGATGTCGACTCTTTATGGCTTGGGAACGTTAGAGCAATTTTCAAATGTTTTTGACGTAGAATATTTTAAAAAAAATCTAGACTGGTATTTTGCTCAACTTCTTGCTCACCATACTAGCCAGCACTATCAAGAGGCATTGTTGACATTGCGGAAGGCTGGAATTATGCCATCAGAACGAGCTATTCGTATGGGAAAAGTAATAGAAAAAGCACAAAAGGTTGTTACGGACAACCGAGAGTTATTATTAAAAAAAATGGAAAGTAAAAATTAAAGAGGTATTAAAATGTATAAATTAAATGAAGAAAAAATGTTTTATAATTTTGCAGACTCGCAAGCAATTGTTATTAACTGCTTAACGGGAGTTTATTGTGGCATGACAAAATTAGGATCTTTTATTTTAGATGCTATTTTAAAAGAAAATCCTATCGATGAGATTTGTTCTCACGTTCAAAAATTTCCAAATTGTCCAACTGGTTTTGAGCAGGCTCTTCAAAAATTTGTGGAAGAATTGAAAGAAAAGGAAATTATTATAGAAGGGGATTCTGTTCCTTTTCAAGCGAAAACTATTCCGGAAGAAGCAGCTTCTGAAGGTTTTAGTTTAGAAATAGACGAGTTTACGGAAGTCTCTGATTTAATTTTGGCAGATCCTGTTCATGATGTTGAAATTGAAGAAGAATGGCCTATATTCGAAGATTAAAAGGAAAGAGATTATAGACAAAGTTTTGGATTTATTGTATACTGGTATTAGAGAAAATAATGCTAATGAAAGATATGAACAAATTTTTACCTATTTTTACTCAAAAGAATAACGAAATAAAGTTGTTTCTGATAACTTTTATTAGAGAAGGGATTATTTGAAACTTTGGAGAATAAAACTATTCTGGAAATGCTTTGGAGGATTCTTATGAGAAAAATAGATAGAGAAAAAAAGATGATAAACGATTTATTTACTAGTCAGGAAAAATATGTGCTATCCCTTATCTTTCGTGAAGAAATAGGGGAGGAAGATATCGCAATTATCGTCGAAGATTTGAATCTTGATAACCAAGATCGAAACTTTTTATTGCTACTTTCTAGAATAGGTTTTTTAGTCAATTGGAAATATTTTCCACCCGAGGTGGTTCCAACTTTACAAGGAATTCATCGTTATGCACAGGCTCTATGTTCTGTAAAAAATGCGTGGTTTTTAGAAAAGATGAAAGTTCTTTCTCAGAAGAATGTTTCTGTTTTGATTCTATTAAATTCTGCTTTAAAGTTGTTTTACATTCCAGAATATCCTCGATACATTTGGAATTTTGAAATTTTTCTTCCTGAGGCGGAGCGTTCTTCTCTTTTCCTTCTACAGGATGAAAAAAATAGTTATGTTAAGGCGAGTTCCCATACTGAAGCTATTGTGGGAGAATCTGAGATAGATTCCCATCATTGGGTTTTTAAGTTATTTCTTGAAAAAAATGTCGATATTTGGTCTAGAGTTGTTCCTATTACGGTCAGAAATGTTAATTTTTTCGTTATGAATAAGGTAGACATGATTATTCATTTGTTTGATACGTATACGCATGAATATTTCACCAAAGGGAAACATTGTAAATTATTAATGGCCATGCTTGATGTAAAAACAATCTTAGAAGAAGATAAGACAATAACGCTTGAAAAAATTGCCCAATGTTCTTGCGAATTCCACAATACGAATCGTATTCATTTCGCTCTTTCATCATTTTTAGATTGTTTTCCAGATACGTTTTCAAAAGAAGAATTCGATTCTTATTTTCCAAATTCTAGAGATTATCGGAAGTGGTTAAAAAATGCTCAGAGATATCAGAAGATGGTACTCCAATATGTAGATTATAAGTATCCAGAGCAAAGTGCGATTACTCCTCTTAGAGTCTTTAGAGCCTTTAAGAAGGAATGGATAACTTATCAGTATTTAAAATCAGAGATTCAATCAACAGAAGCGAATTTAACCTTTTGGCGATATTGTAAAAAAATAAAAGGGGTTCGAAGTTTTTCAGAAATGGTAAAAAAATATGCCAAAAAAATTAGAATAAAATCAAAAAATTAAAAACATTTCAAAAAGTTTAAGGGAGGTATTATATGTATAAACTAAATGAAGAAAAAATGTTTTTTGATGTTGCAGATGGACAAGCAATTGCCATTAATTATGTGACAGGTATTTATTATGGTTCTAGTTCCTTAGGATCATGGGTATTAGATAAAGTAGTCAATGGAGGAAAAGTGGAAGATATTTTAGCGAATATCCAATCTTTACCTAATTGCCCTGAAAATATGAAAGAAGAATTAGACAATTTTATTTCTCAATTAAAAGAGAAAGAAATTATTATCGAATCAGAAGAGAGTACAGATGCTGGCAAGGATGCCATTAGTGAAGAGGCATTAAGTGATGGCTTTGTTTTAAATTTAGAAGAATTTGATGAGGTGCAAGATTTAATTTTGGCAGATCCTGTTCACGATGTTGATGTAGAACAAGGATGGCCTGTTTTCAAGGAAGAAGAATAATAATTTGATTTCCATTATTATTCCTGTTCATAATGGAGCTAAATATATCAAAACAGCTATTGATAGTTGTTTCGCACAGACTTATTCAGACTTTGAAATTATTGTGGTAGATGATGGCTCTACGGATGAAACAAAATCGATTGTAGAAAAAGAAAACGTCCGGTATTTTTATCAAGAAAATACCGGAGTTTCTAGTGCTAGAAACTTAGGAATCGAAAAAGCTAGGGGAGAATGGATTGCCTTCTTGGATAGTGATGATTTTTTCTCGCATGACAAGTTAGAAAAACAGATGAAAGTTGTGGAAAAAGATAATACTTTGGATGTCGTTTTTTGCCTATATCATAATTTTACTGCTCTTGATAGAAAAAACTTTTCTAAGCCACAATTAAGATTGTTTTGGGAAAAACATCTTTGTGTTTTAGTTTCTGCCTTAATTCGAAAAAGCCTTTTTTCTCGAATCGGCCTTTTTGATACCAAATATTGTTACGGCGAAGATACCGATTTTATTGCTCGCTTATTCATCTATCATATTAAAACTTATACTTTGCCAGAACATCTCTATTATCGTCGAGTTCATGATAACAATCTTTCTTTTCAATGTCATTACGATAATCAACCTGAATTTAGAAAATTAATGATGGATTCTATCCATAAAGCACGGAATAGAATGAAAGTCCAAAAGAAAGATTTTCCTCTTGTTACGATAGTGACACCTGTTTATAATGCTATGCCTTATTTTAAGGAATATTTAGACAGTGTTCTCCATCAGACATATCGTCCTATCGAATTGATTGTGGTGGATGATGGTTCTACCGATGATTCTTATCACTATATAGAAGAATTTCGCCATAAGCTAGAGGATAGTGGAATTACTGTTCAGTTGTTTTCTTCTCCCCATAGAAATCAGTCAGCCGCTATTAATGTAGCACTACCACATATTCATGGAAAATATTTTATGTGTAGTGATGCAGATGACCTTTTAATGCCAGATAATATTTCCTTAAAAGTAGAATATATGAAAGCTCATCCAGAACTTGGAATGTGCCGGGCAGATGCCAAAATTGTCAATGGGGATACGAAGGAATTCATCGGATATCTTGCTCGTGAGAAAGATAAAAAAATACAAAATATCTTTGATGATTGTTTTAAAAATATGTATTACGTGTATAGTGGGTGTTATTTATTAGATACGAACCTTTTCTTTGCATGTTATCCTGAAAAGCAAATGCCAGAGTGTAAAGAAGGACAAAATTTGCAATTATTACTTCCTATTAGTACACGTACAGAATGTGGTTTTCTTCCGGATGTTTTATATGTCTATATGAAACGATCTTCTGGACATGCAAGTCAAAAAAGAACTTATCGAGAGCAACAACAACGAGTGGAAAATTTTATATCTTTGCGAAAACAATTATTACCTTATTGTAAAGTTGATTCAGAAACTTATCTAAAAAAATTAGAGAATTATGCTAAGAAGGAAAGAGATGGCCTTTATCAATCTTTGATTTTAAGTGTTCGTAAAAAAAAGTGAGGGGGATAAAGCATGAAAAGAATAGGAATTTTAACTCTTGCTCATGCCAATAATTACGGAGCTGTCCTACAGGCCTATGCACTAGAAACAGCTATTCGAAAAATGGGTGCTACCAGTGAAATTGTCTCTTTTACTAAAAAGGAAAAAGAAAGAAAGCCTTCCCAGAGTCTTTTTTATCGACGGGTGCAGGAGCAAGGGAAAAAAAGAGAAGAATTATTTGAAAACTTTCGCAATCAGTATTTAAAACGATCACCGTCTTATTCTGAAACAGATTTATCTAGACTTAATGAGCTTTATGACTGTTTTATTGTTGGAAGTGATCAGGTGTGGAATCTTAAAATTCCGGAAGTGGATTTTCGTTATTTTCTACCTTTCGCATCTCCAGAAAAGCGTTTTTCTTATGCAGCTTCTTTTGGTGGAACTCCTATTATTACAGAAAATATGATTTCAGAATTCCAGAAATTTTCAAAAATCTCTGTTCGCGAAAATCTTGCCAAAGAAGCTCTTGAAAAGTATTTGCCTCAAGAAATCAGTGTCGTTTTAGATCCAGTTTTTCTGTTAACAAAAGAAGAGTGGATGACATTCGTAAGTCCTAGCAAAGAAAAATATGTGCTTCTTTATCTCTTAAAGAAGGATGATGAATTAATTCAAGCAGCTACCAAATTTGCGAATGAAAAGGGATACATTCTCCGAGTAGTCAGTGGAGTTTTTTTGCCCATGTTCGGTTTTGATCCTTGGAATGGTGTTTCGGTATTAGATTTTCTATCTTTTATAGCGAATGCGGAATACGTTTTTACCAATTCTTTTCATGGAGTTGCTTTTTCTCTTATCTTTGAAAATTCCTTTTCTTTTTATCCATTAGATCAAGATTTAAAAAGTGCTAATATCCGAGTAGAAGAACTTCTAAATGCGGTTGAGATGAGGGAAGCTATTAAGGGAAATCCGATGCCTTCTCAAAATCGAGTAAGTTCTTATTTACAGAAAAAAAGAGAAATTTCTCTTTCTTATCTAGAACAAATAATCAAAAAATAGGGGGTTTTTATGAAAGAAAAAATATCAGTTATTATTCCAGCTTACAATGCTTCTGAGTATTTAGAGAAAGCAGTTTCATCTGTTCGTATGCAAAAATATGACGGTGAAATAGAGATTATCATCATTGATGATGGTTCTGAAGATGATACTTTATCGATTGCTCAAACAGTAGGAGATGTTGTTTTAACACAAAAAAAAGCGGGAGCTGCGAGTGCTAGAAATAAAGGTATCAAGGTTGCAACTGGAGATTTTATTTTCTTCTTAGATGCCGATGATGAACTTGTAAAAGAAACCTTTCAAAACTTACGAGAGCCATTTTATCATTTACCAGATTTAAAGATTGTTTTTTCTAGAGCTAAAGATTTTGTTTCTCCGGAATTAACGGAGCAAGAAAAAAAAGCTTTAAAAGTGCGACCAACCAGTTATGGGGGAGTACTTCCAGGTTGTGCCTTGATAAAAAAAGAAGTATTTGATCAAATTGGTCTTTTTGATGAGTCTTTAACGAGTGGCGAGACGGTTGCTTGGCAAATGAAAGTAAGAGATGAAAACATAGACACTATTTCATTAGATTTTATCTCTTTAAATAGAAGACTTCATTTGACGAATACTGGTCGAGTAGAAGCAAAACAAGAAATGAGGAACTATGCTCAATTAATACGGGAAAGGATGGGGAAAAAATGAAAATAGGAATTTTAACATTTCATGAATCCGATAACTATGGTGCTGTTCTACAGGCCTATGCTTTAGCGACTTCGCTTGCGAAATATAACGTCGATAGTGAATTTATTTCTTTTGAGAAAAAAAGCGAAATGCCTTCCGAGACGGAAAAGGCAGTTTCTCCTTTTCTTAAAAAGATAAATCAAGAAAAAGCGAAAAGGAGTTCTCATTTTGATGAGTTTCGTTCGAAATATCTTTCCTGTTCTTCTCCTGTACCTAGAGATCAAGCCTTAAAATTAAATCAAGAATATGATTTGTTCCTTGTTGGAAGTGATCAGGTATGGAATTTACGAATTCCGGATGCAGATGAAAGATTCTTTTTACCATTTGCGGAAAAAGAGAAGAGATTTTCTTATGCTGCTAGTTTTGGCGAAAAAGAACTTCCTGAAGGTGTTTCAGAATGGTGTGGAAAAGAACTATCTAAGTTTTCGATGATTTCTGTTCGCGAGGAAGAAGGAAAAGAACTCATTCAAAAACTTATCAACCGTGATGTTTCTGTTTGTTTAGATCCAACGTTATTGTTAGAACCATCCGAATGGGATACGCTTACGCATCCAGTGGAAGCCTCTTCGTATGTTCTTTTATTTCTTTTACAGTATGATGAAAAGCTTCTGAAAAAAGCGAAAGAGTATGCTCAAGAAAAGGGATTACAACTAGTTTCTATTACAGCTAGTTTTATTCCTCAATTGGGGTTTCCAGCTTGGACTAGTTATGGAGTAGAAGATTGGTTATCCATGATTAAAAATGCTTCTGCCGTTTTTACGAATTCTTTTCATGGAACAGTTTTTTCTCTTCTATTTGAAGTTCCTGTTTTTGTATCTTATCTAGCGGGAGAGTTGGAGAATCGAAATGGTAGATTAAGAGAATTGTTAAAAAGCACCCACATGCAAAAATGTCTTGAAGAAGTAACTTTGTTAGAAGCTAGAAAATTACAGGAATATCTTTCTGAAAAGAAGAAGAATTCCTTGAATTATTTAAAGGAAGTAGTATCTTATGGAAAAAATATGCAATAATAAAATTGAATGTTTTGGTTGTGGTGCTTGTCAAAATATTTGTCCAGTAGGAGCTATTTCGATGCAAGAAGATGAAGAAGGATTCCTTTATCCTGTTATTGATGAGACAAAATGTATTCATTGTCAAAAATGTATTACGGTTTGTCCACATCATCAGTTTTTGAAAGAAAAAGATAGTCAATTTTATATGGTTCGTACGAAAGATTCTAAAGTATTGTATGGTAGTACTTCTGGCGGGGCATTTTCTCTTCTTGCCCATCAAGTTTTAAAGGAAAATGGTCTTGTTTGTGGAGCTATTTTTGATGAAAATTTTAACGTTGTCCATGTTCTAGGGACAGACATTGCTCCTATGCGAAAATCAAAATATGTTCAAAGTGATATGAAAGACTGTTTTCAAAAGATAAAATCGGCCTTACAAGAGGGGAGAAAAGTTCTTTTTAGTGGAACCCCTTGTCAATGCCATGCCATAAAATTATGGATGGGAAAACAAGACTCTAATCTCCTTTTAGTATCGATTGTCTGTCGTGGCGTATCTTCTCCTGGTTTATGGAGAGATTATGTTGCCTATTTGAGTAAGGATCAGAAATTACAATCTTTTGACTTTAGAGATAAGAGAAGACCTAATAATGCTCATACCGTAGCTTATACAATAGGAGAGAGGGAAAAGACTTTTTTATTCAGTGATGAGAAATATGCGAGACTTTATAACAAGTGTTTAACCTATCGACCAAGTTGTTATCATTGCCCTTATTGTCGACCAAATAATAATTTTGATTTTACGATTGGTGATTTTTGGGGAATTGAAAAAGTTTATCCAGAATATTATGATGGAATGGGTAATTCTTTAGTAATTGCACGAGGAAAAACGGCTTTAGAGATGATAGAAAAGATGAAAGAGGAAGCCCTTGTTATACCATGTAGAGAAGAACAATCTCTTCAAGTCGCTTTAAAAGAACCTGCTAAAGAAACGATTCTTCGCAAACTCTTATTTAATTTATATGCTAAGAAAGATCAAGAAAATCATTGTAATATGGATGAGATTATCAAAAGATTTGGTTCTTAACAAAAAAAGTAAGGAGGAAAGCCTATGTTATCAAAATTAAAATTGGATCCAGCTTTAAAGTGGGTTTTTAGTGCCTTGGGCTCTGCCAAAAAGTGGGTAATTCTTCTTTCTGTTGTTCGAATTTTACAAGGGTTAGAAACAACTTTCTTTGCAATTGCCTTAAAAAATGTAATTGATAGTGCGACAAGTGGTAATAACGATGCCTTCCTTTACAATGCTATTTTATTGGGAATTCTAGTTCTCTTTGCAGTAATTTTAAATACATTAGGAAATTATTGGGAAGAAAAAGGAAAAGCAAATCTGGAAAAAAGATTTCGTCTACGAGCCTTTTCAGAGCTTCTTATTCGTTCCTATTCGAATGTCACTTCTGTTCACTCTGGAGAATGGATGACCCGAATTATTTCGGATACAAGTGCGATTGTTGATTCTATTTTTAGAATTTTGCCTAGATTATTAGGATTAATTGTGCAGGTAGCTGGTGCGGGAATTGCTTTGTTAGTTCTTTTGCCACAAGTTACTATGGTAATTCTTCCGATGGGAATTATTTTGATTCTTTTATCCGTTGTATTAAGAGCTCGTATGAAAGCTTTGTATAAAGAAGTACAGAAAATTGATGGACAGTCCCGTTCTTTTATGCAGGAACGCTTGACTAGTATGGCTGTAGTTCGTACGTTTACGCAAGAAAAACAGACAACAGAACAAGCTGGTAATATCTTAGATAGATGGATTTCAATTCGTTTAATTCGAAGCAAGTTTACAGCTTTTTGTTCTTTTGGCGTTTACGGAGCAGTAAGAGGAGGGTATTTGTTAGGAGTAATCCTTTGTGGCTCTATGATTTTAAAGGGAAAGATGACCTATGGAACGATGACTGCGATTCTGCAACTTGTTACGAAAATCGATACCCCACTCATGGATATTTCTGACTTTGTCTTAAAGTACTTTTCTATGTTAGCGAGTGCGGAAAGATTAATGGAAATTGAAAGTTATCCATCTGATTATGATGAGCCTCCTCATGATTTAGAAAAAATTCAGAATTACTATTCCCACCAACTCATGTCTTTTGGTTTTCATCAAGCTAATTTTAATTATCAAGATGATCAAGATGTAAACGATCCAATCATTAAAAATTTAGATATTGATATCAAAAAGGGAGAATATGTGGCTTTTACGGGAACATCTGGTTGTGGAAAAAGTACGGCTTTAAAACTCTTAATGGGGTTATATCCACTGCAATCGGGAACCGCTTATCTGCGTGATATCGATGGTAGTGAGAAACCTCTTACGACTGCATGGCGATCTTTATTTGCTTATGTTCCACAGGGGAATCATCTTATCAGTGGAACGATTCGAGAGGTTATTACTTTTGGAAATAAAGAAGCTATGAAAAAAGAAAGAGATATTTGGCACGCTTTAAAAATTGCTTGTGCAGAGAATTTTGTTAGAGAACTCCCTAAGGGATTAGACTATGAATTAGGAGAAAAAGGGGCAGGACTTTCCGAAGGACAAATGCAGAGAATTGCGATTGCAAGAGCTATTTTTTCCGGAAGACCTATTTTAATGTTAGATGAAGTAACAAGTGCTCTTGATGCAGAGACAGAAAGTCAATTGGTAACGAATCTTCAGAATATGACCGATAGAACCGTTATCTTAATTACTCATAGAGCAGCTACTTTATCTCTTTGTGCCAAAAAATTTCATTTTGCGAATCACGAAAAGAAGAAAAAAAAGACGTCTTAAAAAAATTTCGTAAGGAGTGTTTTTCAGCACTTCTTTTTTGTCAAGAAATTGTAAGGATTAGAAAATTCCTATTCAAGCCTTTCAAAAAATGATATAATCCTGAATTTATCAGTTTTATAAAGTCAAAGCCTCCCAAGCCCTTTGTTTATAAGGATTTGAGAGGTTT
>CANQTT010000028.1 GCA_947626855.1 uncultured Bacilli bacterium
ATAAAGCGTTCTTACTCTTTCATTATACTACATATTTTTATAAAAGAAAAGACCATTGACTTTGTCAACAGTCTGAGCATATCTGGGAATAAGATATGCTTATTTATTTTCTTTACAAATTCGATTTCTTTTCTGTAAAGAAGCTTTAATTTTGTTCCATTCTTCTACATTATTTTGGCTATTTCTAATCATTCTTTGAATTTCTACTTCTAAAGAAGCTGTTTGATCACTACTGACAGGGTCAGAATAACGAATAATATCTTTTGCTTCTTCTATGATGGCTTTTACCTCTGAATCGTAATTTGTGGTATCAAGTTCTTCTAATAATTCTAGAGTATCTTTTACATATCGATCAATATGAGCAATTTCTTCATCCTGCTTTTGAATTCTTTTCTTACTAGCTAATAAGAGAAGAGATAAAAATGGATAAATAATAGAAGCTATTACCAAAACGAGAAGAACCGTTTTAAATTCCTGATTTTGGACATTCGCAAAAATAGAATATCCATAAACTCCTATTAAATACAAGAAAGATACGAGGATAAAAGGAGCTTCATAAAAAACATCTTTTTTATCCTTAGAAGAAGATTTCATCATCATTCCTAAGAAAAGAATAAGAGCTAAAACATCCATTACAATAATAAGCCAGAACGTATTGGAATAAGAAGTTTGCTTAGAATTTAAATGAATCTCTTTAACAGTTTCTGGAAGATAGATACTTTGAATGTCATCCTCTAATTTTAAATTAACAGCAGTAACCTCATATCCATTAATCGTCTCTGGAATTACTAAGTTTTTTTCTGTTCCTTTGTATTTTACAATTTCAATGGTATCTCCAAAGTTATATTCAAAACCAAGAGAATCATCTACCCAAGGATAAGAATCAGAATCACTTAAAACCGTTACTTGTAAATTCTCTTCGTCTTTTAACTGATTACACAAATTCGAACGATAACACTGAATTTCAATCTTTTCAAAATCTTCCTGTGATAACATCATTAAAGTTCTAGGAAGAATTACTTTTTTCAAGTTTTGATCCTTTTGAAAAGCACCTTGTTGAATAGCTAAAACAAATTTTCCGTCTATCATCCGAGGAACGATTAATTCTTCACTAACTCCCGTATAATCTGTGATGACAATTCCATCTTGATAGATGTCATAGGAAAAATTTTCCTTCTTTTCTGTATAAAAATCTTTTTCCGTATCAGCGATAACTTCTACATCAATAGATTCTTTTTTCGCATACCGATAGGCATCACTATCTTTTACTGTCAAAATTTTAAATGTTTTTCCTTTGTATGGCAAAATTACTAAAATAATAATCGTTGTGGCAAATAAGACTACTCCTAATAACCCAATCCATTTCTTACTTTTCATACTAACCTACCCTTTCTCCACAATGGGAACAAAATGTAGCATCGGCTGAAACAACAGCTCCACATTTTCCACAATATTTTTCTGTTATAATTTTCGTACCACAGTATTTACAGAAAGAGGCATTTTTTTCTAATTCTTTATGACAATTTGGACAAGCAATACCATTTAGAGTAGCAAAGGCTCCTGTTACTTCTTTGCTTACTTGATTACTAATAGGACCGCCCATTCCACTAATCATTCCAAGTCCAACACCAACGTTAGTAAACTGTCCAACAGCTTGATTTTCGGCAACTTTTCCACCAATTTTGTAGGCTTGTTCTTCTTGATAAGTATAACCTTCCTGACTACGTGCTGTCGCTGCTGCACTGGATGCCATAACTACTTTTTTCGCTTTCGTATCTTCTTCGATTAATTCTAACTTTTGTTTTAATTCTGCCTCTGCTAAAGCAACAGACTGTTTAAAGTATAATTCTTTAAACTCTAAATATTGTTTATTATCTTCTGGTTTCGCAATCGTAGTAACAAAGAATTTTTGAAGTTTAATACCAAATTCTTGGAAATCAGATTCTAGTTTTTGCTTCAATTCCTCACTAAATTTTTCTAATTGTTGATCAATTTCAAAGATACTAATTTTTTCCTCTGTAATGATTTGAGCCATGTAATTTTTAACTTTCATTAAAATTTGTGACTCAAAGAAATCGTCGATATTTTCACTGTCGAATTGTCGTTTAATTCCTACTAGTTTTAATAAAATTTTTCTAGAGTCTTCAATGACAAATCGCATCTCCCCACAGGCACCAATGGAAATAGGAAATTGATATTTCGGTTCTAAAAATTCTAAACGACTTTTCGTTCCCCATTTCATAATTTTCTCAGCTTTATCAACAAAATAAACTTCACATTGAAAAAGACTTTTCCCACCTGTTGGAATTTCTATTACTTTTCGAAGTAAAGGAATATTATTTGTCTCTAACGTATATTTTCCAGGTCCAAACAAATCTAATGCTTTACCATTTTTAAAGAAAATAGCTTCTTGGGCTTCATGGACAATTAACTGAGAACTCGTATTAAATTTCGTATTTGGGTATCTCCAAATTAGATTATTATCATCTTTTTCTTTTTTGATTACTTCAAACAATGCCATACTATCCCTCCTTTACTCGGCATCATATATTCTTACATACTCACCATGATCTCCAGAATATACATATCCTGTTAAACCATAATTTGTCTTAATTTTATACCAGTAAGAACCATTCATACCCTCTTTTTCTTTTAAGATCGTATAGATTTCTCCTTTAGAAACTTGTCCTACAATGTTACTATAGGAAGAACTCTCTGAACGAATGCGAATAAAATTGTAGGTAACTTCTAATTGTTTTACGGAAGTATCTCTTTCGTTTCCCTGTCCAGATAACATGTTAAAATCTGAAGAAGTTCCACAAATGTATCCTCTTACATGATTTCTTTGTTCCACCTCAAAACATATCTTAGAGCCATCCGAAGAAATAGATAAAATCGTATAAATTTCTCCTTCTTTCGCAATTCCTACGACCTGTTCATAAGAATTTCTTACCGTCATATAGGAAGAAGCAATTTCCATCTGTACCTTAGATTTATCACGAGCATTTCCATAATCGGAAAAAATGGCATGAAAAGCGGTAAATCCATAAACAATCACACACAATCCTAGACCTAAAAAGAAGAATTTTTTTGGAAATGGAAATTTATCTTTTTTCTTAAAATTTTCACGAATGATTTTATTTTTGAATAACAATTTATCTTTTTCTTCGCCTTCAACAATGGTTTTCGTACTAGTATCTAGATTCCAAGCAGGATTGACAAAAAAGAGAATAAACGATAAAGCAACTGTAAACCAATAAAAGAGACAAGGGACACAGAAATATTTCATAGCAACTTCTACTAAAATAAATTCTAAAAGAAAAGTCCCAAGCATCACATAATTGGAGATATGCACTAGCTTACGATTTCGCATCCTTAAGATTCCCGCAATAACCATAGATAAACAAATCAAGAGTTGCAAGGCGACCAATCCCTTAGAAATAGAATACATCGCCCTATTTCCAACTAGAATATTCGATAATACTTCCTGAGTGTTAGAGATACCAATAGAAAATCCTCCATCTCCTCCAACTATAGCAAGCAAACTGTTCCACAAGAAAAGAAGAACTAATAAAATAATAAAGACATAATACCAGGTCGCTCTTTTTTCTTTTACAATCGTAACTTCATATCGATTATTTCCTAAACTAGTGATTCCCTCTAATACCTCTTGAACTTGTTTGGTTGTCTTCTTATCCAAAGCTTGTTTTTTTGGAATATTGTTAGAAGACATCAATTTTCCTACCCCATGAACGAGGTCTTGCATAGCTCCTACTTTATCCATATTTTGAGCTTGTAACATCGAAAAGGCCTCTGGAAGTTCATAAGCATCCATCTGACTATAAATAGGTACTAAAGACTTGGAAGGATCATCTTTCATGAAGCTTAAATAACGGCTCCACTCATTTTTTACCCAAACAGACTCTAAATTCTCCGCACTTGTTCCCACTACTAACATTACTTTCGCACTATTTAAGGCAGAGAAAATATAAGGTTCATATTCTGTTCCCAGTTTATCTTCTAAGGTAATTCTAGAAAAGAATACTTTATATCCTTCATTGATTAAAGTCTGATAAATATTTTGGGCAAGAACACTATCTTTTGTTCTTTCTCCATTACTATCTGTCTCTTTATAACAAATAAAGATATCATAAGGTTCTTCTTTGGAAGAAATATCTAAGATTCTCTTTTGAATTTTCTGAATATAGTTGGCTTCTTCTTCATAGAGTTTTAAAGCCTCCCCATAAGAATGTTCTTTTACAAAGAGATAATCCGAATTGACTAAAACAGATTCATAATTGGCACGATGACAAGTAGGTACTTTTTTCTTAGTTCTAGGATCATCTACATATTCAATTCCATACTTACAAAGCACTAATCCCCAATGGGCTTCTACTTGTCCTTCATCAAGTTTTAAAATAGATTCATAAATTTCATATGCTTTATCGAATTCGCTATCTAATCGCAACTTATTCGCACGATTATATAAATTTACAATTTTTTCATCATCCAATGAGGGAAGTGTCATAACACTTTTACAATATATACACTTACCGGTATTGGTACCTTCTATCGGTTCAATATCTCCCCCACACATCTTACACTTCAATATCATAAACTACTCCTCTTACTCTTCTTTCGATAAAAATTGGAAACGATCGTCATCATATTCACATTTCTCATTAATACAAGTACTATAATGAGACGCAATATAGCCATGAACGCCTAAATTCGTTTGAATTTCTATTGATCGTTGATATCCATCTTCATCAATACGTGTACTAATCACATCATAAATTTCTCCAGGAAACAAAACGGTTACAGGATGTCTCCAACTATCCCATGTACTTTCATATAAATTCATTTGTTCTAGAATCTTAATCTGACTAACAGCTGGATTTCTCCTATTAGACTGAATAGGGGTTGGTCTTGTAAATTGAAAGCCAATGAAGAGTAATAGAATGAATGCTACTCCATAAAAAATAGGAGGAAGGACAAACTTTTCTTTTTCGACAAATTTTTCTTTTAATTTTCTATTTTTCTCTTCTTGAATCTCCTTACTCTTCTTATTCAACATCAACATATTAGTCGATAACTGCCATTTTGGTCTTAATAAGAATAAAATTAAATTCAAAACAATTACAATCAAAATAGAAGCACTTGGTTTAAATCCGCAAGAATAAATAAATACTAAAAAATATCCCTCTAAAGCAAAATTAATGAGATATAAAATTTTAGAAGCTTTATTCATTTTTCTAGATAAAAATCCTATAAAGAAGGCAATTAGAGTAATAAAGCCAACAATTCCTTGGATGAGCTGGGCTTTTACTCTAAGAGCAGATACTAAAGCAGCATCATATTTGAAAGAGCCAGCTGGATTAGATATTTTATAGGAAGCTAAAAAACTTACCATCCAGATGGCCATTAGGAAAGATACCAAGAAAGTAATTCCAATAAAGCCTCTGCCTATTTTTTCCTTTAAAATATTGGTAGCATACCGTTTTTCATTTCCAATGATAGAACTTTCTTCATCTTCCATACGCTCTTTAAACTGGTGGTACATCTCTTCCGTGACATTGGATGGTTTAGTTTCTTTTTTATCGTTCATGATCTTTTTAATACCACGAACAAGATCTTGCATTGCTCCGACTTTATCCATATTTTGAGCTTGCAACATTGCAAAACTTTCTGGAAGTTTATAAGCATCCATCTTACTATAAACGGGAATGAGTGTTTTTGATCTATCCTTTTTCATAAAATCTAAGTAACGACTCCACTCATTTTTTACCCATACTGCTTCTAAGTTTTCAGAAGATGTTCCAACGACCAACATCACTTTCGCACTATTTAAAGCAGAAAAAATATAAGGCTCGTATTCTGTTCCTAATTTATCTTCTAAGGTAATTCGAGAGAAGAAAACTTTATACCCTTCTTTTGTTAAGGCTTCATAGATATCTTCTGCTATAACACTATCATGGGTTCTCTCCCCATTACTATCTGTTTCTTTATAACAAATAAAAATATCATAAGGATCTTCTTTCGAAGAAATCTCTAGGATTCCCTTTTGAATATCTTGAATCGTCTTCGCTTCAGCTTCATAGAGTTTCAAAGCTTCGCCATAAGAGTTTTCTTTGACTATTTTGTAATGAACATCATCAAAGATAGATTCAAAATTGGTTCTATGACAAGTAGGAATTTTCTTTTTAGTCTTAGGGTCATCTACATATTCTACTCCATATTTACAAAGAAGAAGTCCCCAATGAGCTTCTACTTGTTCATTATCTAACTCTAAAATAGATTCATACGTTGCATAGGCTTTATCAAACTCATTTTCTAACCGTAAATCATTTGCTCGATTGTATAAGTTTAGAATTCTTTCATCCTCTACAGTAGGTAGAGTCATCATACTCTTACAATACAAACACTTACCTGTATTCGTACCTTCGATGAGTTCAATATCTCCTCCACACATCTTGCATTTAAATATCATACTATCGCCCTACTCCTTCTTACTCTTATTGAATTTGGATACGAACATTTGGAAAATCTTTTTCCATTAACAGTTCGTGAATCATCTCTTCTTCATTTTCAACAGAGAGTTCTTCAATACGGTCTACTCGTAATTTTTCACTTACCAATATCGCCTCTACTTTATCAACAGATTCCTTTAAATCGTCATTGACAACGACATAGTTATAATTGGTATACTGATTAATCTCTTGATAAGCTCTTTTAAAACGAGAAATAATTTGTTCTTGATTTTCATCTCCCCGCATTTCAATTCTTCTTTTTACTTCTTCCATACTAGGAGCCATAATAAAGATTAAAATGGTCTCTGGAAATTTTTCTTTGATTTGTTTCGCACCTTGTACATCAATTTCCAAAATAACATCTTTTCCCGTATCTAATTGTTTGATAATTTCTGCTTTAGGAGTTCCATAGTAAGCTCCATATTGTACTTGGGCATACTCTAAGAAATCATCATTAGCGATCTTCTTTTCAAATTCTTCTTTGGTAACAAAGTAATAATCAACGCCATCTACTTCACTTTCTCGTTTTGGACGAGAGGTATAAGAAATCGATAAGACGATATCGTTATGGCGTTCTAATAGCTTTTTAATAACCGTGCCTTTTCCGGCACAAGTCGTACCTGAAATAATAATTAAAGATCCTTGTTTTTTAGTTTTAATCATAAGAATCTCCTTCCTAGATTTCATTATACCATATAATTGACTTTTTAGGGAAAAGTTATTATAATAAAAATCCATTAAAAAGGGGTGAGGAAAAATGAATTTACCGAGTATTATGGAAGCGAAACAAGATGCTGCCGAAATGATTTTAGGAGTCCATGAAGGATGGAAAAGTGAGTTTGGAAAATACTGTCGTCTTTACAATATCGCTACCGAAGACATCAAGACGTATATAGAACATATGGATTCTAGCTTTGATACTACTCTAACGGTTGGTTCCTCTGCCAATCAAGGAATAGCTGCTACTTTAAAAGGTGCGAAAGAAGTTTATTTTTTCGACATCAATAAAGCCGATTGGTACTTTATTGCTCTTAAAAAAGCTGCTATTTCAACGCTTCGAAGAAAAGACTTTTTAGATTTTTTAATTGCTGAAAATCAAGGAAATATCATGGAATATCGGCTTTATCAAAAACTAGCAAAGACACTTCCTCTTCCTATTCGAGTATTTTGGGATGCTATCTATAAGTATTTTGAATATAATTCTTATTATTTATCAGAAGAACTATTTCGTTCTCCTAAAATTCATGGAAAACTCGCAAAGGTTGTCAATGGATATTATCAAAACAATGAAACCTATTATGAAACACAACAAAAAGCAAGAAATGCGAACTGGCATTTTGTGGAAAGTGATTTTTATTCGTTAGATAAAACTCTTCCAAAGGGAATCTCTTATGATAGTATGATTTTATCGAACATTTATGAATATTTAAATTTTGGAATAGACACCAATCTAGAGAATGCAAAAGAATATATTAGCTTTATTAAAAATGTATTACTTCCCAAAGTCAAAGAACATGGTACACTCATGGGAGCTTACTTATGTAGATATGATGAAGAAGTAGATTCTTTTATTGAACAAAAATTGATTAGTGATCCAAATGGTTGGATTCCTAGTACCAAAATTCTTTCTGGACTACCTCAAATGGAAAAGTTTTTTCAAGGTTGGACTAGTCAAAATGTATCTTACCATCAGTTATTGCAACTATTGAAATCACAATTTTCTATTCAAGAAATTACGACAAATCATTCTGGTTATGGCATGAGTACAGCCAAGACAGATTTAGCAATTTTAATAAAAAAATAAAAAGAGAATAAGGTAACATTCTCTTTTTTTGAGTTATAAATATTTCTTTAATTTTTCAATTTCTTCCTGTTGAAATTTTAAATATTCTTGGGCTAATTTTAAGACCTTTTTATCAGCATCTTTTTCATAATTTTTAATTTTACTTTCCATATCCACAACACCCATCGTAAGTCCTTCTATCAGCATATGGGCAATAGAGGCATCGCTATTATCACTTTTTACTTCTTTAGAAATTCCCATTTTTGACATCATCTTTGTCATTAGGGAATTTTCTTTTGGTTTAACATCCTGCTTTTCTAAACCTTTTTTTGCCTTTTTCTGATATTTTTCATAAAAACTTAGTTCATCACTGATCACAGGTTTTAATTTATTTTCTTTATCATTTAAATCTTTCAATAAATTCGTTAATGATAAAGTTCCCATTTCACTAGATTCATAAATATATTCTAATAATTCTGTATTGACATTCATATTATCCCCTCTCAACCTTAGAATGTCCAATTCTTTATGTTTTATACTAACAAATGGGTTCTATTTTATTTTCTAAAATAGAATATAAATACAAGAAAACTTTTTTACTAGTTACTTTTTCTAGATATTTTTGATAACCAGTTAACTGTTCCTGATAAGCTTTATCTTCTACTTTTTTTAACTTGTAATCAATCAAATCAATATGATCTTCATATTCTAACATACAATCAATAATACCATGATATCTTGTATTTCCTTCTTCATAAAGAAATTCATGTTCTTTATAAATAGTAGCTTTGTCTTTTTCCTGAAGAAGGGGATGGTTCAAAAAGGCTATGATTTTATTTCGGATAAATTCCTTTTCGATGGCTTCCATCTGTGGATTTTTAAAATCTAGATATTCTAGTAATTCATGAATTTCTGTACCAAAACGCATATTTTTCTTTTCTTCTTCCGTTGGAAAATGTGTAGAAGTTTTTGAAAAATGTCTTACGTCGAATTCTGTTTTTTCTGTCTGTAATTCCTCTACTTCTAGGGAAATAGGAGAAGAGAACTGTTGTTTTACGATATCTTTAGGATAAAGATAATCTTTTGTAAAGTCCTTACTGTCTAATTCTAAAAGTTGAAATTGTTTTTGAATATCGCCTCCTAAAGCATTTAAGAAAGCAGAGAATTTTCTCATCTTTTTACGATTCGAAGCAGGAATTAAATTTTCTCTTTTCTCTTCCAATTCTTCATAAGGAGTAAGAAAAATCATTTTTTCCCGAGCCCTTGTTAAAGCGACATAAAAAAGTCTTACTTTTTCTGATACTTCTTCTTTTAAATAGGATTCTTTTACTAATTCCTTTAGAAAAGTTTCGGCTATTCCCTCTTCAAAATAAGGAAGAATAAAGCCATAGGACTCTTGATATAAAAATTTATCTTTAATATCCTGAATATTAAAGGCACTGGTAAGTCCTGTAAAATAACAAACAGGATATTCTAATCCTTTAGAAATATGAATGGTCATAATTTTTACCCGATTACCAGCATCTGTATTCATCTTATAACGAATAGAATATCCATCTTCTAATAGAGTATTTAGATAATCTTTAAACTGATAAAGAGAATATCCACTGCTATCTAAGTTGTGGGCTAATTCCAAAGTTTTTAGCATTCTTACTTCTCTTTTTTCAATGTCTGTAGAAGTAAGAGATTTTTCATAAAATTTTGTAGAATCTAATAATTTTAAAAGGAAATGATAGATGTCACTACTATCTAATTCTGAAGCGAGAGGAAATAATGACTGATAGATAGAAGTTTCATGATATCGCTTGCTTCCTTTCATCTCTAAAATAGTAGCATCAGAATACGCATAGAGAAAACTTCTTGCAATACTGACAAAATCATATTCGAAAGATAAATCTTCTTTCTTATCATGAATATGGATGATAAAATCTAGAAGATTTTTTATCAAAGATAAATCTTCTCCTTGCTCCAAACGTTCATCTTTATAAATAGTAAGAGGAACATTCAAATACTCAAAGATTTTACGATATAGTTCAAAATTAGTAGAACGATCCATTAGGATGACAAAATCATCATACCTAGCAGGTCGCAATTGTTTTAAATCTTTATCATAAACCGAATATTTTTCTTTAACCTTTTTTTCAATATCTCTAGCTACTAGAAAAGCTTCTACTTCCTCTTTTTTAAATCCTTCTTTATCTAGTGGAGAATATTGCCATATCTCGCTCATAGGAGAAAGATTGCCATTTCCTTTCTCTTCATAGTCGGTAAGGCCAAAAATCATTTGATGCGTAGCTTGGTAATTCGCCCCCCCTACTTCATCATCCATAATCTGTCTAAATATTTTATTAATATCCTCTAATACTTCTCTTCGCGAACGGAAATTGTTTAGTAAGTCAATTTTAAGTCCTCCCTTATGTTCTTGATAGGCATTATATTTTTTACGAAAAATATGAGGATTGGCATTTCTAAAACGATAAATGGATTGTTTCACATCCCCTACCATATAAACATTCTCATGAGCTATATAAGAAATAAAAGTTTCTTGAATATCATTCGTATCCTGATATTCATCTATTAAAATCTCTTGAAAAGAATTTTTTAATTCTTCACGAATCGATTCCTTTTCTCTTAAAATATCCATTGCCATAAAGGCAATATCACTGAATTCATAAAAGGCATTCTGATGTTTAAAAGAAGAAATTTTTTGAAAGTATCTAGTTAAAATTTCTATCAAAATAGAAGCTGTTTCTTTGGTTTTTAAAATACTTTCTCGCATTTCTTTTCTTTCCCCATAAGAAAGAAAATCATCTAATTTACCCAATTCCTCAACCAGAGAAGTTTTTAACTTTTTGACTTCTTCTTCACTATTTCTTGGTAGTGAAGGAAAGCGGAGCGAAAGGAAACTTTTCATGGTAGAATACTCTTTACTTTCTAAGATAGGATTCACATAAGATTCTAGTTTTTCTACATAAGCAGATTCTGCAACTTTTTCCAATTCCTCCTTTAAAAGAGTGATTTCTCTTTTTTTCATCAGGATGCTTTCGTCATATTCTTTCAAAAAGGATTCTATAGAATCATCTTGATAAAATGTTTCTAAATAATTGTCTAAATATTCCTTACAATCATATCGAAGTTCTAATTTTTTTATCATTTTTAAAAGCGAATCTTTTATTCCTTGATCATCCTTCGTCGTAAAGGAAGAAATCATCGTTTCAAAAGCTGGATTTTCTTCTTCATAAAGTTCTTCAAAAACAGCATCTAACAATTCTTTTTTCTTCATTTCTAAGAGAGAACTCTCTGTAATTCCTATTTCTTTATCAAGTCCTAAAACGTAATGATATTTCTTTAAAACGGAAAGAGCGAAACTATCAAAAGTAGTGATATAAGCACTATCTAAATATTTGAGTTCTTCCTGGAGTGAAGGGGTCTCTTCAATCGATTTTCGAATTCTATCTTTCATTTCGGCAGCCGCTGCTTTTGTGAATGTTAAAATTAAAAGTTCATGAATATGAATTCCAGACTTCAAATGTTCAATAACTCTAGCTGTTAAAACCGCGGTTTTTCCACTTCCTGCTCCCGCACTGACAATAATATTTTGGCCTTTTTCATAAATCGCTTTTTCTTGTTCTTTCGTCCACTTAGGCATTTTCATCACCACCTAAAAAATCTAAGTTTTCTATTTTTTTTAAGTTAACAATATCTTTCTCTACATGATAACAAATATCATGATAAGCACAGAATTCACATCCTACATTGTCAAAACCAATCCGTTTGGGATTGATGGAAAAGTCTCCTTCTAAAATAGAAGCGATGGCTGCTTTAATTTTTTCTTCTACCATTTCTAACATACTATCCATCTCTTTTGGAGATAAAACTTTACTATAGGGACTAAATCCCTTAGAGGTTGTTTTCATACTCTTAATCAAGGCACTATCTTGATACATACTATCTAATCGTTCTAAAACTTCGGTATCACTGGTACTATATCCCTGTAAACGAAGATTTTCTCTTTTCATTTCCTCATAAGTTTTTTTAGAATCTTTGATAATCTCATTATGAAGAATTTTTTGAAGATAAAAACCGGCTATTTTAGGATTTTGAATTTTAGAAAAATGATGGACGAGATATAAGTAAATCGGTAACTGCATTTCTAATCCATAGGGAATATTTCGAAGCTCTAAATTAGGATTTCCCGTTTTATAATCGATTACCGCTACAATATTGTTGTCTTCTTCGTAGAGAAGTTTATCGATAATTCCCATAAAGGTTATATTATCTTCTCCTGTTGGATGGGTATAAATTTTTTCTTCATAAAAAGCTTTCTTTAAAGACATAAAACGATATTGGTTTTTGATTTCCTCTATAATAAATTGTAGTTCTTTTTTTAATTTTTTCAGAAAGAAAGTTTCTTTTTTCGTTACGCCTAAATGATTTTCTTCTAAAGAAAAATTCCATTCCTTTTCAAAATCAAAACCATCTTCAAATGCTTTCGATAAAACATAATGATATAGAGTTCCTAATTTTTGTAGAAAAGTATCCTCAAATTGGTTAAGTTTTAAAACTTTTTCTACATAGTAGCGAAAACTACAACGATAATACGTATCTAAACTAGAGTAAGATAATAAAAGTTTATCTTGTAATGCTTGTTTTATTTGCTCTGGAGAAATCTTTTGATATTGATTCTGATATTCTCCATAAGGAAGATCAGAATAACTGGCATAAAGAGGTTCCAACATATCAGAATGAATATTATATTGATAATAATTATCTAAGAGCTTCCCTAATAAAAAGCGATTCGCAAAATGGCTATCCTGATAAGTTCTACGAATTGGATATTTTTCTACTTCTATCTCTTCTAAAAAGGAAGAAGGATAAAAGGTATCAGATAAGCTCTTTTTCTTATAGCTTAGGAGGATATGGGAATGATGGTTTAAAAAATAAGTGAGAACTTCTTTCTCCTCTTGATTCTTTAAAATAGAAGTCGTTAAGCCTAATTTTTCTTTTAAAGCATCATTAAAATAGTCTTCTTCTCGATGAAGAATTGGAAGGGAACCTTGATTGAATCCAACTATAAAAATTCTAGTGTCCTCTGCATAGAGAGTATGAATATCTCCTTCTTCTACTCCCTCTTCCTTGGCAGATAAAAAACTTCTTTTTAATTTTTCCCGAATCATTTCTTTTGTGATATCATCCTTTGGAAGAGAAAAATAAGTATTCAAAACAGATTTTATGAGTTCTTTTATCTCAGATTCTTCCACGGTATCTAAATACGTTTCCATTTCTTCTAAAGGTTTCTTTAAAAGTTCTTGAACCATCTTTGTTCCATAAATACTCTTTTGAATACCAATACTAGTAGGAATATGATACCAAGGAAAAATTTTATCTATTAACATGCGATATTCATCATCCAAATTAATAATCTTAATCTTAGAAGGAGCAACGCCCTCTTTTAATAGTGATGAAATTTCTTGGGCAAGAAAATAAACTTCCTCTTCTTCTGTTTCTGCGATGTAAAGAGGCTTCTTAGAGCGATATTCCGGTGTCTTGATAAATTCATAAGAGAATCCCTCTAAAAGAGATTTCTCCTCTTTCGATAATGTTTCTTGTCCATAAATAAAAATTTTTTGACGCATCATAAAAGACGAAAAAAGTGGACTTTTCAAAAGAATCCCCTTTTCTTCTAAAGAGTGTTCCATTCTCTTTAAAGACTGGACTTTTTCTTCTTTTAAATCCCTTAATCCTATCATGTTTTTCAAAAAGAGTTGAGCAATGGAATAGGAAATTTTCTCTTCTTTCATAAGGTCATAAATAGCTCTTTCATCATAAGAGTAATATTTTTTATTTTTCAATTCTTCAAAAGTCATTACTTTTCGTACAAATAATTGTTTACTATTGGCTTCTAAATATCCTTTTTTATTTTTACTATTTGTTAGTACAAGTACTTCTTCCATTCTTTTCACCACTTCTATTATAACATAAAAGAAAAGAAGAATTTCGTCTTCTTTTCTTCGATATTTTTCTATTCACAAGAAACTTTTCCTAAATCAAAAACTCTCTGATAGCCAATACTAACTAATAATTGCGAAGCTATCCGACTTCTCTTTCCCGTTGAACAGTAGAGAATCAAAATAGTATCTTTCGGATAATTACGAATTTTTTGTAAGAGAATTTGATACGGGATATTATAAGAGTTTGGTAAATGACCTTGTGAATATTCAGAAGGATCTCTTACATCGATTAAGATTCCTCCCATTTTTTGATAAGTTTGTAATTCTCCTATTGTAATTTTTTGAACCATAAGCTCCTATCTAATGGAATTATTTTTTTAATGCTTTCGCCATTTTCTTCCATAATCCGCTTGAGGAGTAGTTCAAAATGCCTACTTTATAAATTCTAAGTCCATATTTTACAAGCAAATAATCTGTAATAATCATAATACCGATAGAAATTATCAATTCTACCATTCCTATTTGACCAAGGACTAACAAAGACGGCGATAAAATAGAAGAGATAAATGGCAAGAAAGAACAAATTTTAATTAAAATAGATCCTTTAAACATACCTGCCATCGTTCCCAAATAATAGCCTAAAAGAGAAAGAATAATAATTGGCATTTGAACTTGTTGGTAATCTTCTGTTGTCGTTGTCATAGAAGCCAACACTCCTGCTAATAAAGCATATGCAACAAAAGTTAAAAGCATTAGGACAATGATAAGGGGTAAAGAAGAAAGTAATTTCGTACTGATAGAACTTCCCATCATAGACCCTAAAATAGATCCTATTTCGCCTAGAATAGATTCTGCTGGTCGCAACAATTTTCTAATAAAAAGACCTATTCCTCCATATAGTAAAAGCAATAAAGCTTGCGTAATTACAAATAGATTTCCAGCAATGACTTTCGCAAAAAAATGAATTTTAGGAGAAACATTAGAAATAATAATTTCCATGGCTTTCGTTGTCTTTTCATCATTGACTTCAGCACCAACCATTTGAACAAGGAATAATGTCAACATAAAGACAGGAAGAATAAAGATTGGGAAGACAGTGGACATAACCATCTCCATTCCCTCTTCTTCTGTTTTTTCTTGTTCATTTACAAGAGAAGTCGTAATGGAGACATCTGACATAATTTTGGTATAATCCTCCGTAGTAAGACCTAATTCCTCCATAGCTATTACTACTTTAGCATTATTTAAAGAACTATTCAAAAGATTATAAGCATACGTGTCAATTGTCTCTTTAGATAATAATTCTACCTCGATTACTTTGTCAGAAGAAGGAAGGATATGAACAATGATTCCTCCTTCTTTTCCTACCAATTCTTTCTTTTCTTCTACGGTTGAAATCTTTGTAATCTGATAGTTACTTTCTTCTTCCCCATAAATCGTTTTTTCATTTAATAGGAAAGCTTCCTCAAAGATGTCATAAACTTTTTCGGTTTCATCAACGACATAGATTGAAGTCGTCTTTTTGAAGTCTCCGCCAAAAGAATCCACAATGACATCCAAGTTTAAAAGCCCTATGACAAGAACAAAGAGTAATCCTTGGACGATAAAAAACCATTTTGTAGCTATTTTTCTTTTTAAGCTAACACCTACTAAAAAACGTAATTTATTTTTCATAAGTTTCACCCACTTTTGCTACAAAGATTTCCTGTAAGCTAGGTTCTTCAACCATAAATTTCGTAATGTTTTTTCGATTCTTAACATATTCAAAAACACTTTGGACAACTTCCTCCGATTCAATTTTTACTTCTAACTCATCCGCTTTTTCTAGAACTTGTAAAACTCCCCCTATTTTTAATAACTCTTCTTTGGAAACATCACCTTTAATTAGGATATTTTTCTTACGATAATCTTTTTTGATATCTTTGATATACCCCTCGATCACAGATTTTCCTTTTACTAAAATGACTAACTTTTTACAAAATAATTCTACATGATCCATCCGATGAGAAGAGAAAATAATCATGCTTCCTTGTTGGGCTAAACGAAGAATTTCTTTTTTAAACAATTCTACATTAAAAGGATCGAGTCCAGAAAAAGGTTCGTCTAAGATAAGAAGTTTCGGTTCGTTCAAAATGGCCGTAATAAATTGAACCTTTTGTTGATTTCCTTTTGATAGCTCTTTTATCTTTTTCTCTTTGTACTCCGAAATTTCAAAACGTTCAAGAAGAATGTCTAACCGTTTTAAAATCTCTTTCTTAGAGAGTCCTTTTAAAACTCCAAAAAAGATAGCTTGCTGTTTAACCGTTAGCTTCGTCAATAAACTTCTTTCCTCTGTCAAAAAGCCAATTTGATCCGTTACACGGTAATCAATTGGCTTTCCATTCAAAGTAATTTTTCCTTTTTGATAATCTAAAAGTCCCATCATCATTCGAAAAGTAGTCGTTTTTCCAGCACCATTTACTCCTAAAAGGCCAAAAATTTCTCCTTCTTGTACCTCAAAAGATAAATCGTCAACCGCTAAGAAATCGCCGTAATATTTCGTAATATGTTCCACTTTAAGCATATCTTCACCTACTAAAACAATCTTAAAATATCATTATATGTAATATAAATCATCAACAACATCAATAACAAAAATCCTATATTATGAATCGTATTTTCAATCTTTGGACTAACAGGGCTTCCCTTTATTTTTTCAATAATTAAGAATAAAGCATGACATCCATCAAAGGCTGGGAAAGGAAGTAAATTAATAAATCCTACATTAACACTGATAAGTGCTAAAAGAGAAACCAAACTTAGAAAAGGAGCAGTACCAGATGCAGCTTGACCTACTACACTAAAAATTCCTACTGGTCCAGATAACATCTTAATACTCAAAGTACCCGTACATAGATAAAGAATTGTAAAGAACATTTGCTCAATCATGCTAAAGAACTTTCCAAAAGCATAACGAATAGCTCCCCATAAACTATGATAGTCATCTCCATCGACTTGAAAGGAATAATCATATCCTAATAATTCTCCATTTTCATCTAAAACTTCTTTCGGCTCGACAGGAACAATTTCTTTATTTCCGTTTGCATGTTTTACTTCCATATCGAACTTTTTATTGCCTTGAACGGTTAATTCTAAGGCTAATTTATCATAATTATTAACCATTTTGCCACCGATTTTAACAATTCGGTCACCCTCTTTTAAAGTAGGATAGATACTAGAGTCTATATTGACAAGTTTGGTACTATCAAGGGTAACTCCATTAATCAATCCAATAAAGAATAAAAGAACAATCGCCAATAAAAAGTTAAACATAACTCCTGCTACCATCGTCATAAAACGACTTAACCATGGTTTCGATTGTAATCTCCTGTCCGCAGGAATAGACTCATCAGCTTCTACTTCTTCTCCTGCCATTTGAACATATCCACCAATTGGCAATAATCGAATACAATAATCTGTTTCATCTGGTTCATAAGTAACTTTTCCATCTTTTCCTTTTACTTTTCTTTTGCGATTAAATTTAAAAAGACGAGGTCCCATTCCTAGCGAAAATTCATATACATAAATTCCCGCTTTTTTAGCAAATAAGAAATGTCCTAATTCATGGATAAAAACGACAATTCCCAAGATCAATATAAAATAAATTAAAGTCATTGTTGCCTCCTATAACAAAGTTATAAATAAACTAAACGCCAACATCACAAAAATAATACTATCTAACCTATCCAAAATACCACCATGTCCTGGCATGATATTTGAAAAATCCTTTTTATTATAATATCTTTTAATAGCAGAGAAAAATAGATCTCCCAATTGTCCGATCACCGAAAGCAAGAAGGTAATCACTATGAGAGGAATCAAAGAAACCTCTGGATTAATAACTGTCTGATAGAAAAGCACACCGATGATGGTTCCCACTAACGTTCCACCAATTGAACCTTCCCACGTTTTATTTGGAGAAATCACTTCTAAGAGTTTATTTTTTCCAATTAATTTTCCTGTAAAATAAGCATATGTATCCGTAAAGATTGTAACAAGTAATAAATAGACAAGTAAAGCCGGATTCATATGATAATAAGTCAATAAATAAGACATAGAAAATCCTATGAACAAGACTCCTGTAGATACATAGCAAGCATCATTAATACTGTAAATCTTTCGCTCGTGGAATAATACCATTGGGAGTAATACTAGTAAAAATAATACACTCAAGATGCGAAAATCAATGGTCATCATAGATTGTTCATCTACGTGAACAGTTAATAAAATAGTTGGAATCATTAAATAACCAATTAATTTAATAAGCATTGGCAATTCTTTTTTCGTTTCCTTCATATCTAAATATTCTTTTAGTCCAAGCATCGCTAAAACTACTACCCCTACGGTATAAGGTGTTCCCCCTATTATCATAAGGGGGATTGCTATGAAAGCAGCCACGATTGCACTAATTATTCTCGTTTTCATCTTGAATTCCTCCAAATCTACGATTACGTTTATTATATGCTAAAATAGCATCATCAAAACACTGGCAATCAAAAGATGGAAAATATACCTTTGAAAAATACATCTCTGCATAACTCAATTGATACAACATAAAATTACTAATTCTAATCTCACCACTTGTACGAATCATAAAATCGATAGGCGGTAAATCTTGAAATAAATAATGAGAAAAATTTTCTTCGGTTATCTCTTCCAAAGATAGCTTTCCTTCCTGAACTAGTTTACAAATCTTCTTAGTAGCTTCTACGATCTCTAAATGTCCTCCATAGTTCACACAAAGATTTAAAATACCAACTTTATTTTCTTTTGTATCTTCTTCAATTTCCTGCATAATACGAATGACTTTGTCAGGTAAAGGGGACGCTTTTTTTCCAGAAAAAACAACTCGAATACCTTTCTTTTTCACGATATCCGCATACTCTTTAAACTTCGTTTCAAAAAGGTTCATTAAAAAATTAACTTCCTGCTTACTACGTTTAAAGTTTTCCGTTGAAAAAGCATAAACACTTAACACTTTAATACCACGAGAAAAGATGTATTCAGTTAGTTTTTTTAACATGGAAAAGCCAGCCTTATGTCCTTCACTCCTAGTCATTCCTCTTTCCTTTGCCCATCTACCATTTCCATCCATAATGATAGCAACATGGTTAGGAATTTTTAAGCCTTCATAATTCATGTTACCTCCACATTTTACAGCTACTACTATTATAGCATAATTCCCCAAGATAGGAAAGAAAAAACCAAAAAGTAATTTCCTACTTTTTGGCATTGGTAGATTATTTTTGGAAGTGCACAGAAGTTGTGCAGTTAATTTTAGAATCATATATAATATCTTTCAAGCAATTTATTTGTCATATGAAGGAGGCATTATATACTATGGCAAATTATTGTCATCTATCTTATGAAGATAGAAAAAATATTGAAGATGGATTAAATGATAATAAATCTATCAATCAAATTGCTAAAGAAATTAATAGATGTCACTCTTCTATTTTAAGAGAAATAGATAGAAACAAAAAATATTCTGAACCATCTAGTTGGAATAATTATAAAATTAATCATCCTGATTTAGATTTATCTTGTGAAAGATTAAAACATTCACCTTATGTTTGTAATGGTTGTAAATCTAGAAGTGGTTGTAGAAAGATTAGATGGACTTATTACGCAAGAGAAGCTCAAAAAACATATGATGATTTAATTAAATCATCTAGACAAGGTATTAATTTAAACTACGATGAAATTTATAAAATAAATGAAATTATCCATCCACTTGTTAAAAAAGGTCAAACTATAAATCATTTATATATTAATCATCCTGATATTCTTGATTTTAGTAAAAGTTCCTTTTATAAATATGTTAACAATGGCGTATTCGAATTTGGTCCCTTAGATTTCCCTAGAATTGTGAAATATAAAAAAAGAAAAAACAATCCTAATAGAAGGACTCGTAAAGAAAGAGAAATTTTAATCAATAGAAAATATTCTGACTTCTTAGATTATATTTCTAAAAATCCTTATTTAAATATTGTTGAAATGGATACCGTTGAAGGAATACAAACTGAGCCTGATTGCTTTCTTACTCTTTTTTGGAGAAAGTCTAATTTTATGCTTATATTTAAACTTGAATCTCAAACTACTGATGAAGTAACTAGAATATTTGAAATTCTTCAATCTTTTATACCTGAAGAGGATTATAAAAATCTTTTCCCCATTATTCTTACTGATAATGGCCATGAATTTTTTGATGTTAATAATATTGAATACATTCATGAAACCGGTGAATATGTTACTCATCTTTTCTTTTGTGATCCTTCAGCTTCTTGGCAAAAAGGCGGTATAGAGAAAAATCATGAATTTATTCGTTATATCTTGCCTAAAGGTTCTTCTTTTAAAAGCATCACTCAAGAAGATTGTTATTTATTTATGAATAACATTAACAGTTTATGCCGAGATTCTTTAAATGGGAAGTCGCCTTATGAAGCAATGTTGTTTCTATGTGACGAATATATTCTAAAAAAGCTTAATTGTTATTATATTAAACCTGATGATGTTATACTGAATGATTCTTTATTAAAATATTAATTAAAAAAAAGATATTTATAACCACCCATTATAAATATCAATTTTTGACAAATAAATTGCCATATCTCACATAAAAATACAATGTGGGCGTTGTGCACTTTCTTTTAAAAATTGTACAATTCCTACACTTTTTTGCGTGGAATAATTCCTTCTCACAATTGATAATATACCACTTTTCCTATCTTTTATCTACTTTTTTATACTTATTATCATAAAAATTACTTTAAAAAAGTGCATTTTCTTTTGAAAACACAATTTTTCATCCTTTTTGCATCTAATTGTGCACTTTACTTAGAATTCAACGA
>CANQTT010000029.1 GCA_947626855.1 uncultured Bacilli bacterium
ATCCTTCCTAGGTTTTATATTTCTATATTACCATAGAAAGGATTTTAAACTTTACACAAATTTATTTACAGACTCAAATTTTCTGGTGCGACAGGTTTTCCAACTACTAGGATATATTCGATATCTTTTATTTCTATCCCTAATTTTGAAGAAATAGAAAGAAGTGTTTCATGAGGCTCTAGAACATAGGAAATTTCTACTTTTTGAAAATTTTCTACTTCCTCATCCTGATAATAAGCAGTTTCTGCTGTATCGACAGAAAGATTACTCTGTTGAAAATTTTCTGACTGATAAAAGTTTACATTTACAGAAGTTTCTGTGAGTTTTAAAGAGTTTTTTGCATTGCCCCTGAACTTACATTTGATTTAAACATTTTTATACCTTCTACCTTTTAGGATATCTTTATTTTTAAGATTTAAACTCTAGTATCGCATTTATCATATCTTATTTCATTTTCTTCTGTCAAGAAAGAAAAAAAGATTTTGACAAACAAAAAAGAGAAAACTCTCTTTATTTGACAATCCATGCATTTGGAATATAGCGTTCTCCTGTATATCCATAACCCCTAGGATTGTTGATTAATTCATTGTTAATAACCAACATAGAAGATCCACCACCATCTAGATTAGCGGCATTGTAAGCTTTATATTTTTGAAGGAGAGGAATCATGTCAGCAATAGAGATTCCTTCGGAATCATTAGCCCCACGGCCGTCGATAACTAAGAAGAGAACAATTCCATCTTTTCTTTGAGCAATGGCTGTTCGGTTGGCAACTCCCCAACCACCATTTCCAACAACATCATTTGGCTCTCCATTGACAATTAGGAAAGGTCCCCAAGTCATGGCATCCCACATACCATCTTTAATAGCAGCTTGAGCTCCCTCCGTTGTAAGCATTAAAACATGATCTTTTGTGAAACCAATTAAACCTCCACCATGTCTATTTCTTCCCCCAATAGAAACTACTTTTCCATTTTGAATAACAGTTCCTGTTGGAACAAGTCCATTATTAGTTGTTGAAAAACCACTTGCGTTAATTGCTACAATCGCTTCTTGTTCTTTTGCTAAAGCAGTTAGTTTTTGACCATTTGATTGAATTCGGGAAGAGGATACAAGAGAAACTCTAGAAGCATCATAGATAACTACTAAAAAGCCTTTATAATCCTTTTCATCGATTTCAACTACTTTATATAAGTCATTTCCTTCATCTCTTTTTAAGATTTGCTCTTCGTAGATAGATTCATAAGAATCCTTTTCACTACCATCGAAGATAATTTCTTCAATATTTGTATTTGCTCCAGATTCTACAACGGTATTATTCTTTAACACTTCATCAATCGTAGCTTTAGAATATAGAGTATTGGCAAAATATTTATGATGGCCACTTGCCATAGCGGTTGTAATCCACCAATTTCGAAAGCCAGGAAAAGGGCCATAGACGACGAAGAAGAAAATCAAGACAAGGATATCAAAAGTAGCACAGATAATGGTGAGAATAGGAACTTTTCTTTTCTTCTTTTTCTTTTCTTTTTTTTCTTCTTCTATTTTTTCTATCTCCACTTTTTCTTCTTGCTCTTTTGAATTCTTTTTTCTTTTTTTATTCTCCATTCTGGGTACCTCCTAATTGAAAGGGTGATAGATAGGATCCATCTCCACTTGTTACTTGTATATCAGATTTTAAATAGAGAGCAGGGCGAATCGCATAGGATTCTGTTACCATACTTTCATATAGACTGTGATTATCATTTACCGTATAAATACTTAAGTCATTATCGACACTAGAAGTCATTAAAAAAGTATTTGGAATTTCAAAAGCGAAAGGTTCAAAAGCCGCTAAAATGCCGATAGGGAAAGAAACTTGAGAGAGAAAGATATCCCGATAATTATTTTCTTCTAAGGAATAACTTCCCGCATAGAAGACACCGTTTGTCAAAAACTTAGAATCGGCTAAGCTATCATAGTAAGTATCATTTAAATAAGAAAGAACATTCTCTTCTCCTAGGGAAGGAGTATTATCATAGCTAGAATATGGCATGACTAAGCAATCTTCTCCGTCTTCATCTTTTAGACAGTCTTCACTAACTATTTTCATTTTATTAGCATTTTTGGATACTACTCTCCATAAGGTATTGTTGAAAGTAAGATATTCTCCAACATAGAGATCTTCTAAGGTATTTACCGTTCTTTCCTCTAATAGGAAAGGGGAATCTACTGTTCCTTCCCCACCTACAATGGAAATGTCCCCAGAAATGGTTATAACAGGTCGAATACCATATTTTGTCGAATTACTGTTAGTTCCTACTAAACCACTATCTGATACATACCAAGAAGAAGTAGCATCATAAGTGTTAGAAGTCCAGAAATAAGTTTCATTGTTTAAAAAGTTCTCATTTCCTTCTGCCATTAAATAATCATAGACACTTAGAATACCGATTTTATAATCGTAATTTTTTTCAAAACATCCAGCAGATTCTAATTCTCTAAAATCATCCATGCAGACTAAATTTTTTTGTAATTCGTCATCCTTTTCTTCTAGAGCTGTTTCTAAAATCCCTGTATCATTACTATCCTCTTTATTTAACCAAGACAAGATATTACTTCTAATCGTATTTCCGTAAGCTAAAGAGGTAATGGTTTCTTCTGTTACGAGAGAAACGGTACCGTCTTCATTGATACGAAGAATTCTCCAGATAAGTCCTTTATACTTTACATAATTAGTGTCAACCTTACCAACGTAACGGTAGATGCCATTTGTTAGTACTAAAGCATTATCAACGAAATCTTCTTCACTTTGTTCAATTAATCGCTCTCTTAGAATAGAAGAATAGGTAACTGGTTTTTCGCTTTCTATTTTAGCATAAATCATTCTTCCCAAAAAAAAGATCCCAACTGAAAAAACAAAGATAATACTAGCAATATTAAAGATAACATATTTTTTAATTTTTCTCTTTTTATTCTTTTTCATTCTATCCCATCCGTTCCTCAAATCTTAAACATTATATCAAAATTTGTCGAATAACTCAATCAATTTCTTTACGAATGAAAAAATGTATGGTATGATAGTAACGTAGATAGGAGAGAATATGGCAAGATTCGATCGAAAAAAATTTAAAAAGAATATTACGACTGTCTGTATCATGATATTATCAGTGATTGTTTTGGTGCTAGTGGAATCGTTCCTCTCTCCGAAAGAAATAGAGACACAGGGGTTAGGTTCTGGTTCTATTCAAATCAATAAGTTAGTTATCAATGAAGTTATGACGTCTAATAAAGGGGCTTATAATGATCCAGATGGAAATTCTTATGACTGGATTGAACTATATAATGGTTCTGCTAAGGATATCGATTTATCCGGTTATGGTTTAAGCGATGCTGATTCTGGAAGTACGAAATGGATTTTTCCTTCTGTTACGATTAAAAGTAAAGAATATTTAATTGTTTATTTAGCTAGTACGAATAAGCAAGGGTTATATGCGAATTTCTCTTTGAATAAAGCCGGTGGAGAAACCCTTACCCTAAAAACCAAATCTGGTAAAGTAGTAGATAGTGTAAAGACTCTTTCCATTGATAAAAATACAGTAATGGCAAGAAACGAAAATGGAAGTTGGGTTGCAACAGCAGAGATTACTCCTGGATATGCGAATAACGAAGAAGGAAGAAAGAATTATCTAACCAATAGAAAACAGGCAGATGATGTCGTTATTACGGAGTTCTTACCAAATAATAAAGGAAATGTAGATATCGATGGAAGATTCTATGGGTATATTGAAATTCAAAATCAAGGAGAGAAAGAAGTCTCTTTAAAAGATTATTTCGTCTCTAATGATCCAGCACGACCATTCTTATTCCGTTTACCAGATATTACTTTAAAGCCACAAGAAGTATATGTAATTTATACCTCAGAGTTGGACCGCGAAAATCATGCTCTTTTTGCACTTAAGAAAAAATCTGGTAGTGTTATCCTTTCGAAAAAGGATAAAGTGGTAGAAGAAGAGACGTATGAAGATATTAGTGGTGGCTTTGCGATGATTCGTTTATCTGACGGAAGCTTTAGAGAGTCTAGTACCGTTTCTCCAGGATATGCCAATACAAATGAAGGAATGGAACAATACGTAAAAGAGAAAAGAAAGAATCCTAATGATTTAATGATTAATGAGGTTATGAGTTCTAATCGGACGTATTTGATGCAAAATGGTGGAGAATATTATGATTGGATTGAACTTTATAATAATACGGATCATACGATTCAATTAGGGGACTATGCTCTTACCAATAATGACGACAATCAAAAACTTTATGTGTTACCAAATGTAGAATTAAAAAGTCATGAGTATTATGTGATTATGGCATCAGGTGATACCAATCTTTCTAATAGTAAATATCAACATGCGAATTTCAAAATTTCACCATCTGAAAGCCTCTATTTATATAAAAATGATGTCTTAGTAGATTCAGTATTTGTATCCAATATTCCAATTGGCTATAGCTATGGAAGAGGCTCTAATTATGGCTTTTATTACTATGCTACGCCAACTCCTTTAGCGAGAAATAATCAAAATGGAATATTAGAAATTGCTTATGAACCAAGTTTCAGTGTAAAGCCTGGTGTTTATAATAATCAAGGTGAGATTGCACTAGAATTAGAAGGAGCGGGGACTATATATTATACTTTAGATGGGTCAATTCCTACCCAGAATTCTAAAGTATATGATAGTCCCATTCTTTTAGATAAAACAACTGTTGTAAGAGCAGTTGCATATGAAGATAAAAAAAAAGCGAGTGCGGTAGTAACAGGAAGTTATATTATCAATGAGGATCATACTCTTCCTGTTTTATCCATTAGTTTACCGAATTCTTCTTTTCAATACATCAGTTCTAATCCGGATCTTTTTACAACCGTAAATGCTCATGTAGAATTTTATGAAAAGGATGGTTCTTTTTCCCTCGATTGTGGTTTAAAACTATTTGGAGGGCAAACTCGTTATATCCCTAAGAAGAGTTTTGCTTTAAAGTTTTCTTCGGAATATGGTCCTTCTAAGTTGAACTATCGTGTCTTTGAGAATCGCGATGCCGTTTCCTATGATACCTTAGTCGTTCGAAGTGGTTCTCAAGATAGCGTTTCTAGTATGATTCGGGATGAGTTAGCGACTTCTATTATGGATGATTATGGAACCGTTGATGTCCAGGCTTATAAGCCAACTATTTTATATATCAATGGAAACTATTGGGGTGTTTATTTTTTAAGAGAAAAAGTAGACGAAGAATTTATTGCTCATCACTATGAAGTACCAGAAGAGGGAAGTAATATCATTCGGATTGATAATGTGGCAACAGTAGGAGCTTCTAGAACTTATTATAATGTTAGAAGTTATATTCAAACCCATGATATGTCTAGTGATTCTGCTTATCAATACGTATCTGAGAGATTGGATATCGATAACTTCATTGACTTCTGGGTTGGACAAATCTTTGTTACTAATAATGATATCGTTAATACTAGATTTTTTTCACATCCTGAAGTAGATAATGGAAAATTAAAGATGATTTTTTATGATTTTGACTATGCGTTTTATCATTATGATAGAAATCAATTCTCATGGCTCTTAAATCCAGAGGGGATGGGAGAACATTATTATGATAATAGTATGCTTAGAGGATTGATGAACAATAAGAATTTTAAACAAAGGTTTTTAGAGCGTTTATCTTACAATTTTAAAAATGTTTGGACGGATGAACACGTTTTGAAACGTTATCAAGAATTGGTGGATTTAATTCAACCAGAAATGGCTAGAAATCAATCCCGTTGGAAACTTACGTATCAAGATTGGACGGAGAGCTGTGAAATATTAAAGAACTACTTACTAAAGAGAAGAGAGTATGTTATTTCACAGGCGAAGAGTTTTTTCAATTTGAGTAGTGAGGAAGTGAAAAAGTACTTTGGCTAAAAAACAATATAGACATGAATTAAAATTTATTATTAATGAGAGTCAAGCTGAGATTCTGAAGTATCGACTTTCCCTTCTCATGGAAGTAGATCGGAACTCTGTAAATGATGATTCTACGTATTTTATTCGAAGCTTATATTTTGATGATCCCGATGATAATGCCTATTATGAAAAAATAGATGGCTTAGAGAAGCGGGAAAAGTATCGTATTCGAATCTATAATTTTGATGATTCCTTTATTCGTCTAGAACGAAAAGAAAAAAATCGGGATTTAACTTATAAAAAACAAACGCGTATTACCAAAGAACAATGTCTCGATTTTATGAATGGTGATTTTTCCAAAATAGATTTGTCTGGGGATTCCTTATTGAGTGAGTTTTTAATCAAACAAAAATTACAGGAGATTAGACCGTCTGTTATTGTTGATTATAAGAGATTGGCCTATACCTTTCCTGTGGAGGAGACGAGAATTACTTTTGATGAAGATATTCGTTCCGGGAGATTTCAGCAAGATCTATTTGATCCCAATATTTTAACCTTTCCGGTATTAGAACCAGGCGAAGTTGTTTTGGAAGTAAAATTTAATGAGGCAATTCCTAGCCATATTGCTCACGTAATTATGAGTATTCCCATGATTCGTCAAGCAGTTTCTAAATTTGCTTTATGTAGAGAAAAGAAGGAGGTATAACATGAGCTTTTTAGATATGATTAAGAAAAGTGTTGTTGAAGAATTTACTAGTTCTCTATCAACAGGAGATATCTTTTTCTCCTTATTAATAGCTTTTCTTGCCGCAATTATTATTAATATTATTTATAAGAAAACGTATACAGGCGTATCTTATACGAAATCCTTTTCCTTATCTATCATTTTATTATCTATGGTTACAGCACTAGTAATTAGAACAATTAATTCGAATTTAGCCCTTTCTTTAGGTATGGTTGGTGCTTTATCTATTGTTCGTTTTAGGACAGCTGTCAAAGACCCAGTTGATACCATCTTTATGTTTTGGGCGATTACCGTAGGAATTATGTCTGGAGCTGGACTCTATTTAGTTACTCTAGCAGCTACCTTAATGCTTGGTATTTTCTATACCCTTAGTTACATGACAAGTTTTAAAGCAACTACAAAATACTTATTAGTAATTAAGGCAAGAGAGAGTAAAGCCGATGCTATCTTAAGAAAAATGAATAAGAGAAAAAAATGTATCCTTAAAACGGAATCTTATAAAGATGATATGGTCGAATTTACCTTTGAAATCGCTTCGAAAGAAACCGCTGATGAAATTTCTAAGCTAAAAGATGAGGATGGAGTTGAGACTGTTCACTTAGTGAGCATTGACTAAAAAAAGACAAAACAATGTCTTTTTTTTGTAAGGTGTTTTATTAGAACCTTTTCTATGGTTTACGAAAAAAGTTAGATATGATATAATGAACAAAAAGTAGGTGGAAAAATATGCATCTATGGGATAAAGAGAAATGGAAAGAATCAAGAATTCTATTAGGGACAATGTCCTTTTTTATGCTTCTTTTTCTTTTCATGGACTGGTTTTGGCCTACTCGTCAAGAGGTTCTTCCTTCCAAGTTAATCATCAATGAAATTATGACATCTAATAAAGGAGCTTATGCGGATCCAGAAGGGAACTGCTATGACTGGATTGAACTATATAATGGGGAATCTCATGATATTTCTCTAAAAGGATATACCATTACCGATGGGAAAACGAATAATACTTATACGTTCTCTGACAAAGTAATTCCTAAGGGAGGATATCTAGTTCTCTACTTGACAGGGAAAGAAGTTGCTAAAGAGGATGACATTTATCTTCCTTTTGCTCTCGATAAAAAGAAAGAAGAAACGATTACCTTAAAAGATCAGACTGGAAAAGTAGTGGATTCAGTAACGATTGAGCCTATTCCTAAAAATACATCTTTTGCTAAAAAAGAGGATTATATTGTAACATCCGAAATTACTCCTGGTTATCCTAATACGACAATGGGAAGAATTCGTTATCTTAAGAATTTTCCAGTAAAAGAAGATTCGCTTGTTCTTTCTGAAGTCCTTCCAAACAATTTAGGAATCTATCAAAAGGATGGTTCCTTCTATGAATATATCGAGTTAGAAAACAGGGGAGAAGAGCCAATTTCTTTAAAAGATTACTATTTATCAAACGATCCTGCTCTTCCCTTTTTATGGAAATTACCAGATGTCGTTTTAAATCCTGGTGAATTTTATCTTGTGTATCCAACGAAAATAGAGAAAGAGGGACATACGAATTTTACTTTAGAGAAAGAAAAAGGAACGATTTTGTTATCTCATCAAGAGGGAATTGTGGATATTTTCTCTTATCAAGTTCAGGAGAAAGGCTATGCCATAGAAAGAAAAAATTCTTCTTTACGAGAAACTTCTGATATTACTCCAGGATATTCTAATGATTCTTCGGGCCGAAAAGCCTATTTAGAAACCTTATCCAAAAAAGAAGAATTGTTGATACAAGAAATCATGCCTTCCAATGATCGATATTTACGACAGAAAGATGGAAATTACTATGATTGGATTGAATTATACAATAACACGAATCATACGATTTCTCTAAAAGACTATGCCCTTACGGAAAAAGAAAAGTTGACAAAAGGATATGAACTTCCTGATGTGAATTTAGCTCCCCATGAATCTTTTGTCGTATTTGCTTCTGGAAATCCTTCTTTGACTACCAAAGGAAATTATCACTTGAATTTTAAAGTATCGGAAAAAGAAACTTTATACTTGTACCATGGCGAGGAACTAGTCGATGCGATTTACTTGCCAGAGATAAAAAATGGCTATAGCTATGGAAGAGGAGCAGGAAATGGACTTTATTATTTTGCAACCCCAACTCCTTCCAAAGGAAATGGTCAAGGTCAGATAGGAATCAGTTCTCGTCCAGAATTCTCTCTTGCCTCAGGAATTTATGAAAATTCTGAATCTTTAACAATAGAAATTCTAGGAGAGGGAAATATCTATTATACGTTGGATGGAAGCAAGCCTACAAGTTCTTCTAATCGCTATCATGGACCAATCACGATTTCTAAGACAACGGTAGTTCGAGCGATTGCCTATGAAGATGAGAAAGCATCTAGTGAGATCACAACAGGAAGTTATGTTCTTAATGAAAATCATACGTTACCTGTTGTATCTTTGAGTTTAGATAATTGGGATTTAGATCAACTGCATACGAATTACAATTCTTGGTCTTTAATTTATCCCGCCCATGTAGAATTTTATGAAAAGAATGGTTCTTTTTCAGTTGATTGTGGTTTAAAATTATTTGGAGGACAGAGTAGAGAACTAGATAAGAAAAGTTATGCTTTGAAATTTTCATCCAAATATGGCGAAAAAGAGTTATCTTACAAAGTCTTTGAAAATCGAGATACAGTATCCTATAATACTCTCGTTCTAAGAAGTGGATCACAGGACATGTCTGGTTCGATGTTACGAGACGAATTATCAGCTGCTGTCATGGAAATGGCTGCAACCGTCGATGTTCAAGCCTATAAGCCAGTCATTCTTTATATTAATGGTAATTACTGGGGAATTTATTATCTACGAGAGAAAATAGATGACGACTTTATCTCTAGCCACTATAATGTTCCTCAAGAGGGAACAAATATCGTAAAAATAGAAGGAGAAGTCGATGAAGGAAGTGGACAGGATTATCAAAGTCTACTCGCTTATGTCCAATCTCACGATTTAACGGATAATCAGTCTTATGAATACGTTGAAAAACATCTAGATATTGATAATTACATCGATTTCTTAGTAGGACAATTCTATACAAATAATATAGATATTCGAAATACTAGATATTTCAATCATCCTGCTATTTCTAACAATAAATTAAGAATGATCTTTTATGATTTAGACTATGGCTTTCGACTAGCCCCAGCTAATTATTTAACTTGGCTATTAAATGAAGAAGGAACTGGATATTTTAAAGTAGATAATAGCCTTATTAAAGCTTTAATGAGCAATGAAAAATTTAGGCAAAAATTTTTAGATATCTTTTTCTACGATTTAAAATATGTTTTTACCGAAGAAAAAGTAATGGCCAAATTTGAAGAAATCTATCAAGTCATTGAACCGGAGATGAGACGAAATCAAGAGCGATGGGGATTTGATTATTCGGTATGGCAAAGTAATTGTTCAGAGATTCGGAGATTTATCAAGAATCGTCAAAAAAATATGATTTCCATTGTAAAAAATTACTTTCACCTTACAGATAAACAAGTGAATACCTATATGATCAAAGATGAACTTCATGATTCTATTAAAAGAAAAACAGATATTTTAAACAGTAGTTTAAAAGGATAATAGGAGATGTAATAGAATGATACCATTTATAGCAATCTTTTTCTTAATAATTATCATTACTACCTTTTTTATTTTATTTTTAACAACGGATTTCGCATTCTTTTTCTTACCATTCTTTGTTTTGTTTTTTAATCTTTTTATCATTAAGATGATTAGTGATGCCATAAGAAGGAGTAACATTCATCGTTTCTTTAAACAAAACGTTGTAATGGATCCTTTTAAGGAATTAGAAAATTTAGCTAAAAATTGCTATGTAGATGTCTCTAGAGCGGAATTAGAAAAATTTCATACCGATGATTTAGAAGCATTAAAAAATTACTTCTATAATCTTTTTTGGCAATTTGAAACCGCCTATAACAATTTAGATTATTTTGTTATGAAGTCCCTTAGTACGAAGCAACTCTATCAAAACTATTACACAGGAATTCGTTTAGATTTGCAAGTAGGAAAAAAGAAGATTTTAGAACAAATTACAAGAAAAAATGTTATTATTTATGAACTAGATAGTACTTCTATAAAACAAACCTTATCAGCTATGATAGAGATATCTTATATTAGTTATACTATCAATCATAAGGGTGACATTCTTAGTGGAAATCGCCAAATTCCTGTGACAGAAACCTTTGAAGTAACATTCCGAAAAGATTTTGCTCACGATGATTCTACAAAATGTCCAAACTGTGGAGCTCCACTCTCTGGTAATCGCTGCGAGTACTGTAAGACAGTTAGCTCGAATCCAGAGTTTAAAATTAGTAATATCAAAAAAGTTACCATAAGATAAAATTAAAAAATATTGAAGGGAAACCATTCAGTATTTTTTTCTTTTTCGTATACTTTAAAAGACTTTTCTCATATTAATATTGTAGCCTATAAGGAGTTTTTTATGATCAAAAAAATAAATTTCCTTTTGCTTCTGCTTCTTATGGTTCTTCCTTGCCATGTACTTGCTTATTCTGATTATCTTATCGCTGGTGGAGAGAATATTGGTATTCAATTACAAATGGATGGAGTTTTTGTAATCGGTAGTTATGAAATAGATGGTGTGAATCCATCCGAAGAAGCTGGTTTAAAAATTGGAGATAAGATAATTCGTATAGACGGTCAGTCCGTGTCTTCTATGAATGATATTACTTCTTTTCTTTCCAAGAATAGGGAGGAAACTATTCAAATAGGCTACATGAGAAATGAGAAGGAGATGACAACTCTTCTAACCTTAAAAAATCATAAAACTGGTCTTTATTTAAAAGATACGATTTCGGGAATTGGAACGCTTACCTTTATTGATCCCAATACGAAACTATTTGGAGCTTTAGGTCATGAAATCGTCGATTCAACGAGTGGAAAACTGGTAGAATCTCATGCTGGTATTATTTTCCCATCTACCATTCGAGGGATTAAGAAAAGTGGGAATGGTGTACCAGGAGAAAAAAACGCTAGTTTCCAACCATCTACTCTTTTAGGAAGTATTTCTGAGAATACGAATAAAGGGATCTTTGGTGTTTATGATCGAGAAGTTAGAGAGGATAACCTATATAAGGTTGCCAATATAGAGGATATCAAAGTAGGAGATGCGAAAATACGAACGGTAATTGAAGGGGATACCGTAGAAGAATTTGATATTGAAATTAAAAAGATTAGAAATACAAAGGATAATACGAAAAATATCGTCTTTCAAATTACCGACCAAGAATTGTTAGAGAAAACAGGTGGCATTATTCAAGGAATGAGTGGCTCACCAATTATTCAGGGAGAATATATTGTCGGGGCAGTAACACACGTAGTAGTAGATGATCCTAAAAAGGGATACGGGATACTAATTACCAATATGTTAGAGGAAGCAGAAAAAAGAGAGTAAATAGCTCTCTTTTTTGTAAGAAGACCTTTTCTTAGAAAAGGATATTGAAAAAACTCTTATTTTTATATATAATATTGTAAAAATACTGGTAACAGTTTAAATAAAGTATTTTTAATGATAGTGAGGTGTTTACTTTGAAGAAAAAATTGTTCATTGGCATTTTTGTAGTAATTTGTTTCATTATTTGTTTTATTGCTTATTTCTTGCTTTTTGGAAATGATGAAGATGATACTGTTTTTATAAATGATTCTGATTATTTATATGATTTAGCTATTGAATATTTGCGGGAGAATGATTATGATTTGCACCAACAGGATGAAGACTATCAGATGTTTGTATCATACGATGGCTTTGGCATTTCAAAAGAGAATGAATATAAATATGCTTATATGGAGATTGCGTCACAATCTTATTATGTGAAGGATGGAGAATTATTTACTTCTTCAGGCCGCGTTTTAGATTATAAATTTACTTTTAAAGATGATAAAGTTGTAAAATATGAAGTTCCAACAGATGGTAATGCTTGGGAAAAATCAGTACGCAAACTTTTCCCTAAGAAGATTAGTAGCAAGATATTAAAATATGACTTTAGCAAGTTGGTAGAAGATATTGATGCTCAGGCGGAAGAACATTATGCTTACCTTAATTCAGAAGAAAATAGTGAAAATTAATATAAAAAGAAATATAGATTGATACACAAATCATTAAATTTAAAAAATAGGCAAGGGAAATTTGCTATATCAGAAGTAAAAAAGACTTATCGGCGAATTGTTAGGAACCTCATTTCTTGGACAAAGAAATGGGGTTCTTATTAAAATAGCTCTCTTTTTTGTAAGAAGCTCTTTTCTTAGAAAAAGGATGTTGAAAAAACTCTTATTTATATATATAATATTGGTAAATATATATCATGTCAAAGATGGCTGATAATTTTGTTAGATAGTTTTTGGATTTATTTTCATAAAAACTGTTTGATGAAGACTACAGTATTATGATATTTTAATAAATGATCATCTATTAAAATATATTGCCATATAGAATAGAACTGAAAAAAATTTTATCTTTCTTTGCAAAATTCGGATTATCTTTAAAATGAATACAAAGAGAATCAAATATGATGAAAGAAGGTGGTGTTTGGCATTAAAAATTAATTTTTATAGATCATTCTATAAGATAGAATTGAAAGAGAGGAAAAAATTAATTATATGAGAAAAAATTCAAAAAAAATAGTTATGTTATTGATGCTTACTATGGTTTTATCATTCGCGACGGTAAAAGTTAATGCATTAGAAAAAGGAACAGTTGGAAAAGTGTTGACAGCAAGCGAAGCAATGGAAAAAGTGAAAGCATTACATACTATAGTTCCGAGTAATGTAATGGTAAATGGAATCACTGTAAGGTATTATAAGCAATTTGAAGATATGTCTGCGGCTAAGCAATACTTAATGGCAGAGTATGAAAATGAACTAAACTATTTTGCTTTAAAAGTTGGTATTGATTCTATTGATATTGATAACCAGTCTCTTCAAGCTTATATTATGTCTGATTGGGACATAGATGATTCTAGTATTAATCTTGCTAATGCTGCAGCTTTAAGAGGCTTGATAGATGTATATGAAAATGCTAAAAAAAATGAAGAAATAGAAATAGCTAAAAATTTAATGAAATTACAAAAAAACTCATCACCCCAAAACTTATCTTCTTCAAACTATGCAGCGACAAAGTTAGAATATGAATTAAATTTATTAATGCCTCTAGATGAAGAAAAAATACTTCAAGAACAAATGGCATATCAAAACTTAAAGGAAAGTAAGGTAATGAATACAGTTTCAACTACATATTCCAATGGATATAATCCAACCAAAGCTGTAGATTACGCAAAAAAGTGGGCGAATAGTTTTAACACTACTAAGTATAAGGAAATGAATTCAGACGGTTCAAGAGATTGTGCAAATTTTGTTTCACAGGCTTTATATGAAGGCGGAATGATTCAAATTTATGAGGATCATTGGCCACTCGTTGGTAATATTATAAAGGAATCTGTTAAGAACTGGTATTTCTGGGATGAAAATGGTGACAAAAATAATTCGAATTCTTGGTCAGTAGCCGATACATTTTTTAAACATTGGAATGACTACAGATGGTGTGTAGCCCTCTCTTCTTATTCAGATTTTAAAGTAGGGGATCCTGCTGGATGTGATTGGGAAAATGATGGCGATATTGACCATATGATTATCATTGATGGAAAAACGGGAAACACGAAAGATACCATAACTTATAGTGCACATAGTAATGCGAGAAAAGAAGAACCACTTGCCACTTTATATAAGGAATACCCTAATACTAAGGTATTCGTATTGTCAGTAGATCAAGCAAAGAATTCTTAATAGAAGCGAGGTGTTTACTTTGAAGAAAAAATTGTTCATTGGCATTTTTGTAGTAATTTTTTTCATTATTTGTTTTATTGCTTATTTCTTGCTTTTTGGAAATGATGAAGATGATACTGTTTTTATAAATGATTCTGATTATTTATATGATTTAGCTATTGAATATTTGCGGGAGAATGATTATGATTTGCACCAACAGGATGAAGACTATCAGATGTTTGTATCATACGAGGACTTTGGAATTTCAAAAGAGAATGAATATAAATATGCTTATATGGTGATTGCATCACAATCTTATTATGTGAAGGATGGAGAATTATTTACTTCTTCAGGTCGTGTAGTACAATATAAATTTACTTTTAAAGATGATAAAGTTGTAAAGTATGAAGAGCCAACAGATGGTAACGCTTTGGAAAAATCAATACGCAAACTTTTCCCTAAGAAGATTAGTGGCAAGATATTAAAATATGACTTTAGCAAGTTGGTAGAAGATATTGATGCTCAGGCGGAGGAACATTATGCTTACCTTAATTCAGAAGAAAATAGTGAAAATTAATGTAAAAAGAAATATAGATTGATACACAAATCATTAAATTTAAAAAATAGGCAAGGGAAATTTGCTATATCAGAAGTAAAAAAGACTATTGGTGAATTGTTAGGAACCTCATTTCTTGGACAAAGAAGTGGGGTTCTTATTAAAATAGCTCTCTTTTTTGTAAGAAGTTTTTTTCTTAGAAAAAGGATATTGAAAAAACTCTTATTTTTATTTATAATGGTGATGAGTGAATGGTGATGAATATGTATCATGTCAAAGATGGAGTACTAGGAGAAGCAATTGGGGATGCCATGGGTGTTCCAACAGAATTTGCTAGAAGAGAAAATTTATTAGAAAAACCAGTCTTAAAAATGGTACCAAGAATTCGGGATGGAATTCCAAAAGGAGCATGGAGTGATGATACCTCTTTAACGATTGCTACCATGGATGCCTTATCTAAAAGTGGCTTAAATTATACGGCGATGGCCGATAATTTTGTTAGATGGTTTACGGCCAATCAGTTCTGTTCTATTAATGAGTCATTTGGGATAGGAAAGACGACGTTAAAGGCCTTAGTTCGCTATACGCAACATTTAGAGGAACCTTATGAATGCGGATTAAATAGTATGCAAGATAATGGAAATGGTTCTCTCATTAGAATTCTTCCGATTGCTTATTATTGTCTTGTACAACGCTGTAACGATAAAAAAATATTAGAAATCGTCAAGCGAACTTCTTCTATTACTCATGCTCATGAAATTTCGATTTGTGGATGCTACATCTATGTTCGCTATGTCATGAATCTATTACGAGGAAATAATAAGTTTTCTGCTCTTTCCCAAGTTAGGGGATTAGACTACAGTAGCTTTTCCGTCGATACCTTGGAAAAATATGATCGTGTTTTGAATGCTGATTTTATGAAATTAACAATTGATGATATTCGAAGTACTGGCTATGTAGTGGATACTTTAGAAGCTGCTCTTTGGTGCTTTTTACAATCTAATAGCTTTAAAGAGTGTGTGATTGCAACAACAAATATCGGAGGAGATACCGATTCCATAGGAGCTGTAGCAGGAGCTATGGCAGGTATTTTCTATGGATATAATAATATTCCTAAAGAATATTTAGAGGCTTTAAGAAAGAGAGAATATCTAGAAAAAGTTTGTGATGATTACGAATTCTATTTAAGACGGATTTAACCGTTGACTAGAAAATTTTTTTATGCTATAATGTGTTCGATTGATAAAGAATACTTCCTTATAAAGATGTACTTTATTTAATCAAACTAATAAGGAGGTAGCCATGGAAAAAGAAGACATCAAGATTGTTTGCAAAGATTGTGGTCAAGAATTCTTATTTACCGTAGGAGAACAAAACTTCTATGAGGAAAAAGGATTTGATCATCAACCTGTTCGTTGTAAAGAATGTCGTGCTAAGAAAAAAGCTGAAAAAATGAACCAAGAAAAGAGTAATTAACTCTTTTTTTCTTACCCTCTTTTTGATATAATGAGGAAGAGGTGTGTTGTATGTTAAAAGAATTCAAAGAATTTATTGCTCGTGGAAATGTCATGGATTTAGCTGTTGGTGTTATTATTGGAGGAGCTTTTAGTGCTATTGTAAGTTCTTTAGTAGATAATGTATTGATGCCACTTATTGGTGTTATCAGTGGAGGAATTGATTTTTCAAAGGGGCTTACTTTAAAAATAAAAGACTCCGTTATTAATTATGGAGCCTTCTTACAAAGCGTTTTAGACTTTCTCATTATCGCTTTCTGCATTTTTATGATTATTAAAGTGATGAATAAACTATCTGGTAAAAAAGTAGAAAAGAAAAAAGAAGAACCTAAAAAATCTGATGAAGTAATTCTTTTAGAAGAAATTAGAGATTTATTACAGAAAAATGCAAAATAAAAAGAAAAGACGTCCGCTTGGATTTCTTTTCTTTTTTTATAGACCAGCAGTCATGGCAGGTAAGATAATATATAGGCCTACCATTGCTAATACTAAGATAACGACTAATACTTTTTTTACGGTTGCACTCATAATCTCATCTCCTGGAACTATTATAACATATTTTTAAAAAATGGAATATGTTTTTTACAATTGCATATAGTGAAGTAGGTGAGAGAATGAAAAAAATAATGGACAAACTATTCGCTGTAGATAAAAAAGTAGTCGTATTCTTATCTTTCATAACTTTTATTGGTATTATTACCGGAGCTCTTTATATGACAGTTTTAAGTACTACGGATAAAACATTAGTAGCTGATACTCTACAATCCTTCTTAGAACAAATAGAGCCAGCCAATTATTTAGTTGCTCTTCGTGGTAATCTTTTAATCAATTGCCTTTTTATGTTAGCGATTTGGATTTTAGGGTTTTCTGTGATTGGCTTAATGGTTGTCATTGCCATTGTCTTTTATAAAGCCTTTGTTGTTAGCTTTTCTATTTCTAGTTTTATTGTCAGCTATGGTTGGAAAGGTACGATTATGGGCTTTCTCTATAATTTTCCTCATCAAATCATTATGCTTATTATTTATCTTTATTTAGGAAGTTATGCCATGAAAGTATCGGCTTTGATTGTTCATTCCATTATGAAAAGAAAAAGTCTAGATTTTAAACTCGTTATGAACCGATATTTACTGGTTTTAATTATTTCTTTTGTCATAGTTGTTATGACGACTATTTTTGAGACATTCCTAACTCCACGTTTATTGAAATACATTTTAAATATGCTATAATAATAGTGTTGGTGATATTGTGAAAAAAGTAGTAATTGGAATGAGTGGAGGAGTAGATAGCAGTGTAGCTGCTATTCTTTTAAAACAACAGGGATATGAGGTAATTGGTTTGTTTATGAGAAACTGGGATACTAGTATCAATGGAGATTATTTAGGAAACCCGGATCTGGAAAATTCTATTTGTCCCCAAGAACAGGATTATAATGATGCTCTAGCAGTTTGTCAAAAGTTATCAATTCCCCTTCATCGCATCGATTTCGTAAAAGAATATTGGGACTATGTCTTCACTTATTTTTTAGAGGAATTAGAAAAGGGCAGAACTCCTAATCCCGATATCATGTGTAATAAATATATCAAATTTGATATGTTTGCCAAAGAAGCCAAAAAATTAGGAGCTGATTTCATCGCTACCGGACATTATGCTCGAATGGAAAATGGAAAATTATTGAGAGCTTTAGATCAAAATAAGGATCAAACCTATTTCCTTTCCCAAGTCACAAAAGAACAATTAGAAAATGTACTATTTCCGATTGGAGAACTTGAGAAAAAAGAGGTTCGAAAGATAGCAGAAGAGCATCACTTGATTACAGCTGATAAAAAAGATTCGACGGGTATTTGTTTTATTGGCGAGAGAAATTTTACGAAATTTTTAGAGAATTATCTTCCTAATTTACCAGGAGACGTTGTAGAAATCGACTCTCAGGAAGTGATTGGCAAACATATTGGGCTCATGTATTATACTATCGGACAAAGAAGAGGGCTAAATATTGGTGGCTCTAAAGAAAGAATGTTTGTAGTAGGAAAGGATTTAAAAAAGAATATTTTATATATTTCTTATGGAAATACAGAATATTTATTGAGTGATTCCTGTATTGTAGACATGGTTAATTTTATCAGTGATAAAAGACCTACTTCTTGTACTGCTAAGTTTCGGTATCGACAACCGGATAATAAGGTAGAATTAGAATATTTAGAAGATGGTACTTTATTAGTAAAATATCCACAAAAAGTAAAAGCGGTTACCCCTGGTCAAGCTTGTGTTCTCTATGATGGAGAAGAATGTTTAGGGGGAGGAATCATTAAAGAAGTTAGAAAGAATCAACAAAAATTATGGTATTTATGAAAAAGCATTTCTGCTTTTTTTAATATGTGGTAAAATAATATCAGTAGAGTAGGTGAAGTACATTGAAACTAAAAGATTATCTATTAAAAAGGCGGGCAGTAAAATGTATCGAAGCGATGCATTTTACACCAGATGGAATTTGTTTTTCGATTTCCACTCGTTTTTTAGAACCGAACCTTTCTATGCGATTGAAGTCAACAATTCAAGAAGAAGTAATTGAAATTCCCCCTGTTGGAAAGTATCAGCAAAAAGTTAATATTTCCCTTGATTTTAAATCGAAATCAAATGGTACATATTATTTAACTCTGAATTCTCAAAAAATGGCAATGATAGAAGAAACCAAACAGAAGGGAAGAATTGTTCGTGCGAAAGTGGGGGATAAATTGGTGAGTGTTTCTTTTTGCCGAGATATTCCTATGCTAGAGATTGCCGATTTTCAGTATGAATATGATATTGTAATTGATCCAGGACATGGTGGAATAGATCTCGGTGCTAGAAATCCTAAAATGCAAGAAAAAAATTTGAATTTACTAATTTCTTTATATGAGAAAAAAAGATACGAGGAACATGGTTTAAAAGTTGCTATTCTTCGAAAGGATGATAGCGAAGGACTTATGATGGGTTCTAAAAAATTAACCAAACTAGAACGACGTGGTTATGCCTTAGGATATTTAGGATCTGTTTCTCGATATGTTTACAGTAATCATCACAATGGCTCGAATATTCAAGCAAGAAGTGGGTGGGAGATTATTCTTACAAATCAAGGTGGATTAAAAGAATTCAAACCCGTTTACGAAATTGGCAAAGAATGGGAAACAGTATATCCGTTTAGGAAGGTGAAAAGGACTCGTATCTATGGCATGAGAAAAATAGATAATTCTTTAATTCCTAAAGGAAACGGCAAAGCTTTTTCAGCGGATAATTCCTTAATGATTATAAATATTCCCTATATTTGGTTTCAAGTATATGTAGCTTTGTATGAAGCCTGTTACATGACAAATGATGAAAATTTTGATTGGTATATGGAAAATTGGCAACAATTGAGTGAAATAAAAGTTAAACATTATGTAGAAGCACTTGGAAAAAACTATATTCCAAAGTCATTAGATAGTTAGGAGTTGGCTATGAAAGAGGAGAGAAGAATCTTACTGTTTAATTCTTTTTTCAATATCATCATTAGTATTATAAAATTAATTGGTGGCACTTTTTTTCATGTTCATGCCCTATTTTCAGATAGTATCTACACCTTTTGTGATGCTATCACAGATATGATTGCTCTAATGGGATCAATCATTGCCGGTAGAAGGCCTACGAAATACCATCCCTATGGATTTGGAAGAGTCGAATACATTACCAACCTATTTATTGGTGTTCTTTTATTCCTTGTAGGAATGTTATTATTTACCCAAAGCTTTCATGTCTCTGGGGAAGATGTATCTCTTTTGGTTCTTGGTTTTGTCTTTCTCGCCCTTTTTATCAAGATTTTCCTTTTTGTCATGATGAGTAGACGCAATAAGCGTCTTAAAAGTCATGTTCTAGAAGAAAATATTGTGGAAGCAAAATTAGACCTTCTATCTACCAGTTTAATTGCAATCGTTATTCTTCTCCTTCAATTCAGTGAACAATATCCTATTCTTCGCTATGGGGATGTACTGGCTAGTTTATTTGTTTGCTTTTTAATTTTTAAAGCATCGTTTGCGTTATTAAAGAATAATATTTTAAACTTATTAGGAGAAATAGAATGTGATAAAACCGTTTTAGAAGAAGTAGAAGAGCATGTCAAAAAAGTTCCAAAAGTAGAAGTGGAAAAACTAGAATTAATTAAATATGGAAGATATTATAAAGCTCATTTAATCATAACACTACCGAAATCTACGTCATTAAAGATAGCAAAGGAGATTCAAAAAGAAGTGGTTTCAAGACTCAAAAAAGACCGTAAAAATAAAATTAAAATTGTGAATGTAGAGCTTGATATTCGGTAATTGAAAAGAATGTAAACGAAGTTTCTTCTTAACTATTTATTTACACTTGACATTTGACATAGCAGTGATATAATCCTGACTTTGACAGTTTTAAAAAAGCAAAAGCTCTCAATCCCTTTGTTTATAAGGAATTAAGAGCTTTTT